>JAEZIT010000015.1 GCA_023436495.1 Acidobacteriota bacterium
GGTGTGGATGAAAATCAACTCCGATGTACAATGTCATTACGGTTTCTCCTGTCAAAGAGCGAATCTTTTTCTTTGTCCGACATCGATTCTATCAGCGTCAGGAGAAACCGTCTTTATAACATCACACCCAGTAAGGGCGAATCACCCACCCCAGGTCAGAACCACCTCGCGTTAGCGGGTGGCTTCTTCAATCGCCGAAGCCCGCACGAAGTAAGGGCGAAACACTCACCACTATCGAATTCAACTTCCCACGGACTTTCCTCCCATAAATTGCCACGGGCTTCAGCCCGTGGTCACAGCCAACAAACGCCCCGGCTTTAGCCGAACCACTCCGAAAAACCAATCATCCTTCCGGCCTCAGCCAAAAAACTTTGGGCTAAAGCCCGATCAAAACTAACACCTGATCCCCGAGCTAAAGCTCGGGGCAACTCATAAAACTTGGAGACAAAAAGAACCCTTTTTCCTCACACTCCCCCACTCCCCTACTCCGCGTCTATGCGGTGAACATCCCGCGACCACCATCAAACCACACCCACCCAAATCCCCAAATAGCGCTTTTTACGAAACAGGGCAACTTTAATGATATTTATGATTTTTATGGCCAAATGTCACTAATCGCCCTACATCGCGCCGCTAACACGCACACTCCGCGCCGTCAACGATTTGAAATTACAGAACTCTTACAATTGCGCCCGCCCAAACCTGCTATCTTAGTTTCTGGCGCGGTATCTCTTCTCTTCGCGTGGCCGGAAATCTAATTATTTACAGGGGAATTCGTGGAAAACGTAGTAGAATTTAAGCAATCTTTATCTAAGCGGATCAATTGGAGCACCGTCTTTTTCGTGGGCATATTCCACATATTTGCAGTGGCGGCGCTGTTTACCTTCAGCTGGCAGAATCTTGTCGCCGGCCTTATCACCTGGTGGATCGCCGGCAGCTGGGGCGTCGGGCTCGGCTATCACCGCCTGCTGACCCACCGCGGCTTCAAGACGCCGAAGTGGCTCGAATATTTCTTATCGCTCTGCGGCACGCTGGCCCTACAGTCCGGCCCGCTCGCATGGGTCACGACCCATCGCATTCACCATGCCTTTACTGAACAGGACCGCGATCCGCACAGCCCGCGCCACGGCACCTATTGGGCCCATATCGGCTGGATCTTCCGCGGCACGGCACAGAACCAATCCGAAGCCTCCGTCCGCCGCTATTCGCCGGACCTGGCAAAGGACCGCGTTCACACGTTCCTGAATAACTATTATTACCTGACGACCATCGCCGCCGCGATAGTCTTGTTTGCCATCGGCGGATTTACCATGGTCCTGTGGGGAGTATTTCTCCGGACCGTCCTCGGCTGGCACTTCACGTGGCTGGTCAATTCGGCAACGCACCTCTGGGGTTCGCGCCGGTTCGACATCCGTGACGATTCGCGCAACAACGGCCTGATAGCCGCTGTCACCTTTGGCGAAGGCTGGCACAACAATCACCACGCCTACCCGCGTTCGGCCCGCCACGGCCTGACCGCACGCGAATTCGACGTCAACTGGATCCAGATACGCCTGCTCGAAAAACTCGGGCTCGTGACCGACGTCTATGCCTACGACCTGGCAAGCGCGAAAGAAGAGACGAGCTCGGTAAGAAAAGCCGCCTGATCGTCACTTATCACCCAATCAAGACGCGGAGATTCGGAATGTCTGACCGATTCTCCGCGTCTTCGCTTTTATCGGCCGCCGAATTTACTTAAAATCGACACATGCGCCGCCGCAAGACAGCAATATTCTTCCTCGTGCTCGGCATCTGCCTTATTCTCCTGGCGGTCGCGCTCAACGTCGGCTGGATCCTGCTTAATTTGACCGAGGTAGTTCTGCTCGTCCTCGGGATCATCTTCTTTCTGTTGATCATTACGGGGCTGATCCTGAACACGGTCTTTCTATTTCGCGAGATCCGCCGCAACGAGCAGCACGACGCGTTCCTAAACTCCGTCACCCACGAACTCAAAACACCGATCGCCTCGATCAAGCTCTATCTCGAAACACTAAAATCGCGCGACGTCAGCGAAGAAAAGCGCCGCGAATTTTACGACGTCATGCTCGATGACAGCGACCGCCTGTTATCTACCGTCGAACAAGTGCTTCTCGCCAGCAGCACGCGCGAACCCGGACGTCAGCTCAGTATTGCCGAGCTCGACCTGCGGTCGCTTGCCGAAGAAACGATCGACATCGTTCGCCGCCGCCATCACCTCGGCGACGGAACTATCAAGTTGACGACGCCTGCGGAACCCGTCACCGTCATCGGCGACCAGGGCGAACTGCAGACGGTATTCACAAACCTCCTCGACAACGCTGTCAAATATTCCGTCAATGAGCCGAAGATCTCCGTCCGAATAAAAAATTCTCCGCTGGGGCGTGCGGAGATATATATCAAGGACGGCGGGATCGGCATTCCGCCTCATGACCTGAAACGCATTTTCAAGCGTTTCTATCGTGTCTCGGGCGACGCGGCGGCGGATGCCAAGGGCACGGGCCTCGGCCTGTTCATCGTCAAATCCATTGTCGATAAGCATGGCGGCAGTATTCGGGCCGAAAGTCGCGGGCCGGGCCTCGGCAGTACGTTCTTTATTCAGCTCCCCAAGGCGTAACTATGAAGATCCTGATCGTTGAGGACGAAATGCACATCGCCAACGGTCTTCGGTTCAATATTGAAGCCGAGGGCCACGAAGCTCAAATAGCTCCGGACGGCGCCGCAGCGCTGCGGTTGCTGGCCGAAACACAGTATGACGCGGTCGTGCTTGACGTTATGCTGCCCCTGATTGACGGCTTCGAGGTTGCGCGGCAAATGCGTGCAGGTGAGGATTACACGCCTATTCTTATGCTGACGGCCCGCGGCCGTCCTGAAGATGTCCTGAAGGGTTTCGAATCAGGGACCGATGACTATCTGGCGAAACCGTTCGATCTGGAGATCTTTCTGGCACGTCTGAAGGGCCTGCTTCGCCGCCGCGAATGGTTTCGCCGTGAATCAAAAGAGTCGCCCACCGCTGACACGGTTTCCGTCAATGGAAAGACGATCGATTTCGGCAATCTGCAGCTCGTTGACGGCGGCGATCTCGTCCATCTCACTTTGATGGAGGCAAAACTCCTTCAATACCTGATCGAGAACGAGGGCCAGGCCGTGTCCCGAAAAACTATCCTGGAGGAAGTTTGGGGCCTACAGGAAGACACCGACACACGTGCGATCGACAACTTTATCGTCCGTCTTCGAAAGCACCTCGAGGACGAACCCAACAACCCCAAGATCGTCCAGACCGTGCGCGGTATCGGTTACCGGTTCGTTCGGCCCGACAACGGATCGCCATGATCCGTGCGGGCAATGACCTTCACGGCGGCCCGCCAGTTCTCATGAAGCTCGAATCGCCAGAGCTCTATTTCGCTCGCCAGCATTGATGAAAACAATTCGTGGTCACGATGGAAGCTCAGTGCAGGCGCCGCCAGATAGATGAGTGCCGGTTTGTCGAGTATCTTGCGGTCACCGAACGCCTTGGCGGCATCCAATTGCCCGCTGCGCCGCTGCAGTTCTATCTTCCGCCAGTAATCCGCCGCCTGAAAGATCGCCGCACGGTCGGGCGTGGTTTTTAGTTCGATCACGACCAGCCGCCCGTCGCGTCTCAACGCCAATAGGTCGATCTTGTCGTTCATCGTCCGAAACTGGCTGTAGATCGGCGACAGGATGAGATTTGCATCCAGCAGCCTGATGTTACGCCGCAATATCGCCTCGAGCCACGCTTCGGGCGCCAGTCTGTAATATTCGTGCCGCTTATTTGCCGATTCGGCATCACGGTTTTCATCAAGCTCTTCGACCAACCGTACGAGGTCGTCCGTCGTAGCATAGTTCAGCACACGCTTTTCACGTCCGACGCCGAACCACGCCTTGTCTCTTCCTAACATCGTTCGAACGCGCGCGAACGGCAGCCCCAGGAACCGCAGCGTCTCGCCCTGTTTCGAATAGAGCACGTCGATCTTTTCGGGCTTGAGCGCGATTATCCGCTGTGCGGCCTTGCTTGGGAACGGATTGTCAGGGAAAACGAGCTTTCGCGGCCGCTCTCTCCATAATTCCGACAGCCGCCTCGCGGGAAGCATCTTTACTTCGACATCGTCCGGGATGCCGGCTATCTCGATGATCTCGATACGCTTTCGTTCCCGGTCCGACAGCATTGCCAGCAGTTTCTGCAAGCTACGCGCTCGTTTCTTGTCCGCGGCGATCGAAATGATGTCAATTGGATCTTTCTTTCTGGCTTCCAATCGCTGCAGCCATACCAGCGCCGAGCACACCAACGATTCATGGGGCGCCGTGCCGGTGACATCTGCCATTGCCGCATGCAAAGTGCTAACGCCGGTCTTATAAAAAATGTGTGCGATGCGCGAATTTTCCTTCGACAACGCAATTCGAATGATCTTTGCTGCTCGCGCGTCCGCGATCGCCCTACCTATTTCGTTCGCCTTTTTCAGCCGCGCGATCTCGGTCTCTTCCGCAAGTTCCGCTGCCGGCGTGCGCGGCACCAGCCGCATCGTCTCGCGATTCTTTCCGAACCGCCCGGCGACGTCCACCACGATTTCGCCTTCGTCCATCTTGAACGCATTCAGCCGCCAGGAATGATATCCGGCGTCGTCCGGAAAGCAGAACTGGATCCGATCCGACAACTGCGTCAACTCGATCTCCTCCGACCGCAGCGGAAACGAACGCCCATTCGCATGGACGAGCAGCCACTCTGTGTGCTCGTCGATCTTGTTTCTGAGTTCGTCGTGGGAATCGGCGGGTTCTACCATTTATAATTTTCGGTAAAGAATTCAATCATGCGCTCGGACCAGTCTGCATATCCTTTTTCCGAAGGGTGAATGCCGTCCGAGAAAAAGCCTTCGGTTATGGAATTTGGCTGATGGTAATAGAATATCCTTTCCATCTGTGCCGTGAGGTCCTTGATGTTCCGGTCGTGCAGCTTCGACAGTTCCCATAGGATCGCCTTTATCGGCTGAGGCAACGCCGGCGACAATTTTATCATTGGGCAGTTCGACAAAAATATCGCCGCATTCGGATTGTCCATGCGAAGAATTCCCAAAAGCTCTGTCATATCGCGCCGCCATTTTATTGGGCTGCTCAATTTCAGAACGTCATTGCCGCCGAGGCCCACAAGCACATAATCGTAATTCTTCCCAGGGATCTGCGGCACGAGTTCGCGAATAGTTGCGCGCGCCGTCACGCCATTCCGGCCGATCACGTCCCATTGAACGCCGCGTCCGATCCGCCGTGCCAGCCGCGCCGCAAACTGGCCGGCCAGCGCAAATTCATGGGTTCTTGCCCCCAAGCCCGCCACCGTCGATTCTCCAATAACCAACAACCTCGCCGGTTCGCCGCCATCGCCGGCAATACCACGGTTCGCGCCTGCCGCTCCGGGCAGTACGCCCACCTTTCGCCGAGTATATTGTCCCTGTAGATAAAGAAAAGGAGCGAACGGCAGTATCACCGCCGCCCCGGCAAAATACGCCGCCTGCCAAACGTAGAGCTTCATACAATGAGGTCGATCCCAGGCTAATGCCTTTCACTTATTTTTGCCCAATCGGCCGCGCAACGCAAGATTTCTCACGCCGTCCAAGGGCCGTTTCCACCGAATGCCATCCGCTGTGCTAAAATTTAGCTTTTACCGATGCACGTACCGCAAACGATCAGATTTTTTGTCGCGACCGCGGTATTTTTTATTTTACCGGCAGGGTGCGGCCAAATGAAGCCTGCGGCAGATGTCGATCGGCCCGTCGCGTTTTCGCAGCCAGACGAATTGCCGTTCAAGTTTGAAGAGCCAAATACGTACACGCTGGAAATGGCCGTGACCGCTGACGGGATCGAACGTGTCACGCGCATTTCGCGCGACGGCGCCCGCTGGCGCTACGATCACGGATTCGGCAGCGGCCATCAGTTCGGCTCCATCCGCGGTGAACGCAATTTTCTGATCGACGACCGGCGTAAGTTATACGCGGAGATCGCGCCGCGGCCAGACGCCGCTGCCGAACCGCTCGGCACATGGTACCTATCCCGCCCCGACGTGGTTTTTGAGAATCTGGGTAGTGAAAACGGACGTATGCGTTACCGTGTCAAGATCGACGGCGAGACCACGTCCGAGATCATTGTTTATGTCGACGATACGCTGAAAATACCCGTCCGACAGGAATTTTTTAGCCTCGCCGGCGGCAGGCGCGAATTGCAGTACTCTGTCGAAGTGCGGAAATTCAGCCCCGAACCTGATAGGACCCTTTTCGACATTCCGGCAGGTTATAAGAAGGTAAGGCCCGAAGAGATCGAGACCGAACAATGACGAAGCGAACCGAGATCACGCCCGAACAGATGAAACGCGCGGCGCAGGCGTTACGCGAAAATCCCGTCGCGCAAATGGTCGGAATGCACCTTACCGATATGCAGCCGATGGAAGCGACCATCACCGTCGAGATGCGTGACGAGCTTCGCCAGCCGCACGGTGTGCTGCACGGCGGTATTACCGCCACCCTGATCGACACGGCGATGGCGTTCGCGGTGATCACCTGTCTGGGCGAAAACGAACGGGCATCGACCGTCAGCCTGACCGTAAACTATCTTCGCCCGCATACACAGGGCGGGTTTCGCTGCACGGCGCGCGTCGTTCGTGCGGGGAAACGTATTTTTACGTTGTCGGCGGACGTTTTCAATGAAGAGGGCAAACTGATCGCCAACGCGGTTTCGACATATACTAAGATGTGACGCAGATCACATTTTTTAGTTCGACGAGCAGAATGGAAGAGATTCGCAAATTCGCAAAATATTTCAATCCGTACCGAGGACGAATTGTCGCCGGAATAGCGTTCATTTTATTCTCAATGGTGTTCGGCCTGCTCGTGCCGTATCTGATCGGCAAGGCGATCGACGATCTTAGTGCCGGCGTTACCTGGGAAAAGGTCGTTTATTACCCGCTCGCCATTCTTGGGATAAATTTTCTCAGCGGTATTTTCCTGTTTCTGCAGCGACGCCTTCTGATCAATACTTCGCGTCATATCGAATTCGACATGCGTCGCGATTTTTACGATGCGATAATCGACCAGCCGCTTAAGTTTTTTCACAACAGCCGCGTCGGTGACCTAATGGCGCGTGCGACGAATGACCTGGCCGCCATCCGGCAGATCGTCGGCCCGATGATCCTATACAGTTTCCAGGCGATCTTCGCCCTCGCGATCACACTGCCGATCATGCTTGGCATTTCCGTCAAGCTAACGCTTCTGCTGCTGATCCCGATGCCGCTCGTTTCTCTTACGGTCAAATACCTCGGGGCACAGATACATACCCGGTTTGAGAAGATCCAGGGGTTTTTCTCCGACATCACCGCACGCGCTCAGGAAAACCTGACCGGTGTACGCGTGATCCGCGCCTATGCACGTGAAGAATCCGAGATCGAACAGTTTCAGGTCCTTAATGAAGAGTACGCCGATCAGAATCTTCGCCTCGTAAAATTCGCAGCGGCGATGCGCCCCCTGCTCTTCTTCTTTATCGGATTGGGCTTCGTAATAATCGTAGCGGTCGGCGTGCCAATGGCCGTCGAGGGCGATATTACCGCGGGCGATTTTACCGCTTTCATTCTCTACCTTCAGCGGATGATCTGGTACCTTATCGCACTCGGCTATGTCGTCAATCTGTACCAGCGGGGCACGGCTTCGCTAAAGCGTTTCAACGCCATTCTCGAAACCGAACCAACGATCAAGGACGAACCGGATGTCACACCGCAGCCTCCGATCCGCGGGCGGATCGAATTCCGCGATCTAACATTTTCCTATAACGGCCGCCCCGTGCTCGAAGACATTGACCTGACGATCGAACAGGGCCGCACCGTCGCGTTCGTCGGAAAGACCGGCAGCGGAAAATCCACGTTGATGAGCATTATCCCGCGTCTGCTCGAAGCACCCGAAGGTTCCGTCCTGATCGATGGCCGTCCTATCCGCAGCTATCCGATCGAACAGCTCCGACGCTCGATCGGCTTTGTCCCGCAGGAGACGTTCCTATTCAGTGACACGCTCGCGGCAAACATCGCCTTCGGTGTTGATGTCGAAGCGACGAATCAAAGTACCGCGGCGAAAACCGTTCACGGGGATGGTAATAGTACAGCGGAAGTTCCTAATGTACTTCCCAGTGCTTCATCTCCGACTCAGCGTCGCGGCGCTTCAGTATCAGGTTTGATCACGGTCGAAAAAGCAGCCGAGATCGCCGGGCTCGCCGCCGACATTCGCGAATTCCCCAATCAGTATCAACAGCTCGTCGGGGAACGCGGCATTACGCTCTCCGGCGGTCAGAAACAGCGTACCGCGATCGCACGTGCGGTTATGCGCGATCCGCGGATCCTTATACTCGACGATTCGCTCTCCGCCGTCGACACTTATACCGAAGAGCAGATCCTGCACAACCTCCGTGATGTCCGTTCCGACCGCACGACGCTGATCGTCTCGCATCGTGTTTCAACGATCCGCGATGCCGATCTGATATGCGTTCTCGACAACGGCCGCATCATCGAACGCGGCACGCACGAGGAACTGGTAGAATACGGCGGCGAATATGCGGAACTTTACCGCCGCCAGCTTCTCGAAGAAGAAATAGAAGCCACCGATTAAAATTAAAAAACCGCCCCGTGGCGGTTTCCCATTTTCGATAAATTTTACTTCTATTTTTATTGTGCCATTTCGATCTGGACCGTTCTTCGTCCAAACCTCCTGGCCTCTGAACAGTTAGGCACCCAGATGTCTATCTTGTTGCCCTTGATCCTTCCGCCTGTGTCCGAGACCAGATATTCACCGCTGTAAGCACCGGCTCCTAATCTAACCTTCGAACCGAGCTTCAGCACCCTCGGGTCGGCCGCTATGATCCCTTTACGAACGGAATGTCCCATCGCGGTCCTGCCCTTCAGGCAATATGCTGTAGCTGTGAAAGATCCTCTGCTGATGGCCCTTGTCGCCGCTCTGCTCATTACGGTCTTTTCGACCAATTTATTTGTATTACTATCTTGTAACTCTGGTTTTACTGTAGCTTTGTTTGAATTGTTAGTCTGTGTTTCTTGTTTTACGGTAACTTTGTTTGAATTATGGTCTTGTGTTTCTTTATTAACGGTAGCTTTGTTTGATTCGATAACGGTATCTTTTTCTTGGTTTTGCGAAACTTCCGCTATATCGAGGATTTCTTCTGTCGCAGATTGTGCATAAACTAAAACAACGAACAAACTGATAATTGACAGAATAATGCCTCCTCTAACGAGTTTTTTCATTATTCTTTAGCTCCTTTCAACTTTTATATTCAATTAAACGCAGAAAGAGTGTCAGAATTCATTTTTTCCGCCACTCTTCGCTTTTTTAGAGCATAAAATTGAAGATTGTTTCGACGGGAAATTCCGCCTAGCAACGGTCCCTGTGAACCGGAACATTTTTGGATGGTACCACTTTTCACAAGCGTTGTCTACCACTAAAAGCCCGCAACTCCTTATCCTATATGGCATTGCCGTTTTTGTCCCTTTCGAGCGGCCGCAAAAGTTGTATTTCTAGATAGACTTACGGGGCTTACTTAAAGTATATTTTCAACGTCCGATTTCTTTTTCACACGGGCAAAATAAGAGGACAAATTATGGATGAACGCCGTCACGGTGCACGACACGTCGTTTCGTTTCCCATTCGTGTGCGATGGAAGGACGAGTCGGGAAATGTGGTCGTTGAAGAAGGCCTGACCGAAAATGTCGGGCCGCAGGGAACGCTTGTTTATTTACCCCGCAGGCTTCCAACGGTCGGCTGCAAGGTCGAACTAACGGTAACGGAAAACACAAAGGACGAGGTTAGCGTCACGGCGCAAGTGATCCGTCTTGAACGCAACGCCGCTCATCCGCAGGCGGCGCTGAAATTGACCGATTCGCTGCGCCTTTGGAAGAAAAAGGTCTGGGATTATGCCGGCGAGATCGTCTCGGCCGAACGCCCCGATGATCCGGATGAATGGTAATTCCCCTGATGTCCTCCCGATCGTCAACCTGAATTTTCTATGAAAGTACTGATCCTCGGAGCCGGGCGAATGGGACACGGCGCCGCTTATGACCTTGCGCACAATTCCCCCGGCATCGACCGGATAACGCTCGCCGATTTCGACGTAAAAAAGGCCGAAGCTGTCGCGGAGCTTGTAGGAGCGCAAAACCTCGATGTCCGTCATATCGACGCCGCGAACGTCAGCGATGCTCGTGAATTAATGCGCGGGCACGACTCCGTCATATCCTGCGTCAACTACTGGTACAACGCCGGCCTGTCGCGTGCAGCGATCGACGCCGGCGCAAATTTCTGCGACCTCGGGGGAAACAACTATGTCGTGGATGAACAGCTCGCCCTCGACGATGAAGCGCGTGCGGCCGGCGTCAGCATCATTCCCGATTGCGGGCTCGCTCCGGGAATGGTCTCGATCCTGGCGATGCACGGCGCGGCAAGATTTGAACGCATTGACGAGATCCATATTCGCGTCGGCGGATTGCCGCAGGACCCGCAGCCGCCGCTCAACTACCAGCTCGTATTCTCCGTCGAAGGCCTTATCAATGAATATATAGAATCCGCGCGGGTCATCCGCGAAGGCCGCATTGCCGAGGTCGAATCCATGACCGAGATCGAAGAGCTCTCGTTCGCCGATTTTCCGCCGCTCGAAGCCTTTCAGACCTCCGGCGGCACATCTACGCTGCCCGACACTTTCCTCGGGAAAATTCGCGAGCTCGATTACAAGACCATCCGCTACGCCGGCCATTGCGACAAATTCAAAACGATGATCGATCTTGGGCTATGCTCCAGCGACGAGATCGTTTTCGATTTCCAGAAAGTAACGCCACGCAAGGTGTTCGGCGAACTGCTGCAGCAAAACCTGCCCGCCGACGGCCCCGATCACGTTCTTGTCCGCGTAGATTTTGTCGGTTCGCTCGAAGGCGAGATTCGCCGCCTCCGCTACGACATTATCGACAGCTTCGATGAAAAGACAGGCCTTTCAGCGATGATGCGTACTACCGCGTTTCCTGCGTCGATCATTGCCCAGATGATGGCTAAGGGCCACGTGTTGGAGCGAGGAGCGATACCGCAGGAAAAAGCGATCAACGCCGATAAATTCATCGCGGAACTGGAACGACGAGATATTCGGATCAGGACCTCATGAATCACAGAGCCGGTTCGTGCGTCTGTAAACCGTAAATTCCGTTCCGCCGCGTTCCGCCGGCGTTCCAGTGTGCGGTGGAACGTGCAAGCCGTTGATGCCGCACGGTTTAGCGGCACACAATCCGCAAATTCCGCTCATTTTCGAAAAAACTTTCGCCGCAGCCTAAACCCTTTGTTTTCAACAAACGTTCGCTGCGCAGCGTGGAACGCCTTTTCTTCCAAAACCTCTTGGATTTTCAAATATCGAGCCGCGGCCGCAAGGCGTTGCAGCCGTGCATGAGTATATCATACATAGGACGCCGAGGTCGATGACTTTTTTCGGGCGAGCGGCAATCTTTTCACCCATTGTGCCGGATGATCTGTTCTTTCCCAAACTATTTCTTCTCGCCCGGTTTGTATGTTTCGACGGCCGCGGCCTTGATGTCCTTTTCAGTGAACGCGATCGGCTTCATCTCGCCCCTGGCAAACATCACTGCCTGGTCAGAATAATATGGCGACTCCGGCGAACGGCTCTGCCCATAAGCCAGCACCGAATATCCGCGCGGCACATCGCCGAACTCTACCGCGAACACCCATCCGTCTCCACCGGCCGCGGCCATCTTACCGTCCTTGTCGCGGGTGAACGTCATTATTCGAAAGCAGCCGAGGTCGTTGCCGCAGCCGCCGACCGGCACGTCCACCTCACCGCGGCGTACGCGGTGCACATCGCCCCAGGCTACGTCAAAACTCCCATATCGCGATCTAACTTCTTCCACGGCCCACGCAAACGATTCGACCGAGCGTGCCTTGTCCGCAAGCCCGCTCGGCGTGTTGAACGGGTCGGCGACGCTCCACACCTTCGCGTAGCGCTGATCGTCCGGCAGAGGCTGCCTGTTCTCGCCTCGAATTCCCGAATAGTGCCGCCACCATTCCTGAAATATTACCGAACCGCGGCTGTCGGGAGCGGTAGTATTGTCCCAACGCTCCAACAGTTCGATCGCGGCCGCCGTGTCGCCGGTTGGGTTCGCGGCCTTGACCGCGGCGATCAGGTCCGGCTTCACACGATCGGCGAGCAGTGCACGGTAATTGTGCTTTAATTTAACGACGTCCTCGAGGCTGTATTTCTCGTCGTTGTCGATCAGCTGCAGAGCGAGTTGGCTCCGCAGCGACAATCGCGGCTGTTCGAAGTTCGGATAGCGGTTCGTCGTGTTAACACCGCCGCGCACGTTCGTATAGTGCGGCGAGCTGTTCTCGTTGTGCACATAGCCGCCGGGCGGATTGTGAAATTGCGGCAGTTCGTCGAACGGCACGATCTTTGAAAAAACGTCCGCCGCACCCCGCGCCGGAACGGCAGAAAGGTCGTCGCCCGGCGGTTTCGGCAGAATAGGCAGCTTTGACACCCAAACCAGGAAAATATTTCCGGCCCGGTCGGCATAAGTAAAATTGGATGTCGCCCGCGCCTGCATTCTCATGGCGTCCTTCCATTCGGCGAAAGACTTCGCCCGCATCATTCGCAAAAATTGCTCGCCCGCGCGAAATTCGCCGTCGTTCGTGGTCCTGTACACGTAAACCTTTCCGTTCGCACGATGCACGACCGGACCAATATCGGTTGTCCAGAATTCCCGCGTCTCGGTCGAAATTCCGTCGCCGTTGCGAAACGGCACGGTCACCAGCTCGCGTTTCATTGCGACCGATCGCCCGTCGAACATATAGTGATCGGCGAGGTTCGGATCGACATCCAAAGCGTAAAATTCGTCCATGTCCTGCTGGTTGTTTGTCGTCGACCAGCCGAGGTCCTTGTTAAATCCGCCGATCACGACGAATGGTCCGCCAATGCGAAAATCGCCGTAAAAATCCATCACGCCCGGCACCGTCACCTGCGCTTCGTAATATCCCGCCGACCAAGCCAGATGTGGGTTGCGCATCAGTATCGCCTTCCCCGATCTCGTCCTGCTCGGCGCAAACGCCCAGGCGTTCGAACCGTCGTCCAAACCTTCGCCTTCCTCCATCGTCGTCGGATCATCCGCCGGAGCGCCGTCCGGCCGCGGCCGCGGGTTCAGCCTGTTTAAGAACGCCCGGATCTTTCGCGCAGGCGGCACCATCGTTTCCGTCGAAATGACATCTATGCCCGCAAAATCCTTCGGCATGTTGGCCGGAAATCTCTCCGGATTCAGCTCGATATAACGATTGACGCCCGCCGCAAACCCTTCATAAACGTCGCGCACATCGCGTGAAAGCGTGGGATAGTTCTTCTCCGTCTGCTCCCTTAGCCTCTTCATCGCCATGTCCGCTTCGATGCGTTCGTAGCCAATTACAGAAGCGGCCCGCCCGCTTGCCTCCAGCAACCGCATGGGCGTCGCCGTTCCATAATCCTCACACTGCAGCCACGCCAACGCATAACCCGCTGCCCTCAAATTCTTCGCCCTTATATGCGGAACGCCATGAGTCGTGCGGATCACTGTCGCGTCACGCCAGAGTTCCGGGGCCTGGCCGAAATGCACCGGCACGAATAATAAAACGATCGTCAGTATCAGGATGGATTTCTTCATGATTTGTAAACGTTACGGAGAGATTCGGATGATCGAACTATAACATCGCACTTCCGTGAATTCCAATACTGGCCAGCGCCGCCGGGTTGGCCGGCTGCAATTTAGAAGCAGGCACGAAATTAAGCCTATTGCTCCCGCCACTGCTTAAGAAAATAGGATAATCATCGGCCGCCGCTCATAACCGCACCGAAGCGCAAAAAGGCCGTCCACTTTCGCGGACGGCCTTCACAACCACTTGATCCGTAATTTCCTACGAGGTCATACCGATCAGCCTCGGGTTCGCCTTTTTCTTCAGCAGCTTTCTCAATTTCAGCCGAGCCTTATGCAGCTGCGATTTCGAGGTCCCGACCGAGCAGCCAAGGATTCTCGCCACTTCTTCATGCTCAAAACCTTCTACGTCGTGCAGGACAAATACGTTCTTGTATCCCGCAGGAAGCTGTTCGATCGCGTTCTCGAGTGCGATCTTGTCGACGATCGGCATCTTGAACGGGTTCTCCGTCCCCGATACGATCTGGACGGGTGTTTCGCCTTCTTCCGTCGTCTTTTCAAATTTTACGGTCCGTTTCCTGAAATGCATCAGGACCTGATTGACCGTCAATCTATGCAGCCACGTCGTAAAGGCCGAATCGCCTCTGAAGCTGCCTATCTTCCTGTAGAGCTGGATGAAAACGTCCTGCGTCAGGTCTTCGGCCTCATATGCATTTTGCAGCATCCTTAGGCAGATCGAGTAAACACGTCGGTGATGCCGCTGGTAGATCTCCTCGAATGCGATCATGTCCCCTTTAGAGGCCGCCTGCGAGAGTTCAAAATCCGTCGCTTTCCCTATGTTTTCGATCTTCGAAGTTTTAGCTTCGGCCGTTACGCCTGCCGCCCCCGCTTCGCCCTGAAATACCGGATATTCTAATGTTTCTGTAGTCATTTCCTTCCTTCCCCCTCGACTGGGTATGCATCAATTGGCGTGCCAAACCGCCGAGAGTTCCCTTCTGGTAATTAAAACACGCGTAAAACGCGGTTTTGTTGCATCTTTTGGGCATACTTTGCGATAGCGGGTTCATCAAAGTTCAAATTCCTCGCCTCACGGGTGTAGTGATTGATTCAAAGGGCGCACGATTTCGTATATGTATCGATTCGTTACATGCTCTTGCTGTGTTAAAATTGATTTCGCCAAAATGCTTAGAAAAGGATTGATCACGCTGATTTTAGCCGCAGGCTTGCTGTTTTCGGGCCCGGTCTATGCGCAGAATGCGCCGGAAGGCGTCCGCGCTCAGGAAATTTCCGAGTCGGACGGCATCCCCGTTCTCGTTAAACATCTTCCCGATTGGCAAACCGTCCATTCTTCGGCTATTTTCACCAACCGCGTTGATGACCTGCGCGGAGCTCTCGGCGATAGGCCGGTTTTCGACCTTGTCGATCTTACCGGCGGCGGCGAAGCCGTCACGGCTGCTTATCCGGCGGGAAAACTTCTGATCATCGAATATGCTAATCCGCAAACGGCCACAGAGGCGGACGCGACGTTTGCCGGACGCATCGCCGAACTCGGCCCCGATGCGGCTCCGCAATACAGGCGGATCGGGAATTACAGCGTGTTCGTGTTTGACGCCGCCGACCCCGCGGCCGCGAACGCCCTGATGGACAAGGTGAATTACGAGAAGATGGTTCAGTGGCTGGGCGAAGACCCGACGATCCTTAGCCGCATGGAACGCGCGTTCGTCACGACCACAAAGGACATTTTCGTGTCAACGCTGATCGCTATCCTGATCGGTATTGGGCTTTCGATCGTCAGCGGCGTGATCGCCGGTATTGTGTATTTCAAGTTCCGCGAACAAAAACGCGCCGTTATGGCTGAATTCTCGGACGCCGGCGGCATGATCCGCCTCAACCTCGACGGCCTCACGCCGGACATCGCCCCCGATCGACTCTTGAAGGAATGATCACGGCAGCGCCTCGGCCAACCGGTCGATATCGCTCGAATTATTGAAAAGATGCGGAGCTATCCGAAGGCGGTCGCCACGCGGCGATACGATTATCTTTTCGTTTTCCAATCTTTCCGCGATCTCGCCGCAGTGAAGCCCGTTGCGGTGCCTTATGCAAACTATCTGTGACCGCTCGCCCGGCCGTCTTGAGCTGACGATGTCGTAATCCCTGCCCGCGACCGCATCGCACAGCTGCTCTGTCAATTCATGGAGATGAGCTTCGATCTTTTCCGCACCCGCCGAATTCAGCAGCAATAGGCTCTGTTCCAGCCCGTAGAACAGCGACGAGCATCCCGTGCCCGATTCCCAGGCCAGAGCGTTCGGCTTTACGGCCTGCTCGCGATCCTCGAAATCCCACGGTGTCTCGACGCTTATCCAGCCCGTCAGCGTCGGCGATATGCGTTCGCGGGCGCGGTCCGAAAGATATATGATCCCACAGCCTTCCGGCGCGCACAGCCATTTGTGGCTTGCGCCGCACGCCGCGTCGACCATTTGTGCCGGCAGGTCCATCGGCATCGCGCCGAACGCCTGAATAATATCTACGCAAAACAGCGCATCCGCCGCACGCGCCGCCTTGCCGACGCGTTCAAGGTCCGACCTGAAACCCGAATCGTACTGCACATAACTGAGCGCGACGGCCTTGGTGTTCGAATCGATCATAGCGATCAATTCCTCGAGGTCGATCCGCCCGTCACGCTCCGGGCACAAACGAAGTTCGACGCCGAATTCGTCGCGGATCCGCCGCCAGGGATAGAAATTCGCCGGAAACTCCCGCTCAAAACTAACGATATTGTCGCCCTTTTCCCACTTCAGCCCATTGGCGATGGACGCAAAACCGTCCGATGTATTCCGGGTAAAGGCGACCTGTTCCGCCTTCACGTTCAACATCGCGGCGACAAGATCGCGTGCGCGCCCCTTCGTCTCGACCCACTGCAAAAAGTTAACCGAACCGTTTTCCGAAACGTCCTTAAGCTGTCTGTTTACAGCGTCGGCAGATGCCTTGGGCAATGGTGCGACTGCTGCGCTGTTCAGGTATGTGTAGTTCAAAGCGGCGGGAAATTGGGATCGAATATCGTCATTCATAACTTACTTTATATCGCCGTAGCGCCGTTCGCGCTTCTGAAAATCGACCAGTGCTTCCAATAGCTGGGTCCTTCGAAAATCCGGAAAAAATGTGGGCGTCACATAGATCTCGCTGTAGGCAAGCTGCCACAAAAGGAAGTTCGACAACCGGAATTCGCCGCTCGTGCGGATCATCAGGTCAACCTCCGGCTGGCCGTGCGTGTACAGGTGGGCTTCGATGTCGGATTCATCCAGGTCTTGCGGGGAGCGTTCGGCGTCGATCAATTCACGTACGGCCTGCCGGCACGCACGGACTATCTCGGCCCGCCCGCCGTAATTCAGAGCGATATTGACGTTCGTCCCCGTATTTCCGGCCGTCAGCTTCATCGCGTCATTCAGTTCCGTCTGGATGTCTTTCGCCAGTGCCGACAGTTCGCCGATCGCCCGAAACCTTATATTGTTCCGATGAACATCTTTTAATTCGCTGCGCAGGTATCGTTTGAGCATCTGCATCAGCCCGGACACCTCCGCTTCCGGCCGTTTCCAATTCTCGGTCGAGAACGCGTAGAGCGTCACCGCCTTGATCTCAAGCCGGGCGCATGTATCGATGATCGCGCGGACGGAATCGGCTCCGGCACGGTGGCCGAACAGACGCGGCTTTCCCTTCGACTTGGCCCAGCGGCCGTTGCCGTCCATGATCACTGCTATATGTTTTGGGAGTTTTTCGGGATCGAGTTCGGCAAGGAGCTGAGCGTCGCGCGAACGCGGCTTCACGTCCTTTGCGAAATTCTTGAACATCAGCGGGCTAATCTCGGTCGAGGATGACATTGTTCAATTCACGTTCTTCGACGCCGATCACGGCATCGCGGTTGATAGGGCCGTAGATATGGGGATAGACCTCGTTATTGGTCGAAGGCTCTTCGACCAGCCGCGAGATAAGCTTCGACGGATCGATCGCAAGTACCAGGACCTTTTCCGCGCCGCTGAAATACCGCCGAAGAACACCGTCCACCTGTACGCCGTAGCTGCAGTGGATAAAGCCTTCCGTCGCGAGGCTCTCGGCCGTATATTCGTCCTTGCCCTCGAATTCGCGCCACGTCTCCGGCAGCACGATATGATATATCGTCATTATCGTCGTTCGTAATCGACCTTTAGCAGCGTCAGGCCGTTCGCAGGTGCGGTAATTCCTGCAAGGTTCCTGTCGCCGGTAACGATCGCCGTCTGAATTGTATCAAAGTCCTTTTCGTTTCGCCCGACCTCAAGCACCGTCCCGACGATCGACCGCACCATATATCGCAGAAAGCCCGTTCCGCTGATTCGAAATTCGATCACAGACGCCCGCGCCCGATCGTCCCAACGCGACTCGACCGAAAATTCGGTGATCGTGCGGACGCGGCTGTCCCCGTCGGATTGCGCGGAGGCAAACGCCGTCCAGTCATGCTCGCCCAGAAACAGCCTCGCTGCGTCGGCCATTCTGCCCACGTCCAGCGGCCGCGATTCGTGATGAGCGAACCGCGTCCAGAACGGCGACATCACGGGAGCATTCACGACGCGGTAAACATAGGTTTTCCCTGTCGCAGAAAACCGCGCGTGGAAATCGTCAGGAGCGCGTTCGATGTCCATTATACGAATGTCGCGCCACAGGTTTCCGTTGATCGCGTTCCTAAGCTTTTCCGGCGTGAACGCGCGTTCCATTCGCACGTTGGCAACCTGCCCCTCGGCATGTACGCCCGCGTCCGTCCTGCCCGACCCGAACACTTTCACCTCGGCGTTCTCAAGCATCCCGATCACGCGCTCCAATTCGCCCTGGATCGTACGCGCGTTCTCCTGTACCTGCCAGCCGTGAAAATCCGTGCCGTCGTATTGAATAAGTAATTTGAAATTCATTCGGGTTGGGAGGCCGCGTCCGCCGGGAACAGCAATTCGAATCTTTGGCACGTAACCATCATAGTCGGGCTTAGTTCACCATTCACCTCGTCCGGGCATCGCGAAAAGAAATCCCAGTGTGCCTGCCGCCAGTAATCGAGGCTGCGGTCGCCTTCGCCCTCGTCAAACGCGAACGCCGCGTCCACCTCGTTGAACGGCATGTGCCTCACCTCGGTCAGCCTGATCACGAATTTCGGCTCGCCGTCGAAATCCGTAACGACGCAGTATTGTCCGTCAACCGGCCGCGTCGGGTCGTCATCCGGGTCCTTCAGGCATGCCGTAGCACGCTTTGTGCCGTCGAGGACGAGTTTGTTAAGTTTGTCTGCAAGTTCCCGGCTGTCACCGAAATACCACGACTGGAAAGGCTCCGAAACATCCACACCGGCGTGTGCGCAAAAGTCTTTCCAATATTTCGCGACCGATTCCGCGCTCATTTCCTGCTTCCGGGCTTTACAGCCTCGCCGCCATCCGCACACATCGGGCATTCCTCCGGCGTGTAGGTAGGCACGTCCAATGTCGCCAGCGCGTGATACGGAACGCCGATCTTAGCCGTTCCGTTAGATCGGTCAATTATCGACGCCGCGGCGACTGCTTTCGCACCGTGAGCCTCCAGCGCGTCTATGCATTCACGCGTGGAGCCGCCCGTCGTCACGACGTCCTCGACGACCAATATCCGCTCGCCAGGCTTCACCGTGAAACCGCGACGCAGTGTCATCTTTCCGTTTGCGCGTTCGGTCCAGATGAACCGCACGTTCAGAGCTTCGGCCGTCGCGAACCCGATCACCAGCCCGCCGATCGCCGGCGCAGCTACCGTTTCGAATTGCTGATCGCCGACATGCGACGCTATCGCCCTGCCAAATTCCGCCGCGTCCGACGGATATTGCAGCGCCAGCGCGCACTGCAGGTAATGCGGGCTGTGAAGGCCGCTCGACAGCACGAAATGCCCCTCCAGCAAAGCTCCTGAATCTCTGAACCGTTCAAGTAATAGATCCTGTTCCATTGTTGGTCTAATTATCGCCTACCCCAGCACCGGCCGCGGATCGTAAAATGCATGAAATTCGACGATCTTGCCGTCGCGCACGCGAAATTTCTCCAGCACCGGTATCGTCCCAAAAACGCCGTCCACTTCCCATTCCGTCACTACGAACTCGCCGTCAGCAATGTGCTGTATGATACGCAGCCCGTGCATTGCCGGGTAAAACCCCGATACGAATGCAAGCAAGGCCTCAAGCCCTTCGCCTTCGCCGGCCATCGGGTCGGAAAACCGCACGTTGTCCGCGACCGGCGCGTTCGTCAGGTCCTTGCGGTTCAGCGCCTCCAGATATTCCTCGACAATTCGTATGTTCGTGCCGTCCATCGTACTGCGCTTTTACGGATTTCCGTTTAGCCGTTAGAATAAAACAAAGATGAAACCGTATCCTAACCTAATTTCGGACTCATTGCTAATAAACGAAACGATCGCGCTGCTGCGTTCGTTCGGCGGGCGCGCCTCGGCGGTTAGCGTCGTCGATTACGTGATGAAGATCCGAAAACCCGGGACCGAACTGGCCTGCATGCTCGTCTCCGACCTAGTCGAACGCGACCCGCGGCTCGTCCTTGACGGCGAAACGCTTTGCCTGCTCGAGGACGGTTTTGCGACGCGAGACATCGCCGATACGGAATTTGTCGTTTTCGACCTTGAGACCACCGGAGCAAAGGCACCGCCGTGCCGCATTACCGAGATCGGGGCTTACCGGGTAAAACGCGGCGAGATCGTCGAAGAATTTCAGACGCTGGTCAACCCGGAAACGCCGATCCCTGCGTTTATCACATCGCTGACGGGCATAAGCGATGGAATGGTCGCGAACGCGCCGAAATTTGCCTATGTCGTACACGACTTTCTGGAATTTATCGGTGACGCTGTACTCGTCGCGCACAATTCGCCCTTCGACATGCGGTTTCTAAATCACGAGATCGGCCGCATTTACGGCGATTACCGGCTTGCTAATCCGTGCCTCTGTACCGTCCAGCTCTCGCGAAATCTTCTGCCGGATATTGAAAATCATAAGCTCAAAACCATTGCCGAACACTACTCGATATCACTGATAAATCACCATCGCGCAAGCGCCGATGCGTACGCGACCGCCAGGATCTTTGTCAATTTCCTGGTCGCGCTCGAAACCGAGGGCCGCGGCGACCTTAATACCATACGCCGGCTTAGCCAGCGAAAATTGAATTATGCTAGATGATATGAACCTTCCGCCCGTAAACCAACAGAATCTTGATATCCGGTCGACGCCGCGTGAAGAGATGGAGCTGTACCCACTCGATACATTTGACTACGACTATGTCGGGAAAAAGATCTGGGTGGAATTCGAAATGCCTGAATTTACGGCGATCTGCCCGTTTTCCGAATTCCCCGATTTCGCCGTCATTCGCCTGCGCTACGTGCCGTTCGAACGCTGCATCGAGCTAAAGAGCCTGAAGCTTTACATCAACTCGTTCCGCGATATCAAGGTCTTTCACGAGCACGTGATCAATATGATCCTCGAAGATTTCGTAAAGGCGTGCGACCCGCTAAAGGTCGAGATCGAAGGCGATTTCCACGTGCGAGGGAATATAAAAACGGTCGTCCGGGCAAAATATTCGCGGGACTAGTGCTGAGACGCGGCCATCACTTGCTCTTCTTCGGCTGAATGTTTTCGGCATGCCGTTTCGACCAGGCGGCAGATCTCGGGTTCGAGCAAAGTTTCGTCTTTTGGCCCGGCCGTCGCGAGTTCCGAGATTATCAGGAACTTTGCCTTGTCGAGGAGCGTCTGCTCGCGAAATGACAGCTTCTTTCCGTGGCTAAGGTACGTGAGCTTTTTGAACACGTCCGCCGCCGCGAAAACGTCGCCTGACTGCAGCTTTTCCGTAAATTCGCGCGAACGCGCTTTCCAATCCTCGGAGATCTCTTCGAAATCATCGGAAAGGCCGCTGATCAGTTTTTTGCACTGTTTTGAAGTAATTACGGGACGGATGCCGACGTTCTCTGCGTTCGAAACGGGCACAAAAATGATCGAATTGTCATTTTCAACCCTTAGAGAGTAAAAGCTGATCGAAGTACCGCCGATCGTCTTTTTCTGGATCTCATCAACCCGGCAAACGCCCTGGCCCGGATATGCCACCTTTTGTCCGATCTGGAGTTCCATAATCCTTATCTCCTGAAGAAACTAAGGTTGGGGAAATTTAACGGACGAGTCGGTCTTTCGGCTCGCGAAAATGCTGAAGTGTTATCAACAATACAGTAATTATACCACAGGCGGGCCAAAAATTAAAGATTTGCCTCAGGCTCCCTTACCGGCAGGGCGATCGTGAAGACCGACCCCGAGCCCAGCGTCGATTGCGCGTAAACCTCGCCGCCCTGCAGTCGCGCCAGGTGTTTTACGATCGAAAGGCCCAGGCCGGTGCCGCCGATCTCGCGCGACCGCGAACGATCAACGCGGTAGAATCGCTCGAAGATTCGACGAACGTGTTCCGGAGAGATCCCCTCTCCGGTGTCCGCGACGGATATCAGGTCCCGGCCGTTCTCCCGCGAATATGCGGCCGTCACCGTCCCCTCTTCGCGTGAAAATTTAATGGCATTGTCCACAAGATTCGTCAGCATCTGTTCTAGTCGTATCGCGTCAGCGGAAACCGTCACGTCCTTCGGTATCTCGTTCACAAGCCTGACGAGAGACTCGGCGGCGGCGGCCGACATGTTAGTGAACACTTCGTCGACCAGTTGCGCCGGGTGGAAAGTGCGGATCTCGATGTGTACCTTCCCCGCTTCGATCAGCGACAGTTCCATGATCTCCGAGATCAGCACGCGCATCCGCTCTGCGTTTCGGCGAATAACGTTCAGGAACCGCCGGTTATTCTCCTCGTCGTCGATAGCGCCGTCCTCCAGCGTTTCGACGAAGGCAAGTATCGACGTAAGAGGCGTGCGCAGCTCATGCGAGATGTTCGACAGGAATTCCTGCCGAACATTTTCCAGGCGCTCGACCTGCGTTATTTCGTAAAAAAATCCGACCGCGCCTCGGCCTGATTGCAATTCGAGCGGCGCCACGTGAACGTCAAATTTTCGTTTTTCGATTATTCCCGTTTCGAGCTTGAGGTCGGTCACCTCGCCCGTTTCGGTCGCGCGGCTGTAAGCCTCGTGAAGTTTAAGGTCGCGGACCGCTTCGCTGAGCCGTCGTGTCTCGAATGGCAAGCCGCGGCTGAATGCGGCGGCCGCAGCGGCATTGACCGCCGTTATCCTAAGATTTGCGTCGGTCACGATAACCGCTTCGCGCGTCGCCTTCAGCAAACCGCGCAGGATCGCCTGATCTTGATTTATCGGTGAAGGATTCAATTTACAGCACCGGCAGCAAGGAATCGATACCCGATCCCGACCACCGTCTCGATACAAT
Source organism: Acidobacteriota bacterium (assembly GCA_023436495.1). Taxonomy (GTDB): domain Bacteria; phylum Acidobacteriota; class Blastocatellia; order Pyrinomonadales; family Pyrinomonadaceae; genus OLB17. The sequence continues at coordinate 23,106 of JAEZIT010000015.1, forward strand.
TACCGCAATCACCCAATTTCTGCCGCAGACGCCTGATATGCACGTCCAGCGTCCGCGTGTCGCCGAAATAGCTGTAGCCCCAGACGTTGTCCAGAAGCTGCTGCCGGCTGGCAACCCGGCCCGCGTTCTTGATCAGATAACTTAGCAGAGCAAATTCCTTTCTAGTGAGTTTCACATCCAGGCCGGTACAAGAAACGCGCATGTCCGCGAAATCGACCGCCAGCCGTCCGTCGTCATACTTCGGCACCGCGTCCTTTTCGCTCCGGCGAAGCACGGCACGCACGCGAGCCATCACTTCCTTGGTCGAGAACGGCTTTACTATATAATCGTCCGCTCCCATTTCAAGTCCCGCGATCTTGTCCGTTTCGGACGCCTTTGCCGTCAGCATTATCACAGGTGTCGATTCCGTCTGCGGCTCGCGGCGAAGCCGTCGGCATAGCTCCATACCGCTCATTCCCGGCAGCATCAGGTCCAGGATTATCAGCGACGGCGTATAGCGTTCGTCCAATGCCAGCCTCAAACCCTTCTCACCGGATTCCGCCACCGACGCGCGGTAGCCTTCGCGCTTCAGGTTGTACTGCAAACTCTCGGCAATGTCCGCATCATCCTCGATTATCAGGATATTATGGTGCATAACGTTATATTAAATCGATATTAAATATGATCGTTCTGCCACCGAGTTTACGCGCCGGGAATGAAGCCTATATTAACGAAATGTTACATCCGTGTTAATTATTTACGGACTATTTCGCTGCGTCGAACGCTTTCATCTCGTCCTTGGGCCGAAAAACTTTCGAAAGCCGGCCGCTGTTCCCGCCCACGTCCTGCCATTTATCTATGTTCAGGTGAATTACCGCCAACGCCGCCGTCGGCATCGGCTGCAATTCGCCGGTCAGATAACGTATAAATCCTTCCATTCCCGGGTTATGCCCGACGATCATTGCCGAACCGACATCGTCCGAGATCTCCGACGCGACCGTCCGCAATGTCTGCGGGCTCGCCTCGTAAATGCGGTCGTCAAATTTCAGCTCTCCGGGCAGCGGCGCCGACCCGATCACCAACTCCGCCGTCTGCCGTGCCCGCACCGCCGGCGAACTTAAGATCAGTTCGGGGTTAAAACCATTCTCGCCGATCACCTTGCCCATGAACGGTGCAGCCGTGTTGCCGCGATCATTCAGCGGCCGGTCAAAGTCCGCAAGGTCCGGGTCGCTCCAACTCGACTTTGCATGTCGAAGTATATATAGCGTTTTCATTTTGTTGAGATCCTCTTAGCTCTGTCCTTTTTCTGCGCGGCCGAATGTTTGTATATCCGATATTTTACGTTTGTTTAAGCTCTGCGGGAGTGGCACGTTTGTAATGCCGATATCCTCGATCGTTCGGAATCATTGCCGTTCTTCATACACTCCACCGCACATAGATCATTACCATTCTACAACAATTCCGCCTTTACTAAACGGTATCTCAATTCGAGCCGCGTATTATCCGCAGAGGACTGTTATGCATATAATAAATTTGCGATGGATTCATTAAACGCCGCCTTGCTGCTGAACCTTCTCGGTTTCACCGTCGGCATAGCTTTATATGCTTTGCTGGCGGCAATGGTCGTTGCGCACCGCACGCCCGGTTCGAGTAAGGTGAATATTCTTCTGCTGACCACATCGCTGCTCGGGCTGCTTTGGAATCTCGGCGAGCTGTATTTATATTTCCAGAACGATTTGGGCACAGGGATGGTCTCGCCGATGATCACTGCGTTGTCGTATTCGGCGCTTGGTTTTCTGCCTTCGGTCGTCGTCCATTCGTCTCAGGCCGATAATCGAAAACTCTCTATAGTGCGCCTTGCCGCTTACGGGCTCAGCACCGCAGCCGCCATTCTTCATTTCCGCTCCGCCGTAATTGACGGCACGGCGCCCTCGGCGCTCGGGATGCAGATGCTGACCGTCGGTTCGATCGTACTCGCCGCCGCCCTATTTTATTCCAATTTTCGCCAGCCGATCGGCGAAAAGGCGGTATGGGCCGCTGCACTTCTAATTTTCGCGGTGTCGACGCTTCACCTCGGCGGCCGGCTCGAAGGCTCGTGGGCGGTCGAGCTCGTCGCGCACCAATCGTCGCTGCCGCTCGCGTTGGCCATTCTGTATCAGAACTACAAATTTGCCTTTGCCGACCTATTCCTGAAACGTGCCATTTCGCTGATCCTTCTCGCCTGCGTCGCCTTTGCATTGTACGTTCTTGTTGCCGCGCCTCTGCTGCGTTATCACGAAACACACGACCGCAACGATGTACAGGCCGTCAGCCTCATCCTTACGCTTTGGATAGCGACCGCGCTGATTTATCCGGTTCTGCACCGGTTTGCCGTCTGGCTCGTTGATAACGTCATTCTCGGCCGCGCTAATTACACGGAATTTCAGGCAGATCTTGCCCGCCGTATCGAATCGGCCGAAACCGTGGATGGGATATTAACGGCCGTCTGCAGCCGCCTTGCCGCAATTCTGACCGCACGCCGTGCCGATTGGGAGGACACGACAAACGCGCCCGATTCGCTCGTCGAATTTTCCGCAGCCGAAGCCCGTATTTTTATCCCAACCGCCGAACCGCCGTATTATTCGATCAGCCTCGGCGAATTTCAGGGTGGCCGCCGCCTGCTTTCCGACGAAAAGGCCATGCTCGATTCGGCCGCGTTTATCGTCGCGCGCCGCATCGATTCGCTTCGCGTCACTGACGAGCGATACGAACAGGGCCTGCGCGAGCAGGAATTTTCAAAACTAACCGCCGAAGCGCGCCTGACCGCGCTTCGCTCACAGATCAACCCGCATTTTCTCTTCAACGCCCTGACGACCATCGGTTTTCTTATCCAGACCGCGCCGGAAAAGGCTTTTCAGACGCTTCTGCATCTTACGCAACTGCTTCGCGGCGTTCTGACCTCGACCGGCGAATTTTGCACGCTCGGCGACGAGCTTCGGCTAATCGAAAATTATCTCGACATCGAAAAGGCCCGCTTTGAAGAACGCCTTACCGTCGAGATCGATGCCGCACCCGAGCTCCGCTCCATCCGCATCCCCGCGCTTGTTCTGCAGCCGCTCGTCGAAAACGCTATAAAACACGGCATTTCGGAGAACGTTAAAGGCGGGACAGTCCGCATCACCGCCGCGCTCGCGCCGTCCGACGGCGGAAGCGGCACCGAACTGCACCTTTCCGTTTTCGATTCCGGCGCCGGGAAAAATTCACAGCAAAAACCCGCTTCGTCCGGCGTGGGCATGAAGAATATCCGCGAGCGTCTTCGTACATATTACGGCGAACGCGCGACACTTAATTTAGATGAAGCATCGCCGTCGGGCACCGTTGCGCACCTGTCTTTGCCCGTAAGCACCGCAGGAACCGGAATATGAGCAAACTTCGAATTGTCATCGCCGACGACGAGCGGCCCGCGCGCGAATACCTCAAGGCGCTTTTGGCGGGCCTCGAGGATATTGAAATAGTGGCCGAAGCCGAAACCGGTGCAGCCGCCGTCGAATCCATCCGCGCCGTCCGGCCCGACCTTGCACTCCTGGATCTGCAGATGCCGGAGGTCTCCGGGATCGACGCCGTACGCCTCCTCCGCCGCGACCAAATGCCGCTCGTCGCTTTCGTCACCGCCTACGACGAATTCGCGGTTCAGGCGTTCGAACTCAACGCCGTTGATTATCTTCTCAAACCCGTCGAACGCTCGCGTCTCGCCGAAACCGTCGCCCGGGCTCGCGAACGCCTCGAACACGCCGATTGGCGCGATGTCGAATCGGAACGCATAACGAGCGCCGCCGACCTCGTCGATCCCGGGTCCGCTCACGGCCCGATCGAGCGCATTCCCGTCCGCCGCCGCGACGAGATCATTTTCGTTCCCGTTTCGGACGTCGCGTCGGTCACCGCCGACGGCGAATTGCTCCACATTACCGATTCCGTCGGCGGCACGCATACGATAAATTTCCGGCTCAAGGACCTCGAACTCCGCCTCGACCCGAACCGCTTCATACGCCTCTCGCGCGGCGTCATCGTCAATATCGACATGATCGACCGCGTTTCGCCGATGCCCGGCGGCACCTATACCGTTTTCCTCGTGAACGGCAGCCAATTTGCCGCCAGCCGCCTGCAATCGCGAATCGTTCGCGAAAAACTCCTGAAGATCTGACCTCCCGAAACTGACCGTTCGTTCCCGTATTCCTGCCGTTCATTGAATACTCCTTACCGTGCCGCCTGCAGCCTGTAATATGGTCACTTCGATCTTCTGCAGACATCGCATCATGAAAAATCTTGTAACGGCCACATTCTTTATTCTCTTATTTTCCGCCGCCGCATTGGCACAGACGGGAACGATCACAGGCAAAGTCACTTATGGCTCAGATGTCGTCCTTCACGACGCGTCGGTTCAGATCGTCCAAACCAAGCAATCCGCGGTTACGGACGACAGCGGTGTCTATCAGATCACCAACGTCGCCCCCGGCAATTACACCATCCGCGTTCATCAGAACGGTTTCGCAGACGCGACAAAGCTCGTTACTGTCACTGCCGGCTCGACCGCGACCGTCGATTTTAAATTACAGATCTCGTCACTTAGCGAAGAGGTCACTGTCACCGCTTCCGGTGCCGAACAATCCGTCTTTGATTCTTTCCAGACCGTAAATTCCGTTGGTTCCGCCCGTATCGCCGAAAAGGCTGCCGTTTCGCTTGGCGAGGTCCTCGATTCCGAGACCGGCGTCGCGAAACGGAGTTTCGGCCCGGGCACTTCGCGCCCGGTCATTCGGGGATTTGACGGCGACCGTGTACTCGTACTTCAGGACGGCGTTCGCGGAGGCTCCGTTGGGTCGCAATCCGGCGACCACGGCGAGCCTGTCGACCCGCTCGGTGCCGACCGTATCGAGGTTGTGAAAGGCCCTGGAACGTTGCTCTACGGCAGCAACGCCATCGGCGGAGTCGTCAACGTCATCTCAAATGACGACAACGACGTGCACAAGGGATTCCGCGGATTTTTCACCGGGATCGCTGGTACCGCAGACCGTCAGGCGGGCGGCGCAGGCGGTCTCGACTACGGTGTCGGAAATTGGATGTTCCGCGGCAGTTTCAGCAGCCAGCGCACCGGCGATTACGACACGCCGATCGGCCGCATCCCTAATTCCGCCGCACGATCCAATTCCGGTTCGCTCGGCACCGGATACTACACCCCAAAAGCCTGGATCACTGGCGGCTACAACTTTGACATTCGCCGCTACGGCGTGCCGTTCGCAGGGCTTTTCCACGGCGGAGACCACCATCACGAACTGGGCGAGCTACCGGCCCCCGGCGAAGCATTCGACGACGTCGACATTCGCCAGCGCCGAAACAGCTATCGCATCGGCGGCGGTTTCCGGGACCTCGAAAACCCGTTCATCAGCGGTGTCCAATACAATCTCGATTATACCGACTACCGCCATAAAGAGATCGAATCCGCCGAAGGCATCGACTCTGTCGGGACGATATTCGACAACAAAACCTTCTCATACCGCTCGCTCTTCGAACAGGCGAGATTTGGTAAACTCACGGGCCGCTTCGGTATCGAGGGGTTCAACCGCGGCTATGAGGTGAACGGCGAAGAACAGCTCATTAACGGCAAGATCGATCATAATTCGTTTTCTGCATTCGCTCTTGAAGAGCTGAATTTCGAACGCGTCAAATTTCAGTTCGGCGGCCGCGTCGAACATAACCGCTATCGCCCCGAGAACGCAGAATTGCCCGGGCGCAGTTTCACCGCATTCTCAGGCGGCGCCGGCGTGAACGTGGGCCTTTGGACAGGCGGCTCGTTTATTGCCAACTACACCCATTCGAATCGCGCACCCGCTCTCGAAGAGCTCTATAATCATGGCCCGCATATCGGCAACATCGCCTTCGAGATCGGCAATTCGAGGCTGACCAACGAGACGGCGAACGGTATCGACCTCGCGCTTCGCCACCGCTCGAATCGCTTCCGCATCATGGGCGATGTCTATTATTACCGGATAAATAACTTTGTCTTTCTCGCGCCGCAGGACGCCGACGGCGACGGGAATATCGATATAGAGGACGGCCTGCCGGTCTCCCGCTATTCGCAGGCGGACGCGTATTATACGGGAGCCGAATTGAACGCCGATTACACCTTTAATTCGTATATCGGCGCGTTCGCCAGCTTTGACATGGTCCGAGCTAAACTCGTCGACGGCAATATCAATCTGCCGCGCATTCCGCCCGCGCGTGCCCGCGTCGGACTTGATCTCCAATTCAAAGGCCTCAGTGTACGCCCCGAAGCCGTGTTTGCCGCCGACCAGAATCGGGTCTTTCCGCTCGAAACGCGCACCGCCGGCTACACCGTTTTCAACGTCGCCGGAAATTACACTATCGGCGGCCGGCATCTGGCTCATATTATTACGTTCAACGCCTATAACCTGACCGACCGCCTCTACCGCAACCACGTTTCGTTCATCAAGGACCTGGTGCCCGAGGTCGGCCGCGGCCTTCGTGTCGGTTATACCGTTCGTTTCTTCTGATCCGCTTTAAATTCCTGCGCTCCTTCCGAAAATTCGTTTATAATCTTCAAAACGAATTTTCGGGAGGACCTTTTTGATGAAGAGCGAAACTCTTTCTTTCGATACCGCCAACGGCGAAACGACCGCGTATGTCGCGCGCCCCGAACAGGGCGGCGAAAAGGCCGTCATTCTCATCCAGGAATGGTGGGGCGTCAATGACCACATTAAGGACATCGCCGGCCGTTATGCGGCGGAAGGCTTTACCGCCATCGCGCCCGATCTTTACCGTGGAAAGATCGCGGCAAATCCCGACGAAGCGTCCAAAATGATGCACGATCTCGCGATCGAAGACGGGCTCGACACTATTAAGAACGCCGTTGATAAAGCCGCTGAGACCTACGGCGTGTCGCATTTCGGCATTACCGGATACTGCATGGGCGGAACGTTCGCTCTCCGAGCCGCGTGCGAGCTTGACGGATTCAGCGCAGCCGCTCCGTTCTACGGTGACATCCCGGATGACGACATTCTGAAAAAGCTCACTACGCCTACGATCTTCATTTCCGGAATAAAAGACAATTGGATCAATCCCGAAAAGGTCGCCAAGCTCGAAGATGCCGTCGAGCGTTTCGAACTCCCGGTACATTCGGTGAAATATGACGCCGACCACGCATTTTTCAACAACACGCGGCCTGAGGTCTATAACGAAACCGCCGCGCGTGACGCATGGGCACTCGTAATCGGATTTTTCAACGACAAGCTGTAATGCGGAATCATTTTTCGCTTTCTCTATCGGTCTGAGATGCATTATGCGTATATTGATCCTCATCGCCATACTTGTCGCGTCGGCCTCCGCACAAAGCTCTCCGATCACCGTTCTGGATAGTGGTTGGATCCGCGACCGCAAGCCCGCTCCGAAATTCGACAACACCCGCATCGGCCCGGTCCGCGAAGTCCTTGCCATGAACAAGAAATTCCCGCGACAAGCGCGCGAACAGCAGTCGCCGGGTGCTCTGGACCCCAACGAGCAGACGATCGACGGGCGCAGCGCCGCTCTCGACCGCATCAACGACGACGTCCGCCGAGCCAAGCCCGAACCCGTCAACGGATTCACATACCGCGCAACTCTACGCAACGACACCGGCGAGGCGGTAGATATCGTGTTTCTCGAATTCCAATTCCGCGAGATCGCAGACCCTTCGAATTTCGTCCGCCGTCAATTTCTCTGCTCGGTCAGAATGAAGAGCGGCTCGCAAACCGACATTTCAGTGTTCAGCACGCTCGGGCCGAGCGATACCATCTCGGCCGGCAGCTTCGGCAATGAAAAAGACCTCTTTAAAGCCTCTGTCGCCATTAACCGTATCGAACTGAAGAATGGCGCCATTCTGCAGCGCGACGGCTGGAATTTCTCCGAATTGAAAGCTTCCGTTGAACGAGCCGCTGGCACGCCGTGGTCCAATAACGAAATGTGCCGTGGCCTTTGACCATGGTCCGGCTATTGTTTTCACTACTAATTACCCATCGATCAGTCACAAACTAATGAGCGGCCGCTTGTCCGTGTGGCCCAACGCGTTTATCCTCAGATAATTAATGCCGCTGCGAACCATAAATGTCACACGCTACGTCACGCCTTTGCGAGAAGGCGGCTCGCTGCCCGCTATTGTGGAAGCCGACGATGACGGTATGTATGTTCTGAAATTTCGCGGCGCCGGACAGGGCCCGAAAGCTCTGATCGCCGAGCTCGTCTCCGGCGAACTTGCTCGCGCCGCCGGCCTTCGTGTGCCGGAGATAGTTTTCGCAAACCTGGACGCCGTGCTCGCGCGTTCCGAACCCGATCCCGAGATCCAAGAGTTGCTTGCCGCAAGCGCGGGCCTTAATCTTGCGCTCGATTACCTGCCCGGTTCGATCACGTTCGATCCCGTCGTCGATTCGGTGGACGAGGCACTCGCCTCTCGTATCGTCTGGTTTGACAGCTTTGTCACGAACGTCGACCGCACGCCGCGCAATTCCAACATGCTCATTTGGCATAAGGAGCTTTGGCTGATCGACCACGGAGCTTCGCTCTATTTCCAGCACGCATGGCAAAATTGGGACGAAGCCGCACGCCGACCGTTCGCTCAGGTCCGCGACCACATACTGCTGCCGTTCGCCGATGATCTGGAAAGAGCCGCTATCGCGATGCGTAATGCCCTGTCCGCCGGTGCGATCGAACAGGCTGTCTCGCTGATCCCAAACGAATGGCTTGGCGAAACCGATGGCGACGCGCATCGCGCCGTCTATTCAGATTTCCTGAACGCGAGGCTGACCGCATCGGATATTTTTCTCAAGGAGGCAATGAATGCAAGAAAAGCGCTCGTTTGATTACGCGGTCATTCGCCTCGTCCCGCGGGTCGAACGCGAGGAATTTCTTAACGTCGGCGTCATTCTCTACGCGCAGGAAGACGTATTTCTCGGTAGCGCATTCTTCCTCGACGAAACGCGTCTCTCGTGCTTTTCAACGACGCTGACGCTCGAAGAGATCCGCGATCACCTCGCCGCGTTTGAACGCATCTGCAGCGGCGGCCCCGGCTCCGGCCCGATCGGTGCCCTCTCACCCGGCGAACGCTTCCGCTGGCTCACCGCTCCGCGCAGCACCATTGTCCAAACCTCGCCCGTCCACACCGGCCTAACGGCCGATCCCGCCGCCACGCTTGAACACCTGATGCAGAGATTAGTGAGGACCTGACCACATAGTATCGATCTGACCAGATAAGCTCGCCAGGCCCCTGGAATTTAAAGGCTGACACATTTTCCCGCGCCGATTCGCGTATCGGTTGGAGAAATTGATATGGCAGCAAATATACAAACCTTGCGAAGGCCCTCCGACAGGGCACTTTATCTCACCGCGGCGGCGGCATTTCCGCTGATCGTCCTTATTGGCTATTTCAGGACATACTACGGCCGGCCTCTTTTCGATCTGCCGCCGTTCGCCAATTCGCTAGTGCACTTTCACGCGGTGGTGATGACGGCTTGGGTCCTTTATTTCACGACACAGATCGCGCTTGTTCGCACTAAAAATCTTAAGCTCCACATGACAATGGGCTTCGTCGGCATAGGGCTAGCGGCTCTCGTCGTCGTGGTGGGGATGGTCACGGCCTGGGATTCGCACATCATCCGCCAAACGGCTCCGGCGGGAATGCACCCGCACGCGTTTTTCATCGTGCCGGTGTTGGACATGCTCTATTTCCTCGTCGTGTTCGCCGCCGCGATCTATTACCGGAAACGGCCGGCCGAACACAAATCTCTCATGCTGATGACGGCGATAAATTTCAGCCCGGCGGCGATAGCACGCATGCCTCTTCTGCCGCCCGATCTGATGATGATCCAATGGCTGGTCTTCCCGTCACTGCTCGGCATCGCCTGCTTCGCCTGGTACACATGGCGTCACCGCAAAGTTAACTGGGCCTTCGCGATCGCCCTCACCGTCTTTGTCGTTTCCGGACCGCTACGCATCGTAATCTCCGGAACCGAAACCTGGCTCGGCTTTGTAGGCTGGCTCGCTGCACTCTAACATGTTCGACGGGCCGCGCGGTCCGTCGACCCTCCTGCCATGCCGACCTCAATAACGACTAACTGATATACGAACCGCCGTCGGCGCACGGTCGATCCGCGAGCAAAACTCGCTTATTGACTTTGCAACCCTGGCTTCCCCGCGACGTCCCAGAACATTCTCCCGGTCCCGGCCGGCCCGCCCGCAACGGTTTCCTGGATCAACAGTCTCGCTTTATCCGCGTCAAGCGGCTTTGATATCCAGTATCCCTGCCCAAAATCACATTCCATTTGCCGCAGGCACTCGAACTGTTCCAATGTTTCTATTCCCTCGGCGACGACCTTCATTTTCAAGCTTCGTGCCAGTTTGATGATCGTGTGCACTATCTCGTAGTTCTCCGCACTCTCGTTCATCGCTCCCACGAACGACCGGTCGACCTTCAGGTAGCTGAACGGGAGGCGATGAAGATAACTCAACGAAGAATATCCCGTTCCGAAATCGTCGAGGCTGAATTCGATCCCGGACCTTCGTATGTTATTGATTACCACGAGTGCGCGCTCACTGTTCTCCATAATGTGGCTTTCCGTTATCTCCAGTTTGAGGCTGTCGGACGTAAGCCCGGTCGACCGAAGCGCCATCGCAACCACCTCGGCCAGGTCGGGTTGTCGAAATTCCTTGCTGGAAAGATTTACGCTCACCTGTAAAGATGCTGCGGCCGGATCGGACTCTTGCCATTCACGAAGCTGGCGGCAGCTCTCCCATACGGCCCATTTCCCGAGCTCAAGAATCAATCCGTTCTCTTCCGCAAGAGGTATGAATTCCATCGGGGAAACCATCCCGCGTTTCGGGTGCTGCCATCTCATCAATGCCTCGAAACCGGTAAGCCCCCCCGATTCAATATTTACAATAGGCTGATAATGAAGGCAGAACTCTCCCCGTTCGATGGCCGCGCGCATGTCGGTTTCAAGCCGCAGTTTCCGGCTTGCACGTTCGTGCATCGAATCGTCGAAAATGCGATATTGGGCCCTTCCTGTGTCTTTTGCACAGTACATCGCGATATCGGCATCGCGGATCATGTCTTCTGCTCTCTCGTGTTTGGAGGTGCTAAGTGCGACCCCGATGCTGGTGCTTATGAATATGTCCCTTTCACCGAGCTTGAATGAATTTTTCAGGTCATTCAGGATCCGCTCGGCGACGAGCAGTGCCTCCGCCGCCGTCGCAAGTTCGCTGAGCAGTATAACGAACTCGTCACCGCCAAACCTTGCCACCAGATCGCCCGGCCGCACGCAGGTTTCCAACCTCCGAGCGATCGCCCTCAATAAGTTGTCACCTTCCGTGTGGCCCAGCGAATCGTTGACCACCTTGAATCGGTCGAAATCAAGATATAGAACGGCGTAGGCGTTGCTGTGCCGGCCTTTGCCGCGTTCGATGGTCAATTTCAGGTGTTCTACAAACAAAGTTCTGTTCGCCAATCCGGTCAACCCGTCGTGAAATGCATCAAAGAGGAGCTTTTCTTCCGCGAGCTTTCGATCGGTAATGTCGCGCTTTGATCCGCGGTAACCAATATGTTTCCCTTTGGGATCGAACATCGGAACGGCATTGCTCTCCAGAAAGCGGATGTCGCTGTTACGGCTGACGCACCTGAACACTTGCTGCGACCATCCCCGAACATTGGCGGCGGCGTTGCGGAGCACGTCTTCTGCCAATTGCCGGTCATCCTCGTCAGTAATATCCGTGGCATACATCCCGACGACTTCATGAGCGTCATAGCCCAGGATATGTTTTACCGCCGGATTGCTGTAGGTGATCCGGCCGGCCGTGTCGCATGCCCATATCCATTCGTTCGTGGTCTCGACGATCGAGCGGAACTTCTCTTCGCTTTCCCGCAAGGCCGTAAGGGCGGCCTCTCTCGCCCTGCGCGATTCCCAGGTTTCCAACGCGTTTATCACCGCCGACGGCAGCCGCGTGAGGCTCGTTTTTAGGATATAGTCCGCTGCTCCCTGCTTCATACACTCGACCGCCAACTCTTCCGTCAGCGAGCCGGTGCATAGTATGAACGGCCTGTCGATGTTCGCTTCCTTGAGCAGTTGCAGGGCCTCAAGCCCGTTGAACTGCGGGAGAGTATAATCGGATAGGATCAGATCAGGATCGAATCGTTTTAGTGCATCAAGAAACTGATCCTTTGTCTCCACTCTTTCGAATTCAAATTTCAGGCCGGCGCGGTGCAGTTCGCGGACAGCGAGATCGGCGTCCGTCTGCCGGTCTTCGAGAATTAGGATTTTCGGTTCTTTTTTCACTTTCTCGTACTGTTCGTATCTATTGTTTCGGCCCGGCGGAGCGCTGCCGGTTGCAGATCGCTTATTTGGATGTTTCGTTCAGTAGAAGCCAGTAAAACCCGAGATCGGTGACCGCTTTCACGAACGCTTCAAATTCCACGGGCTTGACGATGTAACTGTTTACCCCGAGTTCGTAGCACCTGTTGAGGTCGGTATCCTCGCGCGACGAGGTCAACACGACCACAGGTATTGCTTTGGTTCGCCTGTCGCCTTTCAAGCGCTCCAGAACCTCGATTCCGTTCACTTTCGGGAGCTTCAGGTCAAGGAGAATGACTTTCGGCGTGTTCTCGATATTGCGTCCTGCATAAGATGCTTCGCCGAATATAAAATCCAACGCCTCGGCCCCGTCCTTTGCGTGCAGCACGCTGTTGGCGAGATTGTTCTTCCTTAATGCCCGCAGCGTAAGTTCGGCATCATTCGGGTTGTCTTCCACAAGGAGTATCTCGACTTCATTATTGACCATTTTTCATCTCCTTTTTTGCGTAATCATTTTTGCGGCAGCGAAAAATAGAAGGTGGCGCCTTCATCGACGACACCTTCTGCCCAAACCCGTCCGCCGTGACGTTGTATCACTCGGTGAACGATCGCCAATCCGACCCCGGTGCCCTCAAATTCTTCAGGGCTATGAAGCCGCTGAAAAACCTGGAATAACTTATTTGAATACCTCATATCGAAACCTACACCTTGGTCCCGAACAAAATAGACGTTCTCGCCATTTTCGCTGTACGATCCGACCGTGATGTCGGCGCCGAAGTTCTTTCCCGAATACTTGAGGGCATTCGAGAACAAATTCGCGAGCACCTGTCGCATCAATGCGATATCGCCGCTCGCGGGCGGCAGATCGTCGATGTTGAACGGATTTGAGCCCGCATCTGGATACAGTTCCCTGCTGACCGATTCGGCCAACTCTTTCATATCTATCTTCGTGGACTCGATCTCTTTGCGGCCGAGACGTGAGAAAGCAAGAAGGTCGTCGATCAGTATGCCCATATTCTGAGCATTGGTGCGGATCACATCGAGCACGCGCCTTCCTTCGTCATCGAGGCCTCCCGTGTAATCTTCGACAAAAATGCGTGCAAACCCGTCTATCGCCCGCAGCGGCGCGCGAAGATCGTGCGACACCGAGTAGCTGAACGATTCGAGTTCCTTGTTTGCGGCTTCAAGCTGAGCGGTGCGCTTGGCTACGCGGTGTTCCAACGTCTCATTCAGTGTGCTTAGTGCTTCTTCCGCCCGTTTCCGTTCGGTTACGTCGTTCGCCAATACAAGCCTCGAAGACTTCCCATCGAATACGAAATCGTGGGAACTTATCTCCACATCGATGATGGTGCCGTCCCGTTTTTGATGTTTCCAAACTTTGCGCCCCTCATATTTGGAACTCCTTTTCGCAACGTCTTCGAGCAATGCCGGAATATTCTCGGGCGGACGGATGTCCTTGATCGTCATGGAGAGGAATTCCTTTTCCGAATACCCGTAATGAAAGACCGCCGCGTCGTTAACCGCTAGGAATTCGAGCGTGCCGAGATCATAGACCCACATGGGTACCGGATTGTTTTCGAACAAATTGCGGTACCTTTCCTCCGATTCCAGCATTGCCGCATCAGCCTGTTTACGTTCGGTGATGTCCCTGTTCGTTTGCAGCACGATCCAGCGGCCGTCGAGCTCGATCAGTTGGCAGCGGCTCTCCGCGATAACCTCTGTCCCGCTCTTCGTCCGTTGCCGCACTTCGCCTGTCCACCAGCCGCTGCGTTTTAGTTCAGAGAGGAACTCGTCAAAAGAAACCGGAAATTTCGATTTCAACAGATCGAATCCCATACGCCCCAAGGCTTCTTCGCGGCTGTAGCCGTAAAGAAGTTCGCTGCCCGAATTCCATTCAATGATCCCTCGATCGACGTCCCAAACGAAAATCGATTCATAGGACTGTTCGATAAGCATTGCCTGCCGGCGCAAACTGTTTTCCGCTCGTTTTTTCTCCGAGACATCGCGGAATACCAAAATGACGCCGATGATCTCTCCGCCCACTCCGCGGATCGGAGCTCCGCTGTCGTCGATCGGAACCTCGTTCCCATGCCTTGATATCAGAACCGCATGGTTGGCCAACCCGACGGCGGTGCGCTCGCGCAGAACTTTAGCGACCGGATTTTCAAGCGCCTGTCTCGTGATGGGATTAATTATGTTGAATACCGCGCCCAAGTGCCGATCGAGGGCTTCTTCGGTTCGCCAACCGGTCAAAGCCTCCGCGGCGGGGTTCATGAAAGTGATTACTCCGTTCACGTCCGTAGCGATCACGGCTTCGCCAATGCTGTTGAGCGTCACGCGAAGCCACTCTCTCCGTTCCGTGGACCGCTTCTCGGCGTTTCGCCGCGAACTCACCAACAATACGAGCAGCACGTAAAACGACATTACGCTTACGTGGCCGAATATGTACTGTCCAAGCGAGGTGTTCGGCGGGGGTATAGGATTAGATAGTATTGTGACAGTTTCGAAAATGATGCCGACCAGCAAACCCGGGCCGCGTCCGCCGTACCAAGCCGGCACCAACAAGGCGAAAACGACCAGCATCACCAAGTTGAGTTTGATCGAATAGTGGTCGAGAACTAATGATATGCCGATCGTCACGGCGCACGACAACAAAGCTAGTCCATATCGGAATGCATTTGAGCCCATGAACGTAGCTGCCGAGGTACTGTCCAACCAGGTCTCCCACCTCGTCTTCTTATCGCCTTGCGTTTGTTCAGCTAACATCTTGACACCGATGAGCAAAAAGCTATTCGTTGACGGATGATCGCGTGATTTCGGCGCGCGTGCATATGCTTGGCGCACTGACTAAATATGTCTGGCTATTTGATTATTGCCGAAGTGACAGCTGGGAATCGTCAAGCTGGGTCGCTTTCGGCGAGCTCTTCGCTTCCGAACTTTACAGCGGGATATTGCTGTCTGCCACCGAAGCGAGAAAACGTGCAGCGGCGAAAGGAGTTACGGGTGCTGGGAGCGATCAAACCCGATATAATTCTGACGGCGGTTCCAGGCGTTGTCAACCCTTTTCCCGTCGGCCTAGAGGACAAGAAGGAAGTTGCGGGCAATGAAACGCAGCTTCAACATAGAAAACAAGAGACTTATCTCGACTGACAAGATTGCCCAAAGGCCAGCCAGAAGCTCGTCTGAACCGGCTCTCCGGACGTAAATCTCAAAAAAGGACAAAAAAATAGGACATCGCCGGAGAGATGGTGCGATGTCCTCGTGCCACTGATGGCTGATAATAAAGGGCTTCGGAACGAACTTTGAATTCCGATACAACAGTTTTGGTCCGATTCGAAGTGAGGCTTCGGGTCAATTATCGGTCCAACGGACAGGGAACCGTGTGGGTCCGGCCCTCTGATCCGTCTTGGTCAGCCGGGGTGTAGGCTTTTTGCCCTAAATTTTCAATTCCATCAGTGGTAAGCGCCGTTTATCTGAGCCGATAAATTGTCGCTCACCTATATATGCACGAAAAAGGACCAAAAGGGATAATGGAAAAGAAATTTTTTTTTTCGTAAACTCTAGGTGGAGAATTGCGCTTCCACTCCGAGCCCGATTTTTGGGGACTTTGACCGATTTCGGCACCTAATGATTCGAAGAGAGGAGATAACGGAAATGCTGGCCGCCTGGAACAACGGCGACACGGCATCGCTCGAGAGCGTCTTGCCGCTTGTCGAGGTTGAGCTTCGCCGCATCGCGCGTATCTATATGTCGCGCGAAGCCGTGGGCCACACCCTGCAGACGACGGCGCTGCTAAACGAAGCATATCTGAAGCTCCTTGCCCAAAATAACCCGAACTGGGAGAGCCGAGCCCATTTTTATGGCATTGTGTCCAATATTATGCGACAGGTGCTAATAAATTACGCCCGCGACCGCGTAGCACAAAAACGCGGCGGCAAGGACGTTCAACACGTTCCGCTCAATGAAGAGCTGCTGCTCACGGATGAGCGTTCCGCCGACCTGATCGCGCTTGACGAAGCACTTAAGGAGCTATCACATTTCGACCCGAAGAAGAGCCAGATCGTTGAATTGAAATGCTTTGGCGGCCTGACCCATGAGGAGATCGCCGAGGTCCTAAACCTGAGCGTGCCAACCGTTAAGCTCTACTGGCGGATCGCACGCGCATGGCTCGCGAGCGAGATCAGAGGCGACCATAGTCTGACCGAACCGAAATAATTTTTTGGATGACATTATCGGTTTCGGTCAATTTCCGTGCAATTAAATATTGAGATGCCTTCATGCAATTCCAACGCCGGAGCTTTACCTGACCGGTCAGTGAATCAATGAACCGAGACCACTGGCAGAAAATCGAATCGATATTTTACGCTGCGCTTCCGCTCACTCCGGCAGAGCGGGAGATATTTGTGGCATCGGAATGCCGCGGCAACCGCGGCCTTTACGATCAGGTCCTTAGCCTCCTCAATGAAGACGAAGACGGTGCGATAGACATCCTCGAAGACAGCCTTTTCGAGGTCGGGGCCAGGGTCATCGAGCAGGAAGACGAGTTGGCGGCCGGCGACCGGCTGGGCAGTTTTCAGATCCAGCAGACGCTCGGAAAAGGCGGGATGGGAACCGTCTATTTGGCCCAGGACCAGCGGCTCGATCGTCCCGTCGCCCTAAAAGTGCTCCCGGCTACGATCGTCGAAAATTCCTTTTCGGTTTCCCGGTTCCGCCGCGAAGCTCGGACAGCGTCGAATATTTTTCATCCAAACATCGCCCATGTCTACGAATTTGGCGAGGTTGAGGGCCGCTATTTCATTGTAATGGAATACGTCCCGGGCCAAACGCTTCGCCAGATCATAGACAATGGAGGCGTCGACATAGACACTGCTGTCGATTACGCGAAGCAGCTCGCCGCCGCCCTCAGCGCGGCCCACCGCAGCGGAACGATGCATCGCGATGTTAAGCCCGAAAATATAATTGTTTCCATCGATGGATTGATCAAGGTCCTCGATTTCGGACTCGCCAAGGCCGTACATTCTGATCTCGCCAACTACGATTCAAAAGTTTCAATTCCCGGCTTAATAATGGGAACGACATCGTATATGTCCCCCGAACAGCTTCGCGGAACCGCGATCGACGAAAGTACGGATGTGTGGAGCCTCGGGATCGTCTTGTACGAGATGGTCTCCGGCAGGCGGCCTTTCCAAGGTGAAACGCAGCAGGACATCAAGGCGGCCGTTCTTACAGAAGAGCCGCCCGCACTTGCTGAATCCAAAGAACTTATCGTATCCAAACATTTATCCGATATTGTTGCAAAGTGCCTTAGAAAAGATCCGGCAGAACGCTACGCGGACGGAACCGAATTGCTGGACGCCTTAAGAGAACTTGAGAAAACCGGTGTTGACGCGTCAGTGTCGTCCGGCTTGGCATTAAAAAGATATGCGGCTGCCGCGGCCGTGATAATCGTCGTACTGGCGGGCGGTTTCGGAAGTTGGTATTGGATGACACAGGGCGGAACGAATACGACTCCGACAAACGTCGCAACCGTCACGTCGCTGGCAATAATGCCATTTATCAACGAAAGCGGTAATTCGACGCGGGATTTCCTTGCCGATGGAATGACGGAATTCCTGATCAATCGAATATCGGAGTTGCCAGGGCTTACAGTAAAAGCCAGAAGCTCCGTTTTTAAATACAAGGGCAAACAGATCGATGTTTCGGAAGTGGGCAAAGACCTCTCGGTCCAATCGGTTCTTCTCGGTAGCTTCGCGGAAAACGACGGCATGATCAGGCTGAATCTGAATCTGATCGACGTAGGCACCCGACAGCCTTATTGGACACAACAATACGAACGAAACTCAGATGAGATCATAGACCTGCAGCAAGAGATCGCTCGCGATCTAGCCAAACATCTTTCGCCGAATTTCCCGGCAAATGCTGAAAAAAGAGTTTCTAAAACCTTCACAACCAATCACAAGGCATACAACGCCTATTTGTCCGGACGATTCCACTGGAACAAGCGGACCGGCAGCGACATTGAAAAGTCCATCGAGTATTACGAGACTGCTCTTAAGTTCGACCCGAATTATGCCTTGGCATATTGCGGGCTTGCCGACTCTTATGTGCTTCTTCCGGGATATGCCGGAAAGCCGCCATCTGAATCATTTCCCAAGGCGAAAACCGCGGCCTTGAAGGCTCTTGAGATCGACCCCGACCTTGCTGAGGCTCATACAACGCTTTCATACGTCCTCTTTAGTTACGAATGGAATTTTCCAGATTCCGAAAAAGAACTCCTGCTTGCAATTCAGCTCAACCCAAATTATGCGACCGCCTATCATTGGTACGGAAATGCCAATCTGCTCGCTCTTAGGCGTTTTGACGAATCGATCGAGGCTCTGCAGCACGCACGCCGGCTCGATCCGCTTTCGCTGATAATAAACGCCGACCTTGCAACCAGTTACTTATATGCCGGCCGCACCGACGAGGCGATCGCCCATTTTCACCAAACACTAGAGTCAGACGGCAATTTTCAGTACGCGAGGATCTATCTGGGACGGGCTTACCTCTTAAAAGGCGAATATGAGAAGGCGCTCGAACAGCTGAAAAAGGCCGAGAGTCTTCAGATCGCGGCACGTTCAAAGCCGGATGCTCGTATTCCCATGCTGCGCTCACGCATTTACGCTCAATCCGGAAATCGTGCCGAGGCTCTGCGCCAGCTGACCGCACTCATAGATCTACGAAAAATTCGCTACGTCTCGAATTTTGATCTCGCCCTCGCATACACGGGGCTGGGCGATTTTGAGAACGCTTTTCAGGCCATCGAGAAAGGCATCGAAAACCACGATGGAAATCTGGTTTATCTTGCGGCAGATCCTCTAACTGAACCGCTCCGCTCGGACCCGCGATTTAACGTCCTCGTTTCGAAGATCGGCCTTGCCCCGATACAATAGCCAAATCCTCGATAGGTCTGGTTCGGCCGCTGATCATACATCCAAAACCCCAGTTTCCGCCTCCGCTTCGTCGGCGCGTATCATAACAAAATATGAAATTTCCACGCGCGTCAGGAATTCTGCTCCATCCGACCAGCCTTCCGGGTAATTACGGGATCGGCGATATGGGACTGGAAGCTTACAGTTTCATTGATCGGCTTGTCGATGCCGGTCAGACATATTGGCAGATCCTGCCGCTTGGGCCGACGGGTTATGGCGACTCGCCTTATCAATGCTTTTCGGCATTTGCCGGGAACACACTGCTGATCTCGCCTGAAAAGCTGGTCGAACTGGAGATCCTGAAGGAATCGGACATTTCCCAATTCCCTGATCTTCCGTCTGACAGAGTAAATTTCGGCGCCGTGTATGAATGGAAAACGGCCCTGCTCGCTAAGGCATTCGAGCGGTTTCACGATTCAACGGATGCCGGCCTCCACAAGAAATTTGGGGCGTTCCTGCACGAAAACGCTTGGTGGCTTGACGACTTTGCCGCGTACCGGGCAATTAAGAAAGACCGTGAACATAAACCTTGGTACGAATGGCCCGATGCTCTTAAGTTTCGGGACCCATCCGCGATCAACGCCGAGGTCAATAAACTCCGATCGCCGGTACAAGCCGAAAAGTTCTACCAGTTCCTGTTTTTCGAACAATGGATGGCTCTGAAAAAACACGCCGAAAACGTCGGGATCAAGATCATCGGCGATATTCCGATATTCGTCGCTCTGGATTCGGTCGATGTCTGGTGTAACCAGAGCAAGTTCAAGCTGAATACTGATGGATCTCCGAAAGTGGTCGCGGGCGTACCGCCGGATTATTTCTCAACGACCGGACAGCTTTGGGGCAATCCGATCTACGATTGGGAAGCGATGAAAGCGGATGATTTTCACTGGTGGGCCGCTCGCGTTGCATTCGCTCTGAAGACCGTCGATATCGTTCGAATAGATCATTTCCGCGGATTTGCTGCCGTATGGGAAGTTCCCGGCGGCGATAAGACCGCCGAGAACGGCGCGTGGGTCGACGTGCCCGGAAAAGAGCTTTTCTCTGCAATAAAACGATCATTGAAGCACCTGCCCGTGATCGCCGAGGACCTTGGCGTTATTACCCCGGATGTCGTTGGGCTTCGTGATGCATTCGGATTTCCGGGAATGCGCATTCTGCAATATGCATTTGGCGGCGATGCGGCAAATCAAGACCTTCCGCACAATTACGTGCGAAACTGTGTCGCCTATACCGGAACACACGATAATGACACCGTCGTTGGATGGTGGAACTCGCAAACGGGTTCGGGATCGACTCGTGCAGCCGAAGATATATCACGCGAACAGGAATTTTGCCTTAGATACCTGAACACCGACGGCAGCGAGATGCATTGGGATTTTATCCGCGCCGTATGGTCGTCTGTCGCTGACACCGTTATCGTGCCGATGCAGGATGTCCTCGGGCTCGGGTCCGAAAGCCGTATGAACCTTCCGGCATCGAACGCAGGCAATTGGTCCTGGAGAATGGAAAAGGACGCACTGACCGGCGAGATAGCCGCAAAATTACTGGAGCTGACCGATATATACGGACGGAACCGCCGCGACTGATCCACAAACTTCTCCGGACCAACGGTTAATAGTTCAGGTTTTCGCAACAGCGGTTTAATTGTGATTTAAAGGTCCAGTAATCCCTCCGTAATAGAAGCCGCTTACCATCGTCATTTCGTGTACCCGAAATAGACGATCATGCAAACTGTTGTCACGAGACTTCCCAAAGCTAAACTTTCGTTCAAAGGCACGTCCGCCTTTATGGGAGTGTCCGACGGCAGATACACCGTTCGCCTGGCACGGAACCGGCACGAAATCGAATCAGCCCTGCGGCTGCGGCATCGTGTCTTCAATTTGGAGCTTGGGCATCATGAACAGAGCGACAGCGGCCCCGGACTTGAATTCGATGCATATGATTTCAGGTCGCTGCACATGATCGTCATCGCGGAAAACACCGGCGAGACGGTCGGCACGTATCGGCTTAATTCGATCGAAACAGCCAGATCCAGCCGTGGATTTTATTCGTTCAACGAATTTACGATCGAAGACCTTCCGGTTGACGTCGTCCGGAATGGTGTCGAATTAGGACGTGCCTGCATCGACGACGACCATCGCAACACAAAGGTGCTGTTTCTGCTGTTGCAGACCCTGCTCAAATATCTTTCGGCCGCCGGCAAACGGTATTTCTTCGGATGCTGTTCGATCTTTACGCAGGACCCGTCTGCCGGTGAGCGTGCGTTTCGCGAACTGCTGTTAGGCGGGCATTTTCACGAGGCGTTCTCGGTCAGCCCCAGAAAGAACGAGCTCGCATTTTCGGACGGCTTCGAACCCGGCGTCGGGAAGTTCGAATTGCCGAGCTTGTTCAATATGTATCTGCGAATGGGCTCCAAGGTCTGCAGCCCGCCAATGATCGACCGCGATTTCGGTACGATCGATTTCTTCGTCGTATTCGACAACACGGCGATGTCCGGCAAATACAAACGTCTTTTCGGCGTTTGATTCAGACAAAGACCCGTTCTTCCATCGTCCATTCGAAATTGCCGTCAAATAAGAGGACGGTCGAACTTCGCGTTCCGTATTCCGGTGATCGGATAAAGATCGCCGATAAGAGCCTTTCGATCTCCTCTCCGACGCCCGTAGCCGGCAGGTCGATATCGTCCGCGAGCTTCTCATCCTTTAAGAGATCGAAATACTCGTCCGCACCGGCGCCGCTCGCAAACAGCGCCGCGAATCTTTCCTTTCCGCGTGCGACCTTTGGCCATGGGGTATCCAGAAGATGATTGCTTAACCCGTATATTCCCGAAGACAATTTGCGGATCCCGCTGCCGTGATTCGAATAGTAATAGAGATCGCGGTGACGTTCGTTCATTTCGCCGGCGATCAGGTTAAAGCCGGAAAATTCATGTGCGGCGGCCTCGGTCTTTTTCACATATTCGCCCGCCGGCATGTCGGCCTTTAGAAAATCCGCGACAAGATGACCGCGGGACCGAGTGCCGTTCGGGGCGTTAGGGTCGCGGTAATTCGTCACAGCCGCAAAACGCCCGCTTCGGGTCACGCCGAACCATGTTCCTCCACCGACCAGATCGCGTCCGGCATAAATATTGGGATGATCTTCCCAAAAACCGGCTGCGGCAGTGGGACGCGAGTAGAATTCATCGCGGTTCGCGGCGATCGCCAACGGCCGCTCGCGATCCGCGTCAAAGGCGATGTATATAACGCACATTATTGTTTACTCTTGCCGGCTCCTGCGCACGGTTTCGCGGCCGCCTCCGAAATAAGTGATTATCAGCACGACAAGATGCGCGACGAACCACACATTGTCCGCGCCCATGTTCTGATAAATATAGATCAGTATCAGTATTCGCGGGGCAATTATTCCCAGCAAAATATCTGCCCATTGCGGAACGGAATTCTCCGGATACCAGTTTTGGAACAGGTAAACGAGCAGGACGATCCGCGGAAAAAACAGCGAGAACAAGAGAAAATAAATATCCATTTTTCGGCGTCTCCTTTTTGCATAGATTATACCCCGGAACCGGCTCTGCGGTGTTTAACGCGGCGAGGCCTTAAGCTGAATTTTCGCGGAGGAAATATTTTTTGGCGTCGCCGTATCCGGCGATATTGCAGGCACTTGCAAATTACACGGTAATCTTGGGCATTAGATTTTAAGCGCAGGAGCGGTCCGGAAATTCGTTGACCTGTGTTTCATTCTTGAGATAAACTTGCAGTCGCGATACTACTTATGAGGCACTTGAGTGTAGTAAAAAGTTTATCTCACCTTAAGGAAGAACAAAAGCACAGTGAAGAGATTTTGCTCGACGCTATCGGGCTGCCGCTAACGCGCGGCAGCGTGACGGAGATCGCAGGCGAAGCGAGTTCCGGACGGACGAGTTTTGTGCTTAATCTTCTTTCGAAATTAACAGGTGAGGGCGAGATCTGTGCCGTGGTCGATTCGGCGAACAGCTTCGATCCGCGGTCGGCCGTGCTGGCCGGCGTCACGCTCGAGAACCTGCTTTGGGTCCGTTGCGGCGGCGATATGGAAAAGGCGTTCACGGCCGCTGATTACCTGGTGCAGGCAAAAGGATTCGGCGTGATCTGGCTGAATCTGAACGGCTTGCCGCAGCAGAAGCTCCGAATGGTGCCCCGCACGTACTGGTATCGCTATCGGAACAGGATAAAGGAAACACCGACGATTTTTATCGTTACCGCCGCCGATCCCGTAACCGGCACCGCATCGCAGCAGACGTTCTATCTGTCGCGGACGGAAACGGTGTGGTCGGGCCTCGGGCGCTACAAATTATTGAGGGAATTTCACCTCGGCATGCAGTCGAGAAAACAATTCTACGGCGAGCCGTTGCGGACAAAGGTGGAATTTGATTACAGCGATGTCTAAATTGTACGCCTGTATAATTTCAGATAACGTTCGCGATGACGAAGATGTTTTATTGTCAATTGCTTACGGATTTGCATATCGGGTCGAGGCGCTCGAGGACGGAGTTCTGTTCGACATCAGCGGATTGGAAAAGCTCGTCGGCAACCAGCGCTCGGTCGCGCAGAAAATACTCGCTAAGCTCAAGGAACATAATATTACGGGCAATGTGGCAGTCGCCGAGACCGTCGAAGCGGCGCTGCTGCTTGCACGGCAGGACCGCGGCCTGCATCACACGGTTTCTTTTGACGCAGGGTTTCGCCAGCTTCCGCTGAAACATCTCGACATCGACCGCGATACTCTTGGGATTTTCGACGCTCTCGGCATAAGCCTGATCGAAGAACTCGAGCAGGTACCGCCCGATGAGCTGGTTGCGCGCTATGGCCGCGATTTCCGCGGCGTGCTCGACGTGATAGGCCGTAATTCACGTCGGCTGCTTACGCCGAATATCAAGGAAAGCCGGATAAGCTGGTCTTACGATCTGGATTTTCCTGTCGATGACTTCGGCCAGCTTATCTTCATCGTCAACCGCGCGCTCGACGAGAGCCTGTCGCAGGTCGAGCACCACGGATTCAGCACCGAACAGGTCGACATCCGCTTTAAATTAGAGAACAGAACCGAAAAAGAGTACGAGATAAAGACGTCGTTCCCGACGCTCGACCGTTCGTTCTGGCTGAAACTGATAAACCTGCGGATTTCGGTCGATCCGCCCGAAGCGGAGATCGTTTCCGTCAGGCTGGTCTCGCATTTTACAAAGCCGCGCCCGGCACAAGGCGGGCTCTATGCCGCCTCCCGCCCACAGCCCGAAAGCCTTCTGCTGACCGCCGGCAAGATAAAACGCCTCGTCGGCGAAGAGAATGTCGGCATTCCCGTGATCCTCGAAAAACGCCTCGAACAGCCGTTCGCGCTCGACGCGGACAAATTGCCCGCGGGCAGCGAGCGGACGGAAACTAAGATAGCGGCGCCGGTCATCGCATTTAATTATTTCGATCCGCCGCTGCCCGCCGAGATCTTTGTGCGCAACAGGCAGCTGATCTATCTGCGGACGCAGCAATTCCGCGGGCGCGTGCTGGCATACAGCGGCGTCTGGCGCCTCAGTTCACAGTGGTGGGGAAGATCCTGGAACACGCAGGAATGGCACGTCGAGGTCGAGAATGCCGGAGTTTACCGTCTGCAGAAACGCGGCGACGATTGGTTCGTCGCGGGAGAATTTGACTGAATGTTTTACGAACTCCATACACGCTCGGCGTTCAGCTTTTTATCTTCGGGTTCCCTGCCCGAGGAATATCCCGTACGTGCGGCCGAACTCGGCATAGCAGGCATCGGGATGCTCGACCGCGACACGGTTTCCGGCGCGGTGCGCTTTAATCTCGAAGCAAAGCAGCAGGGCATTAAGGCAATGGTCGGCTCCGAGATCACGATGGACGACGGCAGCCTCTTGCCGCTGATCCCGATGAACCTGCGCGGATATCAAAACCTCTGCCGTCTGATCACCACCGTCAAGCTCCGTTCGAAAAAGGGCGAGCATGCCGCAACAAGAAAGGACATCGAAGAGCATTCGAGCGGCCTGTTGTGCATCACGGGCGGCGCGGACGGCATTCTGCACAGGAGTATAAAGGAGCGCAAAGGCCAGGAAACCCTTGCATGGCTCAATTACGTCTTCGAAAAACGCCTGTATGTCGAATTGCAGCGTCACCATCTTCCGTACGAAGAAAACGTGAACCAGGCGCTGCTCGGCCTTGCTCATAAATTCCGACTTCCCTATTTCGCCAGCAACGGCGCGTATTACGCACGCGAGCGCGACCGTGAGTTGTTCGACGTTTTTACCTGCATCAAAAACCACTGCACGATCGAAGAGGCAGGCCGGCTGATATCCGAGAACAGCGAGCGTTATTTGAAATCCAGGGAGCAGATGCTGTTCCAGTTCGAAGACTATCGACACGCGGTCGAGCGCACTGCTGAGATCGCCGCGCGGATCGATTTTTCGATGGACGAACTGGGCTACACATTCCCGGATTATCCCGTGCCGCCGGGTGAAACGATGGATTCTTTCCTGAGAAAGCACACGGAAAAAGGCGCGATCGGGCGGTACGGCAGCCTTACGCCGAAGGTTCAGGCGAAGCTTGACCATGAGCTGAACCTGATCGCCAAATTGAAGCTTGCCGGATATTTTCTTCTCGTTTGGGACATATCGGAATTCTGCCGTTCGCAGCGGATACTCTCGCAGGGACGCGGTTCCGCGGCAAATTCGGTCGTGTGTTATGCATTGGGGATAACGGCCGTCGATCCGATCGAAGCGGACCTGCTGTTCGAGCGTTTTCTTTCCGAAGAGCGCACGGAATATCCCGATATCGACATCGATCTGCCGTCTGGCGACGACCGCGAAATGGTCATCCAGCACGTCTATAAAAAATACGGCGAGCGCGGTGCCGGCATGACGGCAAACGTGATCACGTATCGCGGAAAATCTGCCGCGCGAGAGGTGGGCAAGGTCTTCGGTTTCGACGAACAAGAGGTCGGCAGGCTCGCAAAACTGATGCCGCATTACGGCACGCACACCGAAGAGGAATTGATCGGGCAGTTTACCGAAGCCGGCTTTGACCCGAGGGACGATCTTCGTTTTGCTAAATATATGGAGATGTATGCTCGCGCACTCGATTTTCCGCGGCATCTCGGCCAGCATTCCGGCGGAATGGTCATAAGCCTAGGCCGCCTCGACGGCGTTGTCCCGCTCGAGCCCGCATCGATGGAAAACCGCAATATCATCCAGTGGGACAAGGACGATTGTGAACAGCTCGGGATCGTAAAGGTCGATCTGCTCGGCCTCGGGATGATGGCGGTCATCCGCGACACGCTGACGCTGATCAGCGACCACCGCGGCGAAAAGGTCGATCTGGCTCACATTCCAAAGGACGACAAGCTCGTCTATAAAACCCTGCAGAACGCCGACACGGTCGGGATGTTTCAGGTCGAAAGCCGCGCCCAGATAAATTTCCTGCCGCGTTCGCGGCCCGAGAATTTTTACGACCTCGTCGTGCAGGTTGCGATCATACGTCCCGGCCCGATCGTCGGCAAAATGCTGAGCGGCTACATCGCACGCCGCCAGGGCAAGGAGCCCGTCGATTACATGCACCCGTCATTCGAGCCCATCCTGAAACGCACTTTGGGCGTGCCGCTGTTCCAGGAGCAGCTGCTGCGGATGGCGATGGTGATCGCGGGATTCACCGGCGGCGAAGCGGAAGAACTGCGCCGCGCGCTCGGGTTCAAACGCGCCGATAAACGGCTTGCCAAGATCGAAAAACGCCTGCGTTCCGGAATGGCTGACAAAAACATCGAGCCCGAGGTACAAGACAAGATCGTCGCCAGCATCATGGCTTTTGCCAACTACGGCTTTCCGGAATCGCACGCGGCGAGCTTCGCCCTGCTGACATACGCGTCCGCCTATTTGAAGGTGCATTACCTTGCCGAATTTACCACCGCGATGCTGAACAATTACCCGCTCGGGTTTTACGCTCCGGCAACTCTGATAAAGGACGCACAGCGCCACGGGCTGCATTTCAATGCGATCGATATCAACTATTCCGATCATCTCTTTAAGATCGAGGACGGCCGCGTCCGCATCGGGCTAAAATACGTAAAAGGCCTGCGGCAGGAAGTGGCCGAAGCGATCGTTGCGGGCAGAGAATCTGGCCTCAGCTGCGGAACAGCGTCAGAGTTTAGCCCCAGGTGGAGCG
>JAEZIT010000018.1 GCA_023436495.1 Acidobacteriota bacterium
CATTCTTGGGGCTTTAACTTCGATCATAAATTCCTCCTTCTCAAAACTCGCCGGACGCGGCCGCCGCCCTTGGGGCCTTTCCGTTCGCCAGGATCATCAAACCACATCTCGCTCCGCAGCGGAATAACGATTTATATGGAATTAATGAAATTACGCGATTTTTACGATATTTATGATTTTTAGGGAATTTAATGATTTTTATGGCAAATCGGCGGCGGGGCGACCGCTCGGTGAGGGGAAATCGGCACTCCGCGGACGAGAATTACCAACAACCAGCCCCGGCAATGTCACTAAGCGGGCACGCAAGCGCCGCTAAGCCTACATCGCCGCGCCGCTAGGCCCGAGATCGAGAAGGGAACCGGGATCAGTGTTTGATCGCGGCGATCATTTCGCGGACGGCCTGGCTTAATCCGACAAAGACCGCGCGGGAGACTATATTGTGGCCGATGTTGAACTCAGTAATTGCGGGAATTGCCGCCAGCGCGCCGATGTTGCGATAGGTGATCCCATGGCCGGCGGCGACGATCAGCCCGATGTTGTTCGCATGGTCGGCCGCCGCTGCGATGCGTGATATCTCCGCCGCCGCCTTCTGCGCGCCCTCGCCGTGAGCGGCCCGCGAACTGAGCGTCAGCTCCGCATATTCCGCCGTGCAAAGCTCGACCTGCTGTGCGCCCGCGTCCTTCGCGGCATCGATCTGATCGATCTCCGGGTCGATGAATATACTTACGAAGATACCGGCGTCCTTCAGCTTCCCGATCGCGCCCTTTATGTTGTCGAAGTTCTTTATAACGTCCAATCCGCCTTCGGTCGTCACTTCGTTAGGATTTTCCGGCACAAGCGACACCGCATCGGGTTTGGTGCGCACCGCAAGCTCCGTCATCTCATCCGTCGCCGCCATCTCAACGTTCAGGTACGTCGTAACAACGTCACGCAGCAATTCAATGTCGCGGTCCTGAATATGGCGCCGGTCTTGCCGAATATGCACAGTGATCCCGTGCGCGCCGGCCTGCTCGCAGACGACAGCGGCAGTGATGATGCTCGGCTCGATCGTTTTGCGTGCCTCGCGGATCGTAGCGACATGGTCGATATTGACGTTCAGTTTTGCGGTCATAACTTCACCTGGTTAGCTCTTCAAACCGACGGCCTCGGCGTTTTCAGAGGCGAGCCGCCGATCGTAAACTCCGTTCTTGGCATTCTTGCGGATCTGGCGAACCTCATCGAACATCCGCAAACTGTCACGGATAACGCTGACCTTGCTCCTCTCATCGTTGTTCCACCTCACCGGGACTTCCATCAACCGCAGGCCGTGCATCGACGCGACTTCCAGAAATTCGACGTCGAACCCGAACCGGTCGATCTGCATAAGGCCGAGCAGCGGAGCGAACTTCTTCAAATTGAACGCTTTAAATCCGCACTGCGTGTCCCAGTAAGGCATCCCCGTCATCAAGCGTACGACAAGGTTGAACACCTTCCCGCCCTGCTCGCGCCGCCAGGGCTGATGCGTCCCGATAAGGCTGCGGTCCAGCGCCCGCGAACCGAACGTCAGGTCATACTCGCCGTTCTCGATCGGATCGACGAGCTTCGGCATCTCTTCGATGGGCGTGGAAAGATCTGCGTCGCTGAACAAAGCCACATCCGACGCGGCCGCTAAAAGCCCCGTTTTTACTGCATAACCTTTGCCGCGATTGGGCTCGTAACGGATCGCGCGAGCCTGGATCTCGGGGAACTGGGCAAAGATCCGTTCCGCCGACGCGGTCGTGCTGTCCGAAGAACCGTCGTCAACCACGATCACTTCCGACTGCGGCCGAACGCTGCCGAGGTACTCAAAGATCCTGCGCAGCGAATCGCCGAGCCGCTCTTCCTCGTTATACGCTGGAATAATTACTGATAATTCAGGTTTCATTTATGTGAACAAAAGTAAAATGATAGATTCTAACAGCCGAAAAGTAAATTTGACGCACGGCCTCGGCCATTTCGAAACTTGCAGCAGCGCCGTCTCGTATCAATACAGTGTCGGCTCGTCCCCGGAAAATTCAGCGACAACCGCTGACGGCGTTTGAGTCAACTAAACTATGATATAATTCGATGATTTTGGAGCCAGGGAAGTGATGAATAAGAAATTGGCAATTGCCGCAATGGTATTGATCGTCGCCGGTGCATTGATCGGCGGTGTTTTTGGCAAGCTGCCTTCCCGCATCTCGGCGGACTCCAGCGTTACGCCGCAAAAGATACTCGCCGATTATCGCGAAGCTCTCGATGTCATCGATAAGAATTACGTAAACCCCGTCGATCACGAAAAGATAACCGACAGCTCCGTTCAGGGAATGCTGTGGTCGCTCGACCCGCATT
Organism: Acidobacteriota bacterium; assembly: GCA_023436495.1. Taxonomy (GTDB): domain Bacteria; phylum Acidobacteriota; class Blastocatellia; order Pyrinomonadales; family Pyrinomonadaceae; genus OLB17. The sequence continues at coordinate 2,350 of JAEZIT010000018.1, forward strand.
CGTCCTTCTTTACACGCGAAGAGTTCCGAAAGCTCTACGAAGAGCAGGCTTCGCAGTTCTACGGGATAGGAGTTTCGATCCTGCAGCATCGCGACGGAGTGTATGTTCAGTCGGTAATTCCGGGAACGCCCGCCGAAAAGGCCGGACTTCGCTACGGCGACCGTTTTGTCACCGTTGACGGTAAGGACGCTAAAGAATGGTCCGGCGCCGAGGTTTCAAAGAATGTCCGGGGTGAGAAGGGCACGACCGTCAAAGTGCAGGTCGAACGCGTTGGCAGCCAACAGCCGCTCAGTTTCGATATCGTTCGCGGCGGCGTACCGCTTCCGTCGATCCGCAATTATTTCATGCTGCCGAACGGCGTCGGATACGTCGGCCTAAGCGGCGGATTTCAGGAAACGACATCGGAAGAACTCTCCGAGGCGATCGCGGATCTGAAAGCTCAGGGTATGAAGAGCCTGATCCTCGACCTTCGCGGAAATCCGGGCGGACTACTTCCGCAGGCGATCGGTGTTACGAGCAAATTCATCCCCGAAGGCCAAACAGTAGTTTCCGTACGCGGCCGTTCGCGATATGCGAAGCCGCAGGAGTTGAAAGCAACCGGCGGACAGATCGACGACATTCCGTTGGTCGTAATGATCAACGGCGGATCGGCGTCGGCATCGGAGATCGTAGCCGGGGCCATTCAGGACTACGGCCGCGGCCTGATAGTCGGCAGCGACAGTTTCGGGAAAGGGTTGGTCCAACGTGTGTTCCCGCTGCCGTACAGCACGGGCCTAACGCTGACGACCGCGCGGTATTACACGCCTTACGGACGCTCTCTCCAGCGCGATTATTCGAACGGCTCGATCTATGAGTATTTTACCCATTCGCTGGAGGCCGAAGAAGAAGGAGCGACGACCGACGGCAAGCCGAAACCGGCCGGAAGCCCTGTCACGACGGCAAATGGGCGTGTTTTGTACGGCGGCCGCGGTATCGAACCCGATATCAAGGTTTCGTCCGGAGCTTTTACGCCGCTGCGTTTCCGGATCAACGAGGCAGCTTTTTATTTTACGCGCCGTCTGGTCGCAGGCGCTGTTCCGGGATTCGAGAACTATAAGGTCGACCGGCAGAGTCAGCGGCTAACGGTGCCGGCGGGCGAACTGCAGATCAGCGACAAACTGTTCGAGGCTTTCAAGAATTTTGCTGTTTCGGAAAAAGAGAACGGCCTGACGGCCGAGAACGTAAACAGCCAGGCAGAGTACGCGAGAACACGGCTGCGACAGGAACTGGCGACGGCGAATTATTCGAACGAAGCGGGAGCACAGGTGCTGATCGAGGTGGATCCACAGATCCTTAAGGCCATCGAATCGATGCCTGAGGCGACCAAACTCGCTGCGCGGGCGATAGGCCAGCGTCAGCGTTCGTAATATTTCGGCAGCGCGGCGATCGCAACAGGGCCGACCCTTAACCGGGGCGGCCTTTTAATATTAGTTTAAGGAGTGGTTTTTAGAGTTTTTGGCCGTGATAGAGTAAAATGGCAATTCGCTTTCTAGAAGCAATTTATGTATAGACAGATAGGGATCTTAACAGGTGGAGGAGATGCACCTGGACTCAATGCAGTGATACGAGCTGCCGTCCGGACCGCGGTTGGTGAGTTCGGAATGAAATGCATCGGTATCGAGGACAGTTTCGAAGGAATTCTCGGCGAAACACAGACGATGAAGCTGACGACCAAGAGTGTCAGCGGGATCCTGCCGCGCGGCGGAACCATTCTCGGTACCCGCAATAAGGGGACCTTTGTTAAAATGGTCGACGGTAAGCCGGTATACCCGGAAATGCCTATCGATGAGGCCCTGGAAAACCTGAACAAACTAGAGATCGAAGCGCTCATCGTCCTTGGCGGCGAAGGCACGCTGGCGATCGCCGAACAGTTTCACAAGCGTGGATTTCCGGTTATAGGCGTGCCGAAAACGATCGATAATGACCTGGCGGCTACGGAACTGACATTCGGTTTCATGACCGCGATCGACATCGCGACCGAAGCGCTTGACCGGCTTCATACTACGGCTGCTTCGCATGACCGCGTGATGATCCTGGAGGTAATGGGCCGGAACACCGGCTGGATCGCCCTTCACGCCGGCATGGCGGGGAGCGCAGATATTATACTTATCCCCGAGATACCGTTCTCGTTCGATTCGCTGATCCAGAAGGTCGCACAGCGTGAAAAGAGCGGATCGAAATTTACCAATATCGTCGTTGCGGAAGGCGCGATAGAAGTTGGAAAGACCGAAATGTACCTCGACAGGGCCGAGCAGCGGCTTGGCGGAGTCGGAGATTATGTGCGGCGACGAGTAGAGGAGCTCACGGGCAAGGAATCGCGGTGCGTCGTGCTCGGGCATCTTCAGCGCGGCGGCAGCCCCAATGCATTCGATCGAATGCTCGGGACAAATTTTGGAGCTTGCGCGGTGCGTGCTTTGGCGAACGGCCAGACCGGAAAGATGGTCGCACTTCAGGCCGGAACGATCACCACGGTGCCGCTTGCGGATGCATGCGCAAACATCAAGACCGTACCGGTCGACGGTCAGCTTGTCCGGACCGCGCGTGATATTGGCATCTCATTCGCGGCGCCGAAAGAAAAGAAATTATAAGGACCCGGGAGGGAATATTGTGGGCCGGCATCATCGTGTTGACGCGCCCTGATTGATAGTTATGGATGAGGTCAAAAAGAAATTAAGAGACGAATTGGACTTGTTGGAAGAGGAACTCCATTTCAAACTTCCTAAGGAGATCCAAAAGGCACGCGAATTCGGCGACCTTCGCGAAAACGCCGAGTATAAGGCCGCGATGGAGCGTCAGTCGATCGTACAGGCACGCATAATGCAGGTTCGTCAGAGGCTTAGCGAAGTTGAAGCGATCGATATTTCGAAACTGCCCGAAGGCCGCGTAGCTTACGGCTCGAGTGTCGTTCTTTACGATCTTGACCGCGAAGAAAAAGTGACCTATAAGCTGGTTACCTCGGAAGAAAGTGATCCGGAACGATCGCTTATATCGACTGTATCACCGATCGGCCAGGCATTGATGGGCAAGGAAGAAGGCGACACGGTGCGCGTTAAGACACCTACCGGTTGGCGCAATTTTGAGATCAGCCGGCTGACTACGATTCACGAACAAAAGGACTAACCTGACCCAGATATGCAGGGAATCGGCGCGAGCATAGGCGGCGGAGCGATGCGGATCATCAATTCGATGGTTCGAGGTTTAGCGTCGGCAGGCGTTCATCCGAACATTTTGACCGCGATCGGCGTTACGATAAATATCGCATGCGGGGTGCTTTTCGGATTCGGCCTGTTCTTTTGGGCGGGAGTAATTCTGATCGTAGCCAACCTGTTCGACATGCTTGACGGAAACGTCGCGAGACTTACAGGAAACGTAACGAAATTCGGCAGTTTTCTCGATTCGTCGCTCGACCGTTTGTCGGATATGGTTGCGTTCTTAGGTATCATGGTCTTTTACGCCGGCAACGTTCCGCAGCATTCGGTTCTAAACGTCTTTCTCGCGGGCACCGGCATGGTCGGTTCGGTCATGGTCAGCTACACTACGGCGAGATCGGAAAGCCTTGGCGTAAAGGCAAACGTCGGGTTTCTTCAACGTCCCGAGCGCATCGTGCTGCTGATAATTGGCGCATTATCGACCTGGGATTGGAATTCCGATTTCTATTTGTTCAATAAGATGCCGCAAGTATTGTGGGTGTTGGCGATCGGATCCGTATGGACAATGGTCCACAGGATGTTTTATATCTGGACAGAGTTTAGAAAGATCGAATCTTAACGTTGTATCTAAGATGGAATGGATCGCCGACTTTTGGGCATCACTGACTTTGGGCCGCATCATGATCGGCGTTCTAACGTTCGTCGTTTCGATGGCGGTGACCACGCTGATCGCGGTGATCGTGATCGTGAAGATTCCCGCGAACTATTTCAGTTCGCATTATCAACAGGATTTCTTGCCTAATAGTTCGTGGCTGACCCGATGGGGTGCAGTTGTTGCCAAAAACATTGTAGGCGTTGTTCTTGTCATCGCCGGGATCGTGATGCTTATTGGCCCGGGCCAGGGAATACTGACAATTCTGATCGGCCTGATCATGATGGACATTCCGGGCAAACGGCCTATCGAGGCACGGATCATAAAGCGTCCGGCCGTGCTGCACGCCGTTAACGCGCTTCGCGCCAGGTACGGAAAACCGCCGCTTCAGATGGATTGACTATGGGCCTTTTCGATGTATTCAAACGCAAAGAGCCAGTTCCGACCAATGACGACCGCGTGCGCTTTTTGCTGGAGTACGGACGGATCACTGACGGCCGCATCATCGATTACGAAACGAACGCTAACGGGGACGAGATAGTGTTCTATGTTTACACACTAAACGGCGTGGATTTCGAATCGTCCGACATCCTGGACGAAGAACAGCGCCGGCATCCGCTGAGGTATGCGCCCGGAGCCAAGGTGGGCATACGTTACGACCCAAAGAATCAGGGCAATTCAATGCTTGTCTGACCTGTGAGATTTCCATGTTCCAAAAGATCCTGATCGCCAATCGCGGCGAGATCGCCTGCCGCGTCATACGAGCCTGTCGCGAGATGGGCATCGCTACCGTGGCTGTCTATTCGGAGGCGGACCGCCACTCGCTGCACGTCCGCATGGCCGACGAAGCCTACTGTATTGGGCCTGCACCGTCATCGGAAAGTTATCTTCGGATCGACAAGATAATTGACGCAGCTAGACATTCCGGAGCCGAAGCTGTCCATCCGGGCTATGGGTTCTTGTCCGAAAATGCTGATTTTGTACGGCGCGTCGGCGAGGCTGGGATAGTTTTCATAGGTCCACCGCCCGAAGCCATGGAAGCGATGGGCGGAAAGATCTCCGCGCGAAAGATAGCCATCGAAGCGGGTGTCCCCGTGGTGCCGGGCACGACGGAACCCATAACTTCGTTCGAGGCCGCACGTGAAACCGCGGCGTCATTCGGTTACCCTGTGATGCTAAAGGCCTCTGCTGGCGGCGGCGGAAAGGGAATGCGGCTGGTTGAAAATGAAGCCGAGTTAAACTCCGCGCTTGATACAGCGCGAAGCGAAGCACTTGCAGCGTTTGGCGACGATGCCGTGTATATCGAGAAGGCCATTGTTCGCCCTCGGCATATCGAAATTCAAGTCTTTTCCGATACCCACGGCAATCACGTGCATCTTGGTGAGCGCGAATGTTCCATTCAACGCCGTCACCAGAAGGTCATCGAGGAATGTCCGTCGCCGATCGATTCGGAAGAGCTTCGCGCCCGGATGGGGGAATGTGCGGTCCTTGTTTCAAAGGCCGTGGATTACGTTGGCGCCGGAACGGTCGAATTTCTCGTTTCGGATGTGGACCGGTCTTTTTATTTTCTCGAAATGAATACGAGACTGCAGGTCGAACATCCAGTCACCGAACTCGTTACCGGTATCGATCTTGTCCGTGAACAGATCTGTGTAGCCGCGGGCCTGGAACTTTCATTTTCGCAATCGGATGTCCGCCTGAACGGCCACGCGATTGAATGCCGTGTTTACGCGGAAGACCCCGAGAATAATTTCCTGCCGTCGCCCGGGACCATCAGGTCACTGCGCGTCCCGCAAGGCCCCGGCGTGCGTGACGATAGCGGCGTCTACGCTGGGTCAGAGGTATCCATTCATTACGATCCGATGATCTCGAAATTTGCTGTGCACGGCCGTACACGGGCAGAAGCAATCGATCGAATGCGTCGTGCGCTTATGGAATACGAGATCGGTGGAATCCAAACGACGCTCCCATTTTTTCGCGAAATTATGGAGGATGAGGACTTCATCGCCGGAAAACTGGATACAGGATATATTGCTCGTTTCAATGAACGCCGGCATAAGCCCGAGCGGGACGAAATCGAAAACGACATCGCAATTATCGCCTCTGCCCTTGCTCAGAAATCGCATCAAGCCGTGACACCACCGCGATCGAACGGCCAAAGGCCGAGCCGATGGGTTAGCCAATCCTTATTCGGAAAAAGCCGTTGAAACTCCACAAACAAAAACAGGCGAGCATTAATGCCCGCCTGTCAGTCTAAAGTTAAACTTAACGATTACCAATTTTGAACGAAGTCGACCCTGGAAAGGCTGTCGTTCAGAGTAAAGCTACGTGTGCTTTCCGCAAAGCTCATCTTGCGATGGTTAACCGTCAGGATGTAAAAATCCGAAACCGGTAATTCATCGATCACATAATTGCCGAACGGGTTCGTCATTACAGTTTTAGTCTCACCAGTATTCAGATTCATAATGGTCAGCCTCGCACCTGCAACGCCGGAACCATTCGCATCAGAAACCCGTCCGGAAACGGTTGCGTTCGCCGCGGTCGGGACGACCTGCAGGTTCTTGAACGTACAAACAACGTCTTCTCCTTCTTCGACTACGATTGTCGCGGTCCTGGTCGCGATGTTGAGCGAGCTGTTGACCGTATTCGGAAGGCCGCCGCTTGTCTCGACACAGGCCGAATCCGGCTGAAGGCTCCATCCGTTGATCTGAGCTTCAGTAATCGTTATGGTGTTAGCAGCACCGAACAACCGAATGTCCGAATTAACTATACGATCTTCGGTCGGGTCGTTAATATCCCTGAGCTGGAAGGTAGCCGGGTTGAAGTTCGTCGTTGTGAAAGGGAACCACGTCGTAAACGTATTGTCACCATTGAACGACTGAACTTCTTTGATGATCGTAACCGAGCCCGGGAAGATAACCGCTCCGATCTTCATCGAACGGTCTTGGCCGCCGATTCTCATGTGGTAATCAGAGCCCGGAATCGAAACTGCCGACCGTCCAATGCCCCAATCAGCCCGAGTCGCGATGTGTCCGCCCCACGCGAGTACGGCAGTCGTGGCGTCTGCCTTAAAGGTGATCGTGATCGTTGTTTCGCTCGTTCCGTTGTAGTCGCCATTTAACGTGTAGGCAGAAACGCCGGTAATTGTCGCTCCCCACATCGTGAAGACCTGCCCACCGATCTGAGTAACACCCGCACCCGATACGTTCGGATCCAGCGGGATCGGCCATGTGGTCGGCGCTGCGGTGCAAATAGCGGCATTGGTGGGTTCACAAGGAGTGGCCGGGTTCGAACGGTTATATGTCGTCAAATAATCGAACGTATGTTTGCCGCCCGATGTGCTATCGTAACCGATCGTGATCGTGTTATTGGTCGAGCCAACCGACAATCCCACAAATTTTACGCGGTAGGGAACCGATTGGCCTTCAACCCATTGTGAATTATTTTCATTGAGGTTGCCGTTCTGCCACCGGTTTCCGGCGCAAGTCTGCGGCGCTCCTGCAGACTGCTGTCCATTTGCACACTGGTCAATGTCCGGCGGTGAGTCCATGGGCGCAAAAACCGATTTTGACTCGGCCGTCCTTTTCGAAAATTCCTTGAAATCAAAACTCTCCTGCGCCGCGGTGAGGATCGCCATGCCGGAAAGGCAGAGCGAAATAACCAACATACGCACGAGGACTAATTTATTGAAAACTTTTTCTCCTGGGGTTTTCATAATAATACTCCTTAATCAATCAATTGCTCATGGGCCTTTTTCTATAAACAACCGCTCCGGCCGATCAAAACTGGCTGCCGCCGTAAGTGGTGCCGAACAGGAATACATAATCCGTTTTCTGTTCTGTTCCGAAACACAGGCCCCAAAAAATATATGGTGAGTTTCGGTTCTTACTAAACCTGATCTCTTTTTATCAAATGAACCGTTTCCGGTCCGATCATATAAGGTCATCGCCATCAATAACTTACGTCCAGGCCGGTGTTGCGTCTGCCGGCGATCAACTGTTTGAGAAAGGCGATCCTACGATTGCGTTTGACTATACAAAGAGCCAATGGCGATTTATTCCAAAAAAATAAAATCACTTTTTTACTTCACGGTTCTGCATCGACAAAACCGTCTGGGAACTGTTGCTTTTCGGGGGAACAATTCCTTGGAACGTATCGGGGAGCCACACGGTTGGCTCTGTCCCAACAAGATCTGTGGATCGAATCCACGTCTCGGATTCGAAGCGTAATAGATGTTCAAAATAACGACGTAGGCTATCGCCTGTTTTGCGATAGCCAAAAATCGCCAACTGCTCACACCTTAAACGTCCCACGTTAACGCGTGTTTCGCGGGCTTATCTGGACCGCCCTTTCGAGCGATCCATTAAAAACTTTGATGAGCGGGTGAACAGGGCCCTTATTGGCCTGCAATAAAATCTATCCCTTGAAGGTCGTCATTTAACATGAAACTTCTTGAGCTATCAGCAAATACCACCTTCCGGTGTTCGACGGTCAAGACATAGAATTCTGCAACTGACAGGCCATCGATCGTATAACGGCCGAACGGATTCGACACTGCATATCGCCTTTCCCCGGTCGCCAGATTCGTGATCGAAAGCCTGGCTCCGACGATGCCGTTTCCAATAGCATCCAACACACGTCCGGACACCGTTGCAGTCGCTGCCGTCGGTACAACCTGCAGGTTACGGAAAACACATGTTACAGATTCGCCGGATTCAACGATGATCGTAGCGGTCGAGGTCTGTACATTGCCGGACGAATTATTAATATGCGGGTGGCCTGGTGCCGCCGTTTCCGTGCATTCAATGTCCGATAGAGACCACGAATTGACTATGCCCTCTGTTACAGTGATCGAATGTGTCGGGCCGAAATTATATATCGGCTGGCTGACGAACCGGTCCGCCGGCTGTGCATTCAGGTCGATCAATGAGAAATTCGATACTCCTAAATTCGTAGCCGAAAACGGGAATGAGATGTTCCATTGGGTGCCGCCGTCAAACGCTGTCACCTCTTTAATGATCGTCACCGTTGCAGGCATCTGATAACAGAATTCGACGCCGTCCAACCATTCCGCGGGATCCGGCCCGACCAATCCGTTATCACCGAATGACGGGATCGGATACGGATAAACATTCGCTTGGCCAGATTGGTCTGAAACAATAACGGCAGTGATCGCCTTAGTGGAGGTCCAATTTATCGTCTCGGGCGTTACTAGCTGGATAGAAAGCGAATTTCCTGGATCCGCCGGCGCGCCGCCCGTAAGTGTCGTAACCGATGAGTTTACAAACGGATACGTTCCGGTCGGCGGATCGGGGAATCGGAACCCGTGGTCGCCCTGAATATGCGCAAGAGCCGGATTTGCCGAAGCATTCAGATCCGCACAACTTGTTGCCGACGGAAAAACAATAGGCGTCGGCGGCAGTAATTCGGTCCGATTCGTGCCCGGAAGATTCGGCGAGAAACTGCGGTTTAGCTGAGCCGCAGCCGGTGCCGTCGCTATCACTAGCGCAAGTACCAATGTTGTGATTTCAAAGAACGATCGACCAATAAACCGAGAAAACAGGGTGGAATTCATAAACTACACTCCTTTCCAATAACTGTAATTTTCTCGTTCAACGATAAGTTCGTAGATAGAACTTATTGGAAGCCACATTCGTGTCTGAACGGGCGGTTTACTGGTTCGCTGAAACTGTCGCACCCAGGTGCGAGAATCTAAATTACCCCGTTGAAACGATTTAACTTAAAACTGTGACGTCACTATAGCATCAATAGTCCAGAATTTCCAAATATTTTTTTCGTTTACTGTCGTTTTGTGTATACAGGTTTTCCAAGACAAAAAAAGAGCCCGGAAAATCCGGGCTCCTCTTTTGGTGCGGCTTTTGTCAGGTTTTACCAAGGTTCGACGAAGAAATTCATTCCTGTGACATTTTCGAGCAGCATGATCGAGCGTGTATTGTCCTGTATCCAGAACTTGCGATGTTCGGCCGATAGGACGTAAAATTCCGAAACGTCGAGGCCTTCGAACATATAATTGCCCATCTGGTTGGTTGCGGCGTAGACCATTTCGCCGCTCGTCAGGTTCATCAGGGTCAACTTCACGCCGCGAACACCCGAACCATTCTGGTCCATTACGCGACCGGAGATCACGGCATCGCCTGCCGTTGGAGCCATGTTGGACGAATAAATAAGCTTATTGGGCGAATTCGTGCCGACATTGTTCAGCATGTTGTTTGTGGTCGTGGAGGTTATGGATTGCGAAACCTGCGCGGGGGTTGCGTTTGGATTCGACTGAAGATAAATCGCCGCCGCGCCGGCAACCATTGGAGCCGCCATTGATGTGCCGCCCATTACTCGTGTCGCAGTATCGCTCGTAAAATATGTTGAAGTGATGCCTTCGCCAGGTGCGAACAGGTCCACGCAAGCTCCCCAATTGGAGTTCCACGCCTTGGAATCTGTGCTGTCCGTAGACCCGACGGTTATCGCGGCAGGAATCCGCGAAGGCGAGTAGTTGCAGGCATCGCGGTCCATGTTTCCGGCCGAGACGACCCATGTTAAGCCGGCGTTTATCGATCCGTTCAGAAGGGCGTCGAACGCGTTCGACGTGCCGCTGAAACCGATGCTCATGTTCACGACCCCGGGGCTCTGGTGATTTT
>JAEZIT010000098.1 GCA_023436495.1 Acidobacteriota bacterium
AGCGATTGATGGAAAATAAAACTCCCGATAAACGCATCGTTTATATCAAGGCAGGTGTCGACGTCGATTATGGGCGCGTTGTCCAGGCGATCGACACAATCCGCAAACAGGATATCGACAAGATCGGCCTGGTGGCTGACAAAAAGAAAGGCGATCAAGAAGAGTAAGGTCCGGCTATATGCCGGACCCCACTCCGGAGTAATTAGAATATGGGAATGTCAAGCGGTGGCGGCGGCGGAGCCGTCCCCACAATCAACGTAACGCCATTGATCGACGTTTTGCTGGTGCTGCTGATCATCTTCATGGTCATTTCGCCGATGAAGCCGGCACGGTTCGAGGCTAAAGTGCCCGCCGAGCCGAAGAACCAGCAGCAGATCGAGGTGAAGCCTAACCCGCTGACGCTCGTCGTCGCGATCAATAAGGACACTAAGGGCGTCACGCTCAATAACGCAGCCGCCGGCGACGTTAGCGACGCAAGCGCTCTGACCACACAGCTTCAGCAGATCTTCCAACAGCGTGAGTCCAACGGCGTGTTTCGTGAAGGCACAAACGAGGTTGAAAAGACCATCTTTATTAAATCGCCGAAATCGATCCGTTACGGTGATGTTGTAAAGGTCATCGACGCCGCTAAACAGGCAGGCGCTCAACCCATCGGACTGCAGGTCGACGATCTCGCAGAATGATCTAGCTTTTGTAAGCTGCGGAAGCCGGATCTATCATGGCCGGCTTTCTTTTCATAAAGTATTTAATGGAGCCAAAAAATGAGATTCTCTCGTTTAGGGATATTTGTATTGCTGCTGGCAACTGTTTCGCTCGGCACTAGTTGTGGATTCTATAACAGGATCATGGCCCGCAAGCATTTGGTCGACGGTTCGCAGGCATATAAGAACCGTCAGTTCGACAAGGCCGAGGAATTGTTTAAGGAAGCCATCGCGATCGACCCGCAGGGCGAGACGTTAGAGGGCCGCACTGCACAGCTTTTTCTTGCCCGTACGCTGCATTCCGAATTCATCGGCAACCGCCAGCGAACGGATCTGGCCGAGCAGGCAATTGCCGAATATAAGAAAGCACTGGCTGTGAACAAGGATGACCAGAGTTCCTACAAAGCCGTTGCGAGCCTACTCGAAAACCTGCAGAGAACTGACGAATGGCAGGCATGGGTGACGGAACGATCACAGGATACTTCTATCCTGCCGCAGCACCGTGCGGATGCACTTGTATCGCTCGCTGCAAAGCAGAACACTTGCGCAAACGACATTACCGATACGGATGCGACTAAAAAGACTGTTACGAAAGATGGAAAGCAGGCATTTCAGTTCGTAAAACCGGCTGACCCCAACGAATTCACAAAACTACGGGGTTGCATTCAGAAGGGCACGGAATTGATCGATCAGGCGATGGCGCTCGAACCCGACGCAGCAAAGACTGCCGGCAGCCTTGATGTCAAAGGCATGTCGGATGCGGATCTGCGTGCGAAGTCGGACCTGCTCCGCGTGTTCGAATCCGCGCGTTCATATAAGGCCAGCCTTTTGATCCAGGCTATGAGGCTTGCCGAAATGGAAGGCCGCACCGCCGATCAGGAACGACTTAAGGACGAGGCTGAGACCGCGCGCGAGAACTTCGTTGCGCTCAGCGAAAAGGTCAAGGAGATCCAGGCGGAGATCGATGCGAGGATCGCTGCTAAAGCCGCGCAGGAAAGCGCTAACGCCGCAGGCGGTAACGCTAATCAATAGTCGTAACCCGCAGCCGGCCGGTTAATAAGGCGATGCACGGTCAATTCGATCGCGCATCGCTTTTTTGTCGGCAATTTCGGGACATGCTCACACGACGCGTAAGGGTCTTTCCGATGCACCGTATATGAGATAATAATAATTGAATGATCCGCATTGAAGATGTCATCCAAAAGGTAGAGAATAACCGTCCTAAGTCAGACACCGATCTTATACGGCGGGCTTATCTTTTCTCTGCTCTTCATCATCGCGGGCAGAAACGCGCCTCCGGCGAGCCATATCTCGTTCATCCGCTCGAGGTGGCTGACATTCTCGCGGATATGCGGCTGGACGAGGTCAGCGTTTCGACGGGCCTGCTACACGATGTCGTGGAAGACACGCTCGTTGACATAGAGACCATCCGCGAATACTTCGGTGACGAGATCACTCAGCTCGTCGACGGTCTAACGAAGATCGCCCACATCAGCAACCTTTCAAAAGAAAAACAGCAAGCTGAGAACGTTCGCAAGATGGTTCTGGCAATGATCACAGACGTCCGCGTCGTTCTGATCAAGCTTGCCGACCGATTGCACAACATGCGTACGATGCAGTTTCTGAAGCCCGAGAAGCGGGCAAGGATCTCGCAGGAAACGCTCGACATCTACGCCCCGATCGCACATCGGCTTGGTATGGGTAAGCTCCGCAGCGAACTTGAGGACCTCTCCTTCCAGAATATCCATCCCGAAGAGTACCGACGTCTCTCTGAACAGGTCGAAGCAAGGCGGCCGGAATTGGAGGCCGCGCTTGATAAGATAAAAGGGACGATAATCGATAAACTTAACGAAAACGAAGTGCCGTTCGTCGAGGTCCAGGGCCGCGTAAAGCGTCTCTATTCGCTTTGGAAAAAGCTTAAGAAGCGAAAGCTCAGGATCGAACAGGTGTACGATCTGATCGCCGCCCGCATCATCACCGCAAACGGAAGGAAAAATTGCTATCTAGCGCTAAGTGTCATTCACGATATCTGGACGCCCGTACCCGAACGTTTTAAGGATTGGATCGCTATTCCGCGCGATAACCTATACCAGTCGCTGCATACGTCCGTGATCGGCGACGGTGGCCAGGCGTTCGAGGTTCAGATCCGCACAGAAGAGATGCACCGAATTGCGGAAGAGGGTGTCGCGGCGCACTGGAAATACAAAGAAAGTAAACTCGGGTCGCACGAGGATGACGAAAATCTGGACGAACTCAGAAAGACCGTCGAAAGGCTCCTTCTGCCGTTGGTCGAAACGACCGAGGATAATGAGGATTCCGAAGATTTCATCGAATCCCTTAAACTCGACCTTTTTCCGAAGGACGTTTATGCGTTCACGCCTATGGGAAAGGTGATACAGCTTCCGCGGGGTGCCACGCCGCTCGACTTCGCCTATGCGATACACTCTGAGGTCGGCGATACCTGTACAGGTGCGAAGATCAACGGCCGCATTGTTCCGATCAAGACAGAACTGCAGAATGGCGACGTCGTTGAGATCCTGACCACGGCAAACTCAAAACCATCTCGTGACTGGTTGAATTATGTTGTCACTGCCCGTGCCCGTAACCGCATTCGCCACTGGATCGCCGACCAACAGCGAGCCGATTCAATTGAGATCGGCCGAAAGTTGCTCGAAAAGGAGGCAGACCGCTTCCGCATAGCCTCCAAGAAATTCGTCAACAACGAATCCGAGATGAAGCGGATCGCGAACGAATACGGCCTTAGCCGCTCCGAAGATCTTCTGGCCTCGATCGGCTACGGTAAAACCCTGCCCCGCAATGTCTTACAGAAACACTTGGGCGCCGAAAAATTCGAGGAGCTCGACCCGGACAAGCGTAAGGAAACCCGACTTCAGACGGGTATGAAGGCCGTGCGAAAGCTGATCGGCCTCGGAGAGGACGCGATCATCGTTAAGGGCGTCGATAATCTTTTGACAACGCGCGCCCGTTGCTGCAATCCGCTACGCGGCGAGGATATTGTCGGCTATATCTCTCTCGGAAAAGGCATTGTCGTGCACAGCAAACGCTGCAAGAACGTCAAGCAATTGATGGTTAATCGCGACCGCATCGTCGATGTGGAATGGGCTAAAAGCGAGAAGCAGGAGATCCAGTCGGTCCAGCTCCTTGCCACCACGGAGAACCGTACCGGTATGCTCGCCGGCATTACGAACGCTATTGCCGAGATCAAGACCGGGATCCGGGACGCCCGCGCAAATGTCTCGAAGGACGACCTCGGCCTGATCGAAGTTACGGTGGAAGTTTATGACAAGAAGCACCTCGACAAGGTCATTTCATCCATCGAACAGGTACCGGGCGTCATCGCCGTCGAGCGTATGAATGCATGATCGGCAAGGTGTTTCCGCACTGCGTAACTTTCTTTTTTCCGGCCGATTTGCTAAAATTCGCCTTTTGCTTAAGAAAGGAATTTTCGACTTTTGATTATGAGCGAGATAATTTCAACAAACGATGCTCCCGGAGCGATCGGCCCCTATTCACAGGCGATCAAGGCGGGAAACATGATCTTCTGCTCGGGCCAGATCCCAATCGACCCGGCAACCGGCGAATTCGTCTCGAACGACGTTTCTGAACAGACGGAGCAAGTGTTCAAAAATCTGATCGCCGTGCTCAAGGCTGGCGGAGCCAGTCTGGGGAATGTAGTCAAGACGACTGTCTTCCTGGCAGATATGGGCGATTTCGCCGCTATGAACGACGTTTACGCTAAGTATTTCAGCGACAACAAGCCCGCTCGAGCAACGGTACAGGCGGCACGGCTTCCACGCGATGCTCGTGTCGAGATCGAATGTATTGCGGTGGTGTAACCGCGGGAAAGGGCCGATTTTCGGCAATGAAAATTGCCAAATACCGAAATCCCGGCATTTGGCAACCATTGGTTTTAGTTAGATCTCAAATAGATTTTACGCAGCTTTGACAATTTTGCCCGACTTGATGCAGCGAGTGCATACCTTCATCCGGCCGTTGCCGCCAGCAGAAAGCTGGACGCGGATCGACTGAAGGTTCGGTTCAAAGCGGCGACGAGTTTTGTTGTTCGCGTGTGAAACGTTGTTCCCAAATTGCGGGCCTTTGCCGCACACTTCGCATCGTTTTGCCATAATAAATGCCTCCGGTAATAATAACGAGGTAATAGAATAAGAGTTTTTGAAAACTCAAAAATAGACTTTATATCAAATAAACACGGGTACAGTCAAGCATGCGAGACCGGCTGTGCCATGGAAAGGAGTAAGAGCCACAGTGCAAAATATTAAATTCAAGTTATTTGCGGCGTCCGTTATGGCGGTTGCGATATCGATACTCGGGGCTTGCGGCGGCAATACGGGTGCGAACAGCACCGGCGGCTCGGTCGACCCGAATGAATCGGCAGCGACCGTTAATGGCAAGACGATAAAAATGGAAGACGTCGAACGCGCCGTGAAACAGCAGGCACAGGGACAGGAATCCAAGCTGTCCCCGCTTGAACTTGCCGGAGCCCGCCTTCAGGTTCTTCAGGGGTTGATCGAACAGGAAGTTATGTTCCAGAAGGCCGAAAAAGAAGGCACCGTACCGACTGACGAACAGGTCACGACCGAACTGAATAATCGAAAGGTCAACAGCCGTCTGTCGGCCGAAGAATTTGACCGGCAGATGAAGCAGGCAGGCCTCGACGAAGCTACGTTCAAGGACAACATCAAAAAGGAACTTGCCATTAAGGGTTTGATCGACAAGGTTACAGGCCGTATCCAGACGCCGAGCGAAGCCGAGATCGAAAACTTCTTTAAGGGCAATCCGGAAATGTTCGTCAAGAAGCGCGGTGTACGCCTCGCGGCGATCGTCATCGATCCGGCAAACCTGGGCGAAGGCGACACGACGACTAACGACAATGAAGCAAGCCTGCGTGTCAAAGAGGTCCTCGGACGTCTGCAGCAGCCGGGCAGCGATTTTTCGGCGCTTGCCCGCGAATTTAGCGAAGACCCCAGCAAGTTTCAGGGCGGCGACCTCGGTTATTTTTCGGAGGACGAACTGAAGCAGAGCTATCCGCAGCTCGCCGCGGGATTCATGAATCCGCAATTGAACGTCGGAAGCATAACAAGCCCAATGAGCATCAACGGCAAGGCGTATATCTTCAAACTGCAGGAACGCAACGACAGGGAAGAGAATCTAACGCTCGAGAGTCCTCAGGTCAAGCCGCAGATCACCGAGCTTCTGGTCAATAACCGCAAACAGCTTCTAGCTGCGTCCTACCAGGCCATCGCTATGAACGAAGCGAAGATCGATAATCTTCTTGCCAAGAAGGTCGTTGAGAATCCGAACGAACTGAGCGGCGCGCGGCCCGCTGCGGTCGCAACACCGTCGGCGAACACGAACACCGCGCCGGCGAATGCCAATGCAGCTCCCGCAAACTCAGCTCCTGCAAACGCGAATGCCGCTGCGGCCAACACGGCTCCTGCCGCGAATGCCAAACCGGCCGCAAACGCGAACAACGCGAACTAGCCGCGGAGTTGGATTGATTAATAGGTAAAGGGCAGGGATTCGTTCATGCCTTTTGCCTTTTTGATTTTACAGTAATGCTTTTCAGATTATCTGATGTCAGAAAATCGTACGGCGCAAGAGAAATTCTCCGCGGCGTTTCGTTCCAGGTCAATCCTAGCGAGAAGGTCGGCCTGGTCGGCCGGAACGGAGCCGGCAAAACCACCGTCTTTCGAATGATCACGGGCGAAGAATCACCCGATTCCGGTGATGTTGTCCGCATGAACAAGCTGAAGCTCGGCCTGCTCGAACAGCACGTTGAGTTCGCCGAGAATGAATCGGTACATACCGCCGCGCTTTCTGCTTTCCAGGAAATACACGACATCGAAGCCGAGATGCGCGCGCTCGAAAAACAGATGGAGACGGATCATTCCGAAGAGACCCTCTCACGGTACGCCGCCGCACAAGAAGCATTCGAAAACCTCGACGGATTTACATACGCTGCCCGCGCCGAATCCATTTTGATGGGTCTCGGTTTTCCCAAAGACCTTTGGGATGCCAGGACGGCGACTCTCTCCGGCGGACAGAAAAACCGCCTCGGAATGGTCCGGCTGCTGCTCTCAGCTCCGGATGTGCTCCTTTTGGACGAGCCGACTAACCATCTGGATGTTCAAGCGGTCGAATGGCTCGAGGGTTTTCTGCAGGAGTATGACGGCGCGTACGTGGTCATCAGCCACGACCGCTATTTCCTCGACCGCACGACGAATAAGATAATCGAGATCGAACGCGGCACGGCCGTCGCCTACACGGGAAATTATTCGAAATACCTTCAGGAGCGCGAGCTCCGGCGCGAACAGCAGCAGCGCGAGTATGAGAACCAGCAGGCGATGATCGCCAAAACACAGGAATTTATCCGCCGAAACCTCGAAGGCCAGAAGACCAAGCAGGCAAAATCGCGGCGGAATATGCTGCAGCGCATGGACCGCATCGAAGCAGTGGTCAGTGACAAGCCCGGCGGAAATTTCGGCCTGAAGCGGGTCGAACGGACCGGAAACAATGTCCTGACCGCTGAAGACCTTGCGATCGGCTACGGCGGAATTGCTCTTGCACGCGGCATTAGCTTCAGTCTGCATCGGGGTGAAACTCTCGGAATAATCGGCGGTAACGGCACGGGGAAGACGACGTTTCTGAAGACAATACAGGGGCAGCTGCCGGAGGTCGCTGGAACGGTGACATGGGGAACCAAGACCAATATCGGATATTATTCCCAGAATCTCGAAGACCTCGATCCGCGGAACGAAGTGATCCAGGAACTGCGCCGCGTCGCACCGCTCGCGGAAAGCGGCACGCTGCGTTCATTCCTCGCGGGCTTCCTTTTTTTTGGCGAGGACGTCTTCAAACGCGTCGGCGATCTTTCCGGCGGTGAAAAGGGAAGGTTGGCGTTAGGAAAATTGATCTATTCGCAGAAGAATGTCCTGATATTGGACGAGCCCACGAACCACCTCGATATTCCTTCGCGCGAGGCACTGGAAAACGCTCTCGACGAATTTGACGGTACGATCATTACCGTCAGCCACGACCGCTTTTTTCTCGACAAGATCGCGACTCAGATACTCTCGTTTGAAGACGGCGGCCGCATCGAACTGTTCAATGGGAATTACACCGAATTTCACGATTGGAAATCGGCGAACGCGAGCAATGGTAAAAAGGATCAGCCATCGTTAAAGGCCGAGCCGGTTACCGAAACAGCTGTCGCCGCCGAATCCATGTCACTGAGCAAAAATCAGCGCGAACGTCTGGAAAAGCGTATAGCGGAAATTGAGGAAGAAATACCTCTGGCAGAGAAATCGCTCGAAAAGTTGAGCGAACAAATGAGTCTGCCGGGGCTCTCTGCTGATTTTGCAAAGCTGCAGCAGGTTACCGACGATATTCGCCGAACCGAGGAACGCATCCAAAAACTATATCAAGAATGGGAAACGGCCGCCGAACAGCTCGCAGGTTCGTAAATGAACGCCTCTCGAATGAACGTATCCACTGAAGAGCCGCGGATAGCTCTCCAGTGGATATCCTTGAAGTAGAGTGGTCTAAGATTCCGACCTATAATTCGGCGCTTCCTTTGTAATTATCACGTCGTGTACGTGGGATTCGCGAAGTCCGGCGGATGTAATGCGGACGAACCGCGCCTTTTCCTGCAATTCCTTTATGCTGCCGCAGCCCGTATAGCCCATTCCTGATCGCAATCCGCCAACTAGCTGAGTGACCATTTCAGCTATCGTGCCCTTGTATGCGACACGGCCTTCGATGCCTTCGGGGACGTATTTCGAATCCGAAACCGTTCCTTCCTGCGCATAGCGGTCGCTCGAACCTTTTCGCATCGCCCCGATCGACCCCATTCCGCGATAGGTCTTAAAACTCCTGCCTTGAAATAGAATGACCTCGCCCGGGGCTTCTTCGGTGCCGGCGAATAGCGACCCGATCATGACGCAATCGGCGCCTGCGGCGATGGCCTTGGCGACATCTCCGGAGAATTTAACTCCGCCATCCGCGATGATCGGAACGCCTGAACCCTCCGCTGCTTTGACGCACTGCGAAATGGCCATGATCTGTGGGACGCCGGCACCGGTAACGACGCGCGTTGTACAGATAGAACCAGGCCCGATCCCTATCTTCACAGCATCGACTCCTGCCGATATCAATTCGCGCGTAGCTTCGGCGGTAGCAACGTTGCCGGCGATAAGTTCAAGTTCCGGAAATTTTGCCTTTACGGCTTTGATCGCGTTGATAACGCGTGAACTGTGCCCATGCGCGGTGTCGATAACGATAGCGTCCACGCGCGAAGCAACAAGTTCCTCTGCACGTTCCATAAAGTCGCCGGTTGCACCAATCGCCGCCGCGCACCGCAGCCGCCCCAGTCCGTCTTTGGCGGCGTCCGGAAACTTTATCGCCTTTTGTATGTCTTTCACAGTGATCAGGCCCTTCAAGTGACCGTCGTCATCCACGACCAAAAGCTTTTCAATACGGTGCTGCTGCAGTTTTACCTTTGCTTCGTCCAGCGTCGTCCCGATCGGCACGGTCACCAGCGGCTGCGGCGTCATAACTTCGGAAACAGGAATATTAAACCGCGTCTCGAACCGTAAGTCCCGGTTCGTAATTATACCGACCAGCAACCCGCTGCCGTCGATCACCGGCACCCCGCTGATGCTGTAGTGCTCCATTATTTTCAGAGCGTCGGACACAAGCGCGTTCTCGCGGATCGTCACGGGATCTACGATCATCCCCGATTCGCTGCGTTTTACTTTATCGACCTCTTCGGACTGCTCCTTGATGGAAAAGTTCTTATGAATGACGCCTATGCCACCTTGTTGTGCCAAAGCGATCGCCAGCGCCGCCTCGGTCACGGTATCCATTGCCGATGAACAAAGGGGAATATTCAATTCGATGTTTCGGGAGAATTTGGTGCGCGTGTCCACTTCGTTCGGAAGGACGTCCGAGTAAGCTGGTATCAGCAAAACGTCATCAAACGTTAAACCTTCTGATATATCTTTGATCTCCATAAAATAACAATAAAATGCGTCAAAACGCTGACTGGATAAAATAAAAATGCCCGCATTGATTCTGCAGGCAATACCTTAAATTCAATTCGGGCCGTTATACTTAAGCTTACAAAACACTGCTATATTCATCAAACCGCCGCGTTAGTTGGCGGAATTCGTCGGACGTCCGACAACGATCGGGGTTTCCGAAGGCTTGGCCGCCGGCGTGGGTACTGCCGGACGCGGCGTCGACGTTACCGCTGCCGGTTTTTGCGGTGTCCGTACAGCGGTTGCCGTCGGAACGGCAGCCGCGGTCGGCGATTGCTGCGTCTGCGACGCTGATACAGGCTGCTCGGCCGCCGCCGGAGCCGTCTGTGTGGCTGTACCCGTTTCCATCAAAGCAGCGATGTTCGATTTGTTCACCTCGAATTCGACGTTGCCTTTAACGAACGTCGTTGGCGTCGGCATCTCTCTTCCGTTCAGGACTATTCGAAGGTTCGCCAGTTTCGACCGTGAATAGGCGATCTTGAACGATTCGTTCGCGTCGATCTTCAATGTTTCGTTTGCCGCAAGCGTCTGGATCTTGGGCTTTCCGTCAACCGAATAATTCGTCCAGACCGGTTCGTTTACGGCAGTGATCTCAATGCTAATACGATCGGTGACCGGAGCGGGCGTCGGAGTTGCCGGAGCAGCGGCCGTCGTGTTCGCGTTGGCGGCGGGCGGCGGGATAACGGCTGTCGGTTCCGAGCCGCCGCGTAAATAATTCAATAAAAACAAAATCCCGCCTGTCATTAAGCCGAGAATGACAACGGCCAGAATGATCGTCGGCAAGTTCGAAGCGGAAGCACGGTCATCGGTAAGCACTTCGGGGCGGTATGCCCTGGGTTCGTCGTTCGAGTCGCCATCAGGGCCGGCGATCGCCCGCGAATAATCCTGCAGAGCCTCGTTCTCATCCACGCCGACGTACTTCGCGAAGGATTTAATGAAACCCTTATTGAAAATGCCGCCGGGCAGGATCTTGAAGTCGTTGTTCTCTATCGACTCAATGTAATGCGGCGAAATACGGGTCTGTTCCGCAACCTCGCTGACGGAAATACCTCTTTCCTCACGGGCTTGCCGCAATTTTTCACCCAAAGTTAATGACATTCTTTAATTGTTCCGCTGCCGGTGCTAACCGCAAATTGGTAAAGGCCTTAAGTTTGAAATATAGCCCTCCGAACCCAAAATTGTCAATTGAATGTGCCGTTTTTATGGGCATTGTACCGCTTGCCTATACCGTGGCACCGTGATAACTTTTAGGGATTGAACAAGTCGTGATTCGAATCTATAAAGTTTAATTAATTGAGAGGAACACTAATGAGTCTTGAAGCGCTCGGAATGGTCGAAACTAAGGGCTTCGTGGGAGCTGTCGAAGCGGCCGACGCAATGGTAAAAGCTGCAAACGTTCAGCTTGTTGGCAAAGAATATATCGGTGCAGGTTATGTTACCATTTTTGTCAGGGGTGACGTCGGCGCCGTCAAGGCAGCGACCGACGCCGGAGCCGCAGCAGCGCGCCGCGTGGGCGAGCTTATCAGTGTTCACGTCATTCCGCGCCCGCATGGCGAGGTCGAACGCGTGCTGCCGACAGGCGGTAAGGTAGGACTCAGTCCGGACGAAAAAGCCCTCCAGGGCGGCGGCGGACGCCAGCTCGGAGCAGGCGACGCGGGAAGCTCCGCATCGGGTTCGATCCAAGGCAACAAAAGCAAGAACCGCTAATTACAGCCCTGGGCCGAATTATGAAAAGGCCCGGCTGATCTTCGATGGGTGACAAGGATCTAGTTTCACAGCAGGAAGCTCGGGATGCCGTCGATGCGGCCTACTCCGCTTCGCGAACGATCGCGGGATTCGATCAGGCAAAGATCGACGCGATCTGCGGAGCGATGTCGAAGGCCGCACTCGCCGACGCGGCGCGCCTCGGAATGCTTGCGCACGAAGAAACCGGATTTGGAAAAGCGGAAGACAAACGGGAGAAGAACCGATTCGCCGCCGAAGACGTCTGGAACCACTTCCGCGGCCTTAAGACGGTCGGGGTCGTTTCCGAGACGAACAGCATTGTCGAGATCGCGTCGCCGCGCGGTGTTGTCGCGGCCATTATTCCATCGACCAATCCGACTTCGACAGCGATCTTCAAGATACTTATCGCGATCAAATCGCGGAACTCAATTGTTCTTTCGCCGCACCCTTCCGCCGCTCGCTGTATTCTTGAAACGACCCGCGTCATGCGTGACGAAGCAGTCAAGTTAGGTCTGCCTGCCGACGCGATAATCTGCCTGCAGAATTCGACCATTGAGGGCACCGAAGCCCTCATGAAGCACCGCAGGACCGCCGTAATACTGGCAACGGGCGGAACGGGTCTCGTTCGCGCTGCTTATTCGTCAGGAAAGCCGGCATTCGGTGTTGGTCCAGGGAACGTTCCCGTGTTCATCGAGCGCACGGCTGACGTTGCAAAGGCCGTCTCTGACATTTTGACGGGTACTTGTTTCGATAACGGAACGATATGCGCCTCTGAACAATCGGTCGTCGTCGATGCACCAATCGCCGCACAGGTTCGTGAACAGTTCAAGATCCAAGGCGGACATTTCCTAAATCAAGCAGAGGCCGACTCCGTTGGAAAAGCCCTCGTAACACCGCAGCGTACCCTCAACCCCGGGATCGTCGGGAAATCGGCCGAATTTATTGCAAACTTGGCAGGAATTTCCGTTCCGTCCGGCACACGCGCGTTACTCGCAGATTGCGGGGGCGTCGGACGCGATTTTCCATGGTCGATCGAAAAGCTTTCGCCGACGCTGGCATTCTTTGTCGTCGACGGCATCGAACAGGGCGCAAATCGCTGCCATGAAATTCTGCAATTCGGTGGCATGGGCCACACCGCCGGAATGCATACTAAGGACCGCGCCGCCGCCGTTCGATATGGCGAACAAATGCCCGCTGCCCGCGTGGTCATAAATTCGCCAACCACACACGGAGCTATCGGATTTACGACCGACCTGGCGCCGTCAATGACCCTCGGATGCGGCTCATGGGGCGGAAACGTTACGTCCGACAATGTCTCGCCCATCCATCTGATGGATATCAAGCGTGTAGCGTTCGAGACCAAGCCGATAAATGCTGCGAAGCCGGCGCATACCCCACCCGTTTCCGCCGCTCCGGCTCCGCGCGGGCAGTCCGCTGGTCGGACCATTAAACGCGAAGAGATCGCCGCGCTCGTCGATAAATTCCTGAGCAATAAGATCGCCGACGCATCGGCGGTCGAGCCCATTGTCGAAAAGGCTCCGGAGCCCGAACCGCCGCCTTCGCCGGTCAGGACCGTCATCCATGAACTCCGGCCGCAGAACGCGGCAGGGAACGGAGCCGTTCCGTCACCCGTCGATTTTGTCAGCGAGGACGATGTGCGTCGAGCCATCGCCAATGGGGAAAAGATCTATATAACTGACAAGAGTATTCTGACGCCATCCGCACGCGACCTCGGTAACGAGAAGGAGATCTTCGCGTGGATTTGACCATGACGGCCGTCCGTGTTCAATCCCGGCCGCGGTATCTCCGACCTGTTTCTGATGCCTAATACCGTAACCAATAAACAAGTCTGTTCCGGCTGCGGCGTCGAAGTCAGGCCGAACAACGATTATTGCTACAACTGCGGCACATTCGTCGGAACGGAGCGGCGGCCGGCGGTCGAACAGACAGTTGCGTCTGATAACGGAAAGGAATTGTCCGGCGTGGTGGACGATAAGCGCCCGCTTCGTCCCGGGGAAATAGTATCGAAGCGAAGGCATCAAAGGCCGCCCAAGCGTGTGGAACGAAAGCCCTATGAGATCGTTTGGGGTGAGCCGGATGACGCTCCGAAAACGACCTTTTATGTGGCGGCCGGCGTATTGATATTGTTTGCAGTTATCGCTGTGATGGTGATGTCATATTTTAAATAGTGGAAATCGCTATCGGGGTATTCTTCTTTTCGATTTTTGGGGGAGCTCTTCTGCTCGGGCTTGTTATACTTTTATACAGACGCAGTAAAAAGCGTCCCGGCCTCGGATCAGGAGATTAAATCTATGCAGGCATTGGGAATGGTCGAATGTATGGGCCTCGTTGCAATGATCGAAGCGGCCGACGCGATGGTCAAAACGGCGAATGTCGAATTGGTTGGGTACGAAAAGATCGACGCCGGCCTTGTGACGGCGATCGTCCGCGGTGAGGTCGGCGCCGTGAAAGCGGCCGTTGATGCCGGAGCCGCCGCTGCGCGTCGCATTGGGACCGTCACGGCGGTCCATGTCATTCCCCGGCCGCACGGCGAGGTTGATGAAGGAATACCGGTACTAAGCACCGGCGAGACGACCCGTAAGAAGATCTCCGGTTCCGTTCCGGAGCGGTAATCCGAATTACTCATTTTCCAACAACAAAGGGAAGCCGCCGTTACACGGAGCTTCCCTTTCTTTATGCAGGTTTAATTGGTTATCGCGTTTTCGGCGCCGCAGCCTGCGGCTTTGGTGCTAGATCGCGTTCCGCTGTCCTGCCCGAACGCGTTATCGCGATGCGTTTTTGCTTGTTTGGGCCGTCGTCGACGCTCACTTTGATATTGCGGTAAGTTCCGTCTTTCTTCTCGTTGGTCGGAATATATCCGATCGAATACTGCATTCGCAGCTCGCTGGCGATGTCCGATGCGAGACCCGCGAGTTCGTTCACGTCGTTCGGAAAGTATGCCTTACCGCCCGTCTCGGTCGCCAGCCGCTCCAGGAATGCCTTCGCTTTGCCCTGCGGGCTCTTTCCGATGAATCCGCCTTCCTTGGTCAATTCGTTCACAAACCCGATCGCATAGATCTGTACGTCCGTTTCGCGCAGCATCTGAAAAAGCTGAGCTTCGTTGTAATAGCTGTCGCGATCCTCTCCGTCCGACACGAGCACGATCGCCCGCCTGGTCCGTTCGTCCTGCGGTCGTTTTCGTTCGTGATCGTTAACGCTCTGTGCCGCAAGGTATACCGCATCTATGATGGCGGTCTGACCACCTTCGATAAAGAGGTTATCGAGACTGTCGATCAGATCGGCTTTATTCGAAGTAAATGGTTGTTCGACCGTGATCTTGTCGCGGCTTACAAATCGTATGAGGCTGGTCTGATCACCGGGTTTGTTCGTATTGACGAGGATCTTTCCCGCTTCAATTACCTTTTCCAATTGATGCCTGAGCGACCCCGAATTGTCGAGCACGATCGAATAATTGGTCGGAACTTCCGAGCGCGAAAAGAATTCCACCTGCTGCTGAACGCCGTCTTCGAAGATCTTGAAATCTTTTGCCTGCAGGCTATTGATCGGACGGTTGTTGCGGTCAACGACACGTACATTCAGGTTAACGAGCTCCGTGTCGATCGTCAAAACGTCGTCCGGTTCTTCGAGCTTTGGCGGCGTAGGCGACGGCGTCGCGGGCGGCGTTGCCGCAGCCTCGGGCGAAACCTGGCGGTCGCGGCCAGTCGTGTCCGTTTGCCCGGACACATATATCGAACCCAAACCAAAAACTGCCGCGGCTGAAAAAAGTGCCGCGCCGCGGAAAATGTACGTAAATATTTTCATTCTCAGCATTTACCCGATCTAACGATAGTCTGAATTAGGCGTCGCGTAATAGCCTTCGCGACTTCTGACCGTTAGACGCGGTAATCCGCGTGGAGGTTTGACCTTAACTTTCACCTTACGCCATTTTCCGTCGGGTGCGAAATCCTTCGGCGTATATCCGATCGAGTACTGATGGCGAAGTTCCAGAGCGATCCGCTCGAAGATCTCGTCCATCTCAACATCCGTATTCGGATAGAACGATTTACCGCCCGTGACCGAGGTCAGCTCGTCCAGAAACGCCTGTCCCTGCATGCCAAGCGGGCTGCTGGCATCGCTGCCGCCCATAATGCCGACGGCATATGTGACAACGTCCGATTCCTTCATAAGCCGCCGGACCTCACCGAAGTTGTAACGTGACGAATTGTCCTGGCCGTCGCTGATGATCAATAGTGCACGTTTTTGGTGCGAACCACGTGTGACGCGTTCGACACCAAGGTAAACGGCATCGTAAAGAGCGGTATTCTCACGCGGCTCGACCAAGGTCAGCTTTCGCAGGACCGCGTCGCCGTCACGCGTTCGGTCAAGCAGAAGCTGCGCGCGGCTGTTGAAGGCGATCAGGAAATATTCATCCGACGGATGGCTGGTGTTAATGAAGCGTTGCAGTGCGTTACGGGCCTTTGCGATCTTGTCGCCGCTCATCGAACCGGACACGTCAAAGATCACCCCGACCGAGACCGGAGCGTCCGCGTCGCTGAAAAAAGTTATCTCCTGCTCCTCGTTGTTGTCGACAATGGAAAAAGCTTTTTTCGTCAGTCCCGAAACATAACGGCCGTAAAGATCGGTCACCGTCAGCGTCAACGACACCAGGTCGGTTTTAACGCGTACTTGGCCGTCCACTTCGACCGGCTGTTCAGGAGGCGGCGTCGGCTGCGGCTGTTGGTCTTGGGCAGGCGTGCTGTTAAAGACCAAAAAAACGGTAAGCAGAAGGAAACAGACATGCCGCATTCGGCACTGCCCGATGCTTTTACCCGTCAGAAAAAGGGCCATAATCTCTCCCGTGAGTAATGTCTATTGTATGGAACGCGTCTATCTTAAAGCAAGATATTTTTTGGATGCGCGATGCGTAAAATTAGTTGTTTCGTCGTGCTCCATACAAACCCTCCGCCAATTCCCGCAACTATATGAATCAAAAAGCGTGATATAATCACCGGGAAGCGAACGGCAGGGCCGCCGTGTGTCTGTGACATCGAATTCCCCTTACTAAGATCAGCAATAATGACAGAATTTGTATGCCGGCTCGGGACACCCTCGGGCGAAATCATTACAAGGATCGTTGAGGCATCAGGCGCCGCCGAAGCAAAGATCCAGCTTGAGAACGAGGGCTACCGGGTCTTTACAGTCTCTACTTCAAGAACGGGCCTGGCGTCCGTCATGTCGCTAGGCGGTACAGCGACCAAAGCTCGCGTCAAACAGTCGGATTTTCTCCTATTTAACCAGCAGCTTTCGGCGCTTCTCCGTGCTGGCATTCCGATCTTGCAATCGATAAATCTGCTGAAGACCCGTTCTGCATCGGCAAACCTTCGCGCGGTGCTCGTTGATGTCGAGGAAAAGATCAAAAGCGGCGTCCCGCTGTCGCAGGCTTTCGAAGCGCAGGGCATTTTCCCGAAGATCTATACGGCGTCCATTCTATCCGGTGAAAAGAGCGGCGCGCTCGACGACGTGCTCGAACGCTACGTCGACTATCTGAAACGAAGCGTCGGCGTTACGCGCAAGCTTCGCGGAGCATTGGCATATCCGGCATTCCTCCTTGTAGCCGCGACGTTCATGATCGCGTTTCTGACGCTGTATATCGTCCCGCGAATGTCGGACCTGTTCAAAGGCCTCAGCTCTAACCGCGGGCTGCCGACGATCACCGTTGTCGTACTGGCTATCTCTACGACGGTTGCAAATAACATCTGGTGGCTGCTGCCGATGACGCTCGTGGCCGTATTTGCGCTTGTTATATGGCTGCGTACGCCGGGCGGCAGGCTGATGCTGCATCGGTTTCTCCTTAAACTGCCGATCGTAGGCGTGCTTATACGTCAAATGGCGACGGCTCAACTTGCCCGTTCACTGTCGACGCTTCTTTCCGGCGGTATTACGGTACCAGATTCGTGGGACATCGCTTCGCAGGCGTTGAATAATCTCGAACTTCGCCGACGCAGCGAAAGCGTTTCATCGCTTATTCGTGAAGGCCGTGGATTTACCGAGGCTCTCGGAAAGGCCGGTTGGATCCCGGAGCTCGGCCTCGACATGATCGGGATCGGCGAAAGTTCGGGCAGCCTCCGTGAAATGTTCGACGAGGTCGCGGCGTTTTACGATTCCGAAGCCGAGGTACGCCTCGAACAGCTCACAACGCTGCTCGAACCGCTTATCCTGCTTGTCATGGCGGGAATCGTCGTAGCTATCCTTCTGGCCATTTATTTGCCGATCATCCAAACGATCTCTTCAGGGCCGTTTGGCAGCCAGCGGTAAGCTGAAACAAGAATTACTAAAATGAACGAAACATCGACACCCGAAACACCATTCACTTCCTCGCCTAAGATCGAGCTATCGGATTTTCTCGAGAACGAGCCGCCCGAGGTCATCGAGGCGCGCCAACTCGCCCGGCGTTACCGACTGCCGTACATCGACCTTCTGCCGCCCGACCAGGAATCGCCGATCGATTACGAAGAGCTCGCGAAGATCCCCGTCGACCTGATGCTGCGCAATCATTTCGTGCCTCTCAAGCGCGAGGGCCGCGATCTTCACGCAGCGATGGCCGACCCGTCGAATCTGCAGCGACTCGACGAGCTCGAGAACGCTCTAAATGTGCGCATTGTTCCGTATGTCGCGACGCAGGGCGCGATCGACGTCGTTCTGAAAAAGGGCGACGCTACGCAGCGCGTCCTTCAGGAAGCGGCGTCGACCTTCAAAATATCACTTGTAAAAGAGACGGATCAGGGCGAAGAGGTCCTCGACCTCGACCGTCTGGCGACCGATTCGGACATGTCGCCGATCATCAAGCTGGTCGATACGATCATCTACAACGCAATGGAATCGCGAGCGTCCGATATACACATCGAAACCCGCGAACGCGATGTCCAGGTAAAATTCCGAATCGACGGCGCCCTTTATGCAAAGGTCGATCCCATCGACATTGCGTATCATCAGACGTTGATCTCGCGTATCAAGGTCATGTCGGAGCTAGACATCGCCGAACGCCGCATTCCGCAGGACGGCCGTTTCCGCGTACGCTATAAAGGCCGTACCGTCGATTTCCGTGTTTCGATCATGCCGACCGTCTTCGGTGAGGACGCCGTCATCCGTATTCTCGATAAAGAGCAGATAAGCGAGGAATTCAAGAACCTCAGCCTTGACGTCGTCGGTTTTGATCCCGTTGATCTTCAGCGTTTCCGAATATACATCAAAGAGCCGTACGGAATGGTACTTGTGACCGGCCCGACCGGTTCGGGTAAAACGACGACGCTATACGGGGCGCTAAATGAGATCCGCAACGACGAAGACAAGATCATTACGATCGAAGATCCGGTTGAATACCAGCTTCACGGCATTGTCCAGATCCCGGTGAACGAAAAGAAGGGACTGACCTTCGCACGCGGCCTGCGTTCGATCCTTCGCCACGACCCTGACAAGATCATGGTCGGCGAAATTCGTGACGAAGAGACCGCGCAGATCGCCATCCAGTCGGCACTGACGGGCCACCTCGTTTTCACGACCGTCCACGCCAACAACGTTATTGACGTCATCGGCCGTTTCCTTAACATGGGCGTCGAACCGTATAACTTCGTGTCGTCGCTGAACTGTGTGCTCGCGCAGCGGCTCGTACGCCTGCTTTGTCCGACGTGCAAACGGCCGTATAAACCCACGAACGAAGAACTTTTCGAATCCGGCTTGCGTCCAGAAGACGTCGGCGACCGCGTCTTTTACCGCAACGTGGGCTGTGATGCATGCAACCACACCGGCTATCGCGGACGAACGGCCATTCACGAATTGCTCGATATGTCAGACGCGATCCGCGAAATGATCATCGAGCGCCGTCCCGGTTCTGAAATTCGCCGCCAGGCAGAAAAAGAAGGCCTTTCAAGCCTTCGAGAATCGGCGGTAAAGAAAGTATTTGCGGGAGTGACGACACTGTACGAGATCAACCGAGTGACGTTCGTCGAAGAGGTACGCTAGGCAAGAGTTTAATGTCGATCAGATAAGCCGTTTATAGACTTCCGGATCGACGTTTCCGCCGGTGACGACCACGCAGACCCGCTTGTCCTTGAATAACTCCGGACGCTTAATAACGGCCGCAAGGGACAAAGCGCCCGTCGGCTCGCATTTTAGGTTTGCGTCAGTAAAATACAGCTTCAGCCCTTCGGCGATCAGCTCTTCCTGAACCTCGATGATGTCTTTGACGCCGTCCTTTATTATTGGCCAGTTCAGGTTCCCGAGCGACAGTGTCCGCGTGCCGTCCGCGATGGTTTGCGGTTCCGATTCGTTAGCGATCAGCTCGCCCGCCCGCAGCGACCGAGCGGCGTCGTTCGCCATCAGCGGCTCTGCGCCGTAGATGTCCGCCTTCACGCCGTTGCGCCGAAAGCTGACGATCGTCCCCGAGATCAAACCGCCGCCGCCTACCGGTATTACCACTGCGTCGAAATTCTCCGCAGCGAGCTCGTCGCCGAGCGTCGAATTTCCGTCAATAACGAATTGATCGTCGAACGCACTGGCAATATAGGCGTCCGGCTGTTCGGCTTTTAGCTGCTCGACACGATCAGTACGGCTCACCTCTCGAACGTTTATCAGGTCCGCGTCCGCTCCGTATGAGCGAACGGCATCGATCTTCACCTGCGCGGAATTGTCCGGCATCACGACCGTGCATGTCTTGCCCGTCAATTTGCACGCATATGCCAATGCCTGCCCGAAATTTCCTGACGAAACGCCGATTATCTCGTCGTTCGGTACGTTCAAGGCGACATTGTACGCCGCTCTGAATTTAAAACTGCCCGTGTGTTGAAACGTTTCCGCGGCAATGGTGATATCGAGTCCCAAACGATCGCGTAGCTTCTGCGACTGAATGATGGTTGTCGGGCGAATGGCGTCGAGCAGTGATAACATATATCTTATTCGCAGTATATAATTTGAGACGTACGCCGACAAAACTCAGGAAGACATTCTACTTCAACCTAACTTTATGGCGAGAAACGAAATTTTAGAATTACTAGACCAGCTCTATCTGCAGGCAAAAATGCATTTTGGCGACGTGGTAAAAGGCCGATGGTTCCACGACGCCGATGGCTGCCCGGGCTGCGGACGAAAGATAGGGTCCATGAAGTACAAAGGTCAAAATGCCGTCTCCGTAAATACATATATATACCGCGACCACGGCGTGCTGATCGCCTATCTGCTCTGCGGTAAATGCGCGCGAAAGATCATGCGCGACGCTCAGACGATTCCGCCCGGCCAGAAGACACCGCTGCACATAGAGATCGAGAAGAATTTGAAAGAAGCATTCGTTAAAACGCAGGGACATTGAATCTATGTCAAAAGCTCAATTCGGTATGGTCGGCCTCGGGACAATGGGCCGTAATTTTCTGCTAAACATCGCACAGCACGGTTTTACGGGCGTGGGCTACGACCTCGACGAAACAAAGCGCCAGATGCTGCTCGACGAAGGCTCCGGAATGCCCGTCGATACCGCCGGCAGCATCGCGGAATTTACAGAAAAGCTCGAATCGCCGCGTAATATCATGCTTCTCGTCCCGGCCGGCCCGATCGTTGACTCGGTTATAGATGATCTTCTGCCGCATCTCGACGAAGGCGACCTTATCATCGACGGCGGCAATTCCCATTTTATCGATACCGAACGCCGCGAAGCCTTGCTCACCGAAAAAGGCATCGGGTTCATGGGCGTCGGCGTTTCCGGCGGTGAAGAAGGCGCGCGCTACGGCGCGAGCATTATGCCCGGCGGCCGCCGCGTATTCTACGACCGTGTGGCCCCGATGCTCGAATCGGTCGCGGCAAAGGTCAACGGCGAACCTTGTGTCGCTTACATGGGGACCGGCGCGGCGGGGCATTTCGTAAAAATGGTGCACAACGGCATAGAGTACGGCCTGATGCAGATCCTCGCTGAAACCTATGATTACATGCTGCGCGTACTTAAAATGGACTATCGGCAGATGAGCGATACGTTTGCCTCCTGGAACGGCACCGAGCTCAATTCGTTCCTCGTCGAGGTCACGGCGGACGTGCTCCAAAAGGTTGACGCGGAAACCGGAAAACCGCTCGTCGAACTCGTCCTCGATAAGGCAGCACAGAAGGGAACAGGGAAATGGACGTCGCAGGCAGCGATGGACCTCGGCGTTCCGATCCCGACGATCGATTCGGCTGTTTCAATGCGCCAGATCTCCGCGCAAAAAGAAACGCGCATGCTGATCGCCAAAAAATTCGGCAGCCAAGCGCCGGGCGGCGACGGCACGCTTCAGTCTCACGGAGAAAC
This sequence comes from Acidobacteriota bacterium, assembly GCA_023436495.1. Taxonomy (GTDB): domain Bacteria; phylum Acidobacteriota; class Blastocatellia; order Pyrinomonadales; family Pyrinomonadaceae; genus OLB17. The sequence goes on from JAEZIT010000098.1 coordinate 21,831, forward strand.
CGTCACCAGCGAGCCGCAGCACGACATGAAGGCCCGGCTTGCCCGCGAGGATGTTAAGACCGATGCCAGCGAACAGCACAGCCGGAACATCGGGTCCGACGAAGCGGCCGAGGCGGGCGACACCGTTGCACGGCCGCACGCCGCCGATGACCGCTCGTACGGCACCGACGCCGATCTCGGCCGTCTTAAAAATGCGCTACTCGCGTCATTCATCGTCACCTACGCACAGGGCTTATCGCTCTTGCAGGTCGCATCCGAAGAAAAGAACTTCGGCCTCGACCTTTCCGAAATAGCGCGCATCTGGCGCGGCGGCTGCATCATTCGTTCGGCGCTTTTGGAAGATATGCGCAAGGCGTTTTCCGAGAATACCGACCTGCCGAATCTTATTCTGGACGGCACGTTCGCCGAATTGCTTGACGCCAATAGGCGAGATTGGCACGCGGTCGTCGGTGAATTTTCCGCGAGCCGTGTACCGTCGCTATGCCTGTCGTCCGCCCTGGCGTATTTCGAAGCGTTCCGTTCCGTGCGTCTGCCCGCAAACCTGATCCAAGCACAACGCGACTACTTCGGAGCACACACATACCAGCGTACCGACAAAGAAGGGGTATTTCACACACCTGACTGGAAGGATTAGCTTATGCCGCTACCAAATATTTTCACGGAACAAGTTTCAGAAGCGATTATTGAGCGTATCGGGAAGCTGACGCCCGAAACGCAAAGGCAATGGGGCAAGATGGACGTCGCAAAGATGCTCGCGCACTGCAACGTCGCCTACGAGACGATCTACGAACCCGACAAGCACCCGAAACCCAACTTTCTTATGGGATTGATCCTGAAGACCATCGTCAAACGAGTCGTCACAGGCGAAAAGCCGCCCAAAAAGAACGGCCCGACCGCGCCCCAATTCATTATCAGCGATCCACGCGATTTCGAGAAGGAAAAAGCCAGGCTTATCGAATACATCCGCCGCACGCAGCAACTCGGCGAGGCCGAATTCGATGGCAAAATGTCACATTCATTCGGCCGCCTGACCAAGACCGAGTGGAACAACATGCTCTATAAACATCTGGACCATCATTTGACGCAGTTTGGAGTTTAGGAAAGTCGATCTTCGAAAATCCGCAGCTTCGGTCGAAGCGATAATCCGGCCAGAAATTTGGAAGTGTAATAAAAGAAGTACTTATTTGACTAATTAACCTGCTATACTTGTTTTCAAACGATAGTTTCAGCCTGCTCTCGAGCAGCGATCGGACAAGGTGGTGGGAATGATCAGGCGGGTAGCGTTCAAAAAAGCATGTATTGGCGGTGCGGCCGGGGCTCTCGCATGGGAGCTGGCCGCACGGGTGTTTTTACTAGCAGGTGTGCCGGTTTTTGACCTTGTCCACGTTCTCGGCGAACTCGCCCTTGGGGATGGGGCCGTATTTCCACTGTGGTGGATCGCCGGGCTGATCCTCCACCTTACCGTCGGAGCTATATGGGCAGTGTTCTACGCTTATTTCTTCTGGTCGACGCTTGAACTACCTCCATATCTTCAGGGCTTCGTATTCTCCCTATTTCCGGCGCTGCTGGCGGGCTTGATCATGGTGCCGCAAATGGACTCGATGCTCGACGGCGCGATGCAGACGTTTGGGCTATTTGCGAACGGCATGGGCTTAGGCGGACCGATCATGATCATCGGCGGCCATCTGATCTATGGCCTCGTAATGGGCTCGATCTACAAACGGCCGGTTGGCTACCCGGTAGGCAGGAGGGTTGCAGAATATGGATGATTTCATGTTTGCAACCGGGATCGAATGCAGCACGCCCACCATCGAAAACGGCCGGTGGCGGATCGATCAACTTGAGGAGACCGGCCATTACTCTAATTGGAGGCGCGATCTTGAATTGGTACGTCTGGTAGGTATCAAATATCTCCGCTACGGCCCGCCGATCCATCTGATTTACACGGCCGAAAACAAATACGATTGGTCGTTCACCGATCAGGTGTTCGCGAAGATGCGGGAAATTGGCGTCATTCCTATCATCGATCTCTGCCATTTTGGCACCCCGGATTGGCTCGAGAATTTTCAAAACGCCGCTATCCCGGAAATGTTCGCGAAATACGCCGAAGCGTTCGCGACGCGATATCCGTGGATAAAATTCTACACGCCGGTAAACGAGATGTACGTCACCGCCCGAATGAGCGCGCTCGATGGCGTCTGGAATGAACAGATGCGGAGTGAGAGGTCCTTCGTAACGGCGACCCATAACGTCGCAAAGGCGAGCGTGCTAATGATGCAGGCGATTCTCTCGGTCCGGCCGGACGTGGTCTTCATCAATAGCGAGAGCAGCGAATTCTACCAACCCTGTTGCCCGAACCGCGACATCCAGCACAAAGCGGACTTTGAAAACCAACGCCGTTTTATCGCTCTCGACCTACTTTACGGCGTACCGATCCGTGATGATATCTGCGACTACCTGATCGACAACGGTATGTCCCGCGAAGACCTGGCGTGGTTCCGCGCACAGGATGTCGGCCGGCGCGCGGTGCTTGGGATCGACTATTACGAATGGAATGAAAAGCTGATCAACAGCGACAGCGGGATGGAAAACCTCGGGGAATTATTCGGCTGGTTCGTCATTACAATGCAGTACTATAAGCGATACCAGCGGCTCGTGATGCACACGGAGACCAATACCACCGACGCCGAAGAAGCGCCGAACTGGCTCTGGCGCCAGTGGCACAATGTGCAGCTTATACGTAAAAGCGGCGTGCCCGTCATCGGCTTTACCTGGTACAGCCTGCTTGACCAGATAGATTGGAACATCGGCTTGAGCAAGCCGCTTGGGAACGTGTTTCCGGTCGGCCTTTTCGACCTGAACCGCGACCCCAGGCCGGTCGCTCAGGCATATCAGTATCTGATCGAAATGTATCAGGGAGAAACCCTTCCTCCGGAGGCGGAAACGCTTCGGATGGCACAGGCGATATGAAAACAGACGTCTCGTTCATGCAGTATATGAAAGCCCACGGCAATACGCCCGGGCCGACGCAGCGGCCGCTCCTGAACGGCGCCTTATGCGGTTTGGCCGCCGGGATCCCTTCGTGCGTGATCCTGTACTTTACCGGTGCATTCGCGAGCATCATCGCCGTCATCGGCCTCCCGCTAATGATTGCACTCCACATCACTCTCACGACCGTGGCGGGAATGGTTTACGCACATATATTCAAACGGGCGGCAAATGACCGCACGGGCGGATGGCTGTTCGGTGCTTGTTCCGGCTTCCTCTTCTGGGTTGCCGGCCCGATCAGCATCTGGCAGATCGCCACCGGGAATGCGGTTGCCACCGGATTGGCAGCGAAAGGGATCTTTGCGGGCTCCATTCTGTACGGGCTGTTGCTCGGTATCCTATTTCCGCGGGTTCATGTCCTGATCCAGCATCGATTGATCGATGCCCTGAAAGAACCCCCACCGCATCAGAAGGTATCGAAAGAACCCGAATCGTCACGAGGATAAATATGCCGAACAGGTCCCGCGTCGCGATCGCCCACACAAACGAAAAACACCGCTCGCAAGACCGCGTGCTCGACCTTGTACGTGAAGCTCTCTCGCACCTGGGCGGAATGTCGGTATTCGTCCAGCCGGGCGATACGGTGCTTATAAAACCGAACCAGACCGTGTTCTATTCCGCAGAAGAGGGCTGCACCACTGACCCACTGGTCGTTGGAGCGTTGATACGCCTCGCCCGTGAAGCCGGTGCGGGACGCGTTCAGATCGGCGAATCCTCCGGCGGCTACTTTTCCTCGCTCGATTGCATGGAGATCACGGGTATGGCCGCGTTGGCCGAACGTGAGGGAGCAGAACTCGTCGATCTCGGCAGCGACGACACGCCAAATCGCTTAACCGCTATTCCGAACGGCATTTTCTTAAAGGAATGCCCGATCCCGGCACCGCTCCTGGATGCGGACGTCATAATCGACGTCCCGAAAGCAAAGAATCATCACATCGAACCGATCAGCGGTGCGCTGAAGAACTGGGTCGGTGCGGTTAACCAAAATTGGCGCAATCACAACCATGGCGACGACGAGCACATAGCGCGTTTTATGGACATAATGACCGTCACAAAACCGGCGCTCTGCGTTGCCGATGCGTTGATCGTGGGCGAAGGCGACGGGCCGATCGCGAATGTGCCACGGTGGTGCGGCTGCGTAATTGCATCGGCAGATCCGGTAGCGACGGACGTAACGATCGCCAGGCTTCTCGGGCACGATCCTGCGAAGCTGAATTTTGCCGCCGAAGCCGAACGGCGCGGGCTCGGGACCCGCAGGGAAATCGAATATCGGGGAGCGCCGCTCGACGAAGTCTCCATCAAAGCGTGGAAACCGCACGAAGGCTTCGATTATCTGCCCATCAATTTTCTGGTCGGCGACGGCGTCGAGCTTGCGGGTACCGTCGGCCATGTCAAAAGTGCGATTGACAGCATGCTGCGCCGGGGCGAACTCGAAGAGGTCGTCTGGCTGCGCGGTACGCCTACCATCATGATCGGCGACATTGAAGACCCGCACTTTGAACAGCATTTAGAAGAAGGCCCATACGTCGTTTTTGACGACGCAGCGCGTCCGGAACACAAGAACGACCCGCGTGTCCACTTTGTCAGAGGACATCCCGTCCTGCAGACGGCGCTGCCGGAGCTGATGAAAGGACTTGGTGTGGAATGGCTGGGAGCGGCTGCGATGAAGTGGCAGCAATTCGAACGCCGGAACCGCCACATGATCGGTTATGGTTCAACGAAAAGAAAGGCTCTGACGATCGGCGTCCCGCTTGTAGGTGTCGGCCTTGCAGTGGCAGGAATTGTCGGATTGGCCGGGTTATTTAATAGAAACAAAACCAAAGATAGAAGTGAGTCCGGCATTACGCATCAGCAGTAGTGATCTCCCATGCATCTTCCGTTTTCAAAAGCTTGCTCATCAAAGCCGCGTGCACCGCATGTCCGCTCTTTTCGGCTGTTATTCGGCCCAGCATCGGCATGCCCAGTAAGGCGACGTCGCCGATGATGTCCAATATCTTGTGCCGGACGAATTCGTCGTCGAACCGCAGCGGCGTTTCGTTCAGCATTCCTTCCGGCGTAAGGACGATCGCGTTGTCCAGAGATCCGCCGAGGGCGAGGTTCGCCTTGCGCAGCATTTCGATCTCGTGCGTGAATCCGAACGTTCGCGCTGAAGCTATCTCGCGGCCGAACGATCCATTCTTCATTTCAAAATGCAGTGTCTGCCGTTTGATGAACGGGTGCGGAAAATCGATCACGCATTCGATCTCGAACCTGTCCGAAGGCTCGACCGACATCCTCCGGCCGCCTTCATCGATCTCCACGCGGTTTAGCACCTTCAAAAAATGCCTCGGCGACGCCTGTTGAACGACGCCCGCGCCTTCGATCAGCTCGATCCAATCCTCGCTTGAGCCGTCCAGGATCGGAACTTCGATGCTGTCGAGTTCGATAAAACAATTATCCACGCCCATGCCGCGCAGCGCCGACAACAGATGCTCGCACGTCGACAGCACAACACCGCGCCGCATCAGCGTCGTCGCGTAGCTGCAGTGCGAAACATATTCGACCGAGGCCGGGATCTCGAAATTATCCAGGTCCGTGCGGACAAAAATATACCCCGTGTTCTCCGGCGCCGGCCGGAGCCGCACGTTCACATCGACGCCCGTGTGCAGCCCGACGCCGTTTACCGATATCTCTTTTGCAATTGTCGTTTGAAGCATTTCGCGAAATCTCTTCTCAACGTATCTCAAACCCCGTGCCAATTTCGCGAAGTTCGGCAAATACAATGATCTCAAGGAGTTTGCCTCTGGAACATCAGGCAGCCCGCGGCCAAAGTGTTGCGCTCGCGCCACACCGGCGAAGCAGAATTTACTATTCCCAATTTAATGTTTACAATTTACAGCAGTTATGGCTATTCAGACTGCGGGACAAAAGGCCGCAAAAGTTACCAGGATCAGGGTTGAGAACCAGGCGAGCTTTGAGCTGCCAAAAGACACCGAGCAGCATATACAAAAAGTGCTGGATTTTCTGCCGATCGAACAGATCCGAGGGCTCGAAAAGGTAAGGCTCGTTGATTTTATAAACGATCCCCGGCTCAAGAACATGGACGTGCCCATGAAAGGCGACCTGCCCGGCCTTTATCATCCGCGCGCCGGCAATCAGGGCGCTTGGTTCGAAATTTCGATGGGCGCGCTGCTGCAGCCGACCGAAGGCTTCGCGAAAAAATGGATGGCGAAAAGCCAGTTCAAGGGAAACCTCGCCGGCCTGCTTTTCTCGCTCGTGGGCCAGCATTATTACCTGACGCTGCGGCATTCGGTCAAAAAGCAGAACCTCGAACCGCAGATCCGGCAGTACACCGAAAAGAATCTGCGAACCTGGAGCGAACAGCAAAACCAAAACAGTATACGTGCCAAGATCTTCAAGCCATTCCGCCCCATACTCGAACGCTGGGCAAAATGGCTAAACAAAAAAGCCGCCGAAGCACAAAAGAAGTAATAGTGAGCAGCGCGGTGTCGGGAAAATTTGAATTGCCCCTAGCTTCAGCTAGGGGTTAAGTTTCAACACGAATTGACCTGGCTTTAGCCCAGATTTGTTGTCATTACGGCGAGGTTCTTGGATTTTGTCAGTGCGTTCCGTTTAAGCTTTTTCCGTGTATTCTGTGTTCCAGTTTTTGTTAATTTGATGTCTCGTGGACTATATTCTGCGACGACATGACCAGTATATAAGGGCGGTGCTTCAACTGCCGGCAATCGCGATTTTCTGAATTACTAAAACACGTTTCAGCGAGAAACAAAAAACAAGAAACCAAACATAAATCTTGTAATTGGTTACTCGAACTTCAAACCACTATGAACTACTGGATGGTCAAACAGGAACCCGATTCCTATTCCTACGACGATTTCGTCAATGACGGCAAGACCGATTGGACCGGCGTCCGAAATTATCAGGCGCGGAATAATCTGAACCTGATGAAAAAGGGCGACAAGGTCCTCTTTTATCATTCCAATATCGGGAAAGAGGTTGTCGGAACGGCAAAGGTCACAAAACCCGCGTTCCCCGACCCGACCGCCGACGATCCGAAATGGGTCGCGGTCGAACTTTCGCCTGATAAAAAGTTCAAAAAAACCGTCACGCTCGCACAGATCAAGGCAAATCTTGCGCTCGCTAATATCGGCCTGCTTCGCCAATCACAGCTTTCCGTGATCGCGCTTTCCAAGGACGAGTTTGACGAGATAATCAGCATGTCGAAATAAACGCTTATGTTAAAAGAAGCCGTCGCCTATTACCATGAATTGCTCGAAGACCCTGAACTGCTCGAAAGCTCACAGCTGCTGCTCGATGAGGGCCTTGAAAAAAGCAAACTCATCTTCGGCGGACGGCGCCTGACACCTTATCTCCGGCCGCATTTCGTGACTGCCGCGGATTGGGACCGCGTGCGGGTAATCTGCCAAACGGTCTTCGGGGCGCTGCAAAAAGTAAAGGACCGCGCGGTTATCGACGACGCGCTTCTCACGGAACTCGGCTTGACCGAATTCGAACGCGAGCTTGTCGCCATCGACCCCGGCTACAGCCACGTTTCGCCAACTAGCCGCTTGGATTCGTTCCTGACCGACGATGCTTTCAGCTTCGTCGAGCTAAACGGCGAAAGCCCCGCGGGCATCGCCTATGCCGATTCAGCGACCGAGATCTTCAAAACCCTGCCCGTGATGCAGCGGTTCGCGGAAAGATACAAAATAGACGGCCTCGAAGGCCGGTCAAAACTGCTCGAAGTCCTGCTCGCCTGTTACGAAGAGTTCATTGGCGGCAAACCGGACGTAAAACCGGTCATCGCCATCGTCGATCTCAAAGGCCTGCCGACCCAAAAGGAATTCGAGCTTTTCCGCGAATATTTCGAATATCGGGGCTATACGTCCGTGATCTGTTCGCCTGACGAACTCGAGTTTGACGGCGAAAAGCTCTTCTACGAGAGCGTCGCTATCGACATCGTCTACAAACGACTGCTTGTTAACGAATACCTGCCGATCATGGTCGATTTTCCGGCGCTGCTGAATGCTTACCGCGCCGGCTCCATTTGCATGGTAAACAGTTTCCGCAGCAAGCTGGTCCATAAAAAAGCGATTTTCGCTGTGCTGACAAATGAACGCTATGCCGACCTGTTCGACGCCGGCGAGCTTGCCGCGATAAACGCCCATGTTCCCTGGACCCGCAAATTTCGCGAAGAAACGACGCAGTACGACGGCGGCACGATCGACCTTGTCGATTGGACGCGGAAAAATTCGGGCAAACTAGTGTTGAAACCCAACGACGATTACGGCGGCCACGGCATCTATATCGGCTGGAATTCGACCGCGGCCGAATGGGACGAAGCCATCGCGACGGCGCTCGCTGACGGCGATTATCTCGTTCAGGAACGCGTGAAAACCGCACGCGAAACTTTCCCGATGCTGTTCGGCTACGAAGGGAAATGCGAGATGATCGAACAGCTCGTAGACCTCGATCCGCTGCTCTTTAACGGCGTCGTCGGTTCCGCATTCACGCGTCTTTCATCATCCGAACTTGCCAACGTCTCGTCCGGCGGCGGAATGGTTCCTACATTTATTATCGAGGAGAAAAAATAGATGCTATCTGTTTCCAGGATTCTTCTTGTGCTTGTAACCGCCTTTGCGCTTCCCGCGGTCGCTTCGGCGCAGGGAAAGCGGCTCTATGATTTCGAAGGAGCGCCGTTTGCCCCTGCCGCCGAATCGAAAACTTCGGTCGCGTCCGTCCGCGAAGCCCGCATCGCGTTCTCTGATTCGCTGAGCGCGCTCGCCGCATCCGGAAGCCTCGAACTCAGCGATTTCGGCGGCAGATCGTTTACAGCCGAACGCACCTCTGTCGAAACTCGCGCGCTCGATGACCGGACCTGGAGAGGCAAGATCAGGCTTGCGAAATTCGACGGCGACGTTATTCTCACGCTTTACAAAGACCGAGTTGCCGGGCTCATCTATATGCCCTCGGGTGTTTTCGAGATCGTGCCGCGCGGCGACACTCACATACTTGTTCAGCTCGACCAGTCACAATTCCCCGAATGCGGCGGGGAAGTTCGGTCCGAAACATTGGAAGTGCCGGTTGCCGCTCCGCTCGGGGCTGCGGACTCTGGCGACCGGATCGACGTCCTCGTGGTTTACACTACCGCGACCAAAAATTTCCTCGGCGGCGATGCTCAGGCTCGAGCTCTCGCCCAACAAGCCATCGATGCGACCAATACCGCTTATATAAACAGCCGCATCCGCCAGCGCGTCCGCATGGTCCATTCCGAAGAGTTCGTCTATACCGAATCCGGCAATTCCAGCACCGACCTCAGCAATCTTCGCAGCAATGCCGGGATCGCCGCTCTTCGCAACACGCACAACGCGGACCTCGTCGCCGAGATCAGCGAGGTAACCGGCGTCTGCGGCATCGGTTATTTGATGGGAAATCCCACGACGGGAAACCAAAACAATGCATTCACCGTTACTGCCCGCAGCTGCGCCGTTGGCAATCTTTCGTTTGCACACGAGCTCGGCCATAACATGGGCAGCCAGCATAATCCCGAAAACGGCTCGAATCCGTCGTATCCGTACGGCTTTGGCCATTATGTTAACGGCGTTTACCGCACGGTTATGTCGTATGTCGACCCGTGCACAAGCGGCTGTACGCGGCGGCCTTATTTCTCGAATCCGGGCGTCATCTACCTTGGCCATCCGACCGGTGTCGAAAACGCTCGCGACAACGCTCGTTCGATCAACAATACCGCCGACGTCATCGCTAATTACCGCTACAGCGGCCGCAGCCTGATGATGACCGATTTTAATGGCGGCGACCTTTTTATCCGCCGAATCCTGCAGAACGCGCGTCCCGTTGCGTGGCAGTCACACAACATGACCGGCAATGTTAAGATCGAGCTTTCACGCGACGAAGGCATGACCTGGGAAACCGTGATCGCCGATACAGCCAATGACGGTTCGCAGCACCTGATAATCAACGGCCCGATGACGAAACGCGCACGCCTGCGTGTCTCTAGCATCGATTTCCCGTGGGTAACCGACTCCAGCGTCCGAAATATTACGCTGCGTTAATGAATCGGGTGGACTCCGGAAACTGATAACTCGAAACTGGTGCTAAGCCCCGAAAATTACAACGAATAGACTAAACTCTTAATAACAAACCCAATATCCGATCGCATGAAAACACCCGTCGAAAATTCTTCCCGCCTCCGCTCTCTAACGGACGACTACGCGCGTCTCGAAAAAAAGCTTCTGCTGGGCGGCGGCCCTGAAAAGATCGCGAAGATCCATAAGCAGGGAAAGCTAACCGCACGCGAACGCATCGAACGCCTGCTCGACCCCGGCACATACTCGCAGGAGATCGGCCTGCTCGTCGCGTTTGACGAATACGGCGGCCAGGCGCCCGCCGCGGCGGTCGTCACGACGGTCGGAAAGATCCACGGGCGCGAATGCGTCATCGTCGCGAACGATGCCACTATTAAAGCGGGCGCGTGGTACCCCGAAACGATAAAAAAGATCCTCCGCGCGCAGGAGATCGCGATGCGAAACCGGGTTCCGATCATTTATCTGGTCGATTCCGCGGGCGTCAACCTGCCGTACCAGGGCGGCGTTTTCCCGGGCCAATACGGCGCGGCGCGCATCTTTTATTACAACTCGATCATGCGCCGTTATCTCAAGGTCCCGCAGATCGCGGCTGTCATGGGAATGTGCGTCGCTGGCGGAGCGTATCTGCCGGCGCTGTCAGACGTGATCCTGATGGTCGAAGGCACGTCGTTCATGGGTCTCGGCGGCGCGAATCTTGTGAAAGGAGCGACCGGACAGACGATCGACAACGAGACTCTCGGCGGGGCTATGACCCACAACGCCATCTCCGGCGTCGCGCATTACCGCACGAAAGACGAAGATGAATGCCTCGCAAAGATCCGTCATCTCGTTGCCGACCTTCCGCCGAAGCCCGCGGGAAATCGGGACGGATCAGTCAGCACAGCGTCCAAGCAGCCGGCCGCCGACCTCTATAAACTTCTCCCCGCCGACCACCGTGCGCCTTACGACATGCACGCCGTGCTCGACACTTTTCTGGACGCCGGGACGCTCGACGAATTTCAGGCGGATTTTGCTAAGGAAATGATCTGCGGCACGGCCCGCATCGGCGGCATGCTGGTCGGCGTCATCGCAAATTCCCGCGGCATGTCAAAACCCGCAAAAGGCGGCCCGCCGCGTTTCGGCGGCATCGTCTATACTGAATCCGCCGAAAAGACCGCGTATTTCATCGAAAACTGCGAACGCCATTCGACACCGCTGCTTTTCGTTCAGGACGTTTCCGGGTTCATGGTCGGCGCCGAAGCCGAACATTCCGGCATCATCCGCGCCGGCGCCCGCTTCGTCGAAGCCATGGCGACGGCCACCGTGCCGAAAATTGTGCTGACCGTTAACCATGCCTCCGGCGCCGGTTATTACGCCATGGCCGGCCAAGGCTTCGACCCGGATTTTATCTTTACGCTGCCGACCGGACGCATGGGCGTGATGGAAGGCGATTCGGC
>JAEZIT010000005.1 GCA_023436495.1 Acidobacteriota bacterium
CCGCCGCCGGTTATCTCCTTTATCCCCGCGACGGGGTCCTGGTCTTTGCTGTTTATGACGTGAGTTGCGCCGAGTTCTTTGGCCGTTTCGAGCCGCGACGGTACGACGTCCGCCGCGACGATCGTCGTCGCCCCTGCGATATGCGCGGCCATGACGGCGGAAAGGCCAACTGCCCCCGCCCCGAACGCTACAAAGCTCGAGCCGGGGACGACCTTCAGCCCATTGATGACCGCACCGGCGCCCGTCTGAATTCCGCACCCTAGCGGGCCAAGCAATTCGAGCGGAGCATCCTTTGGAACTTTTACAACATTATTCTCATAGGCGATTGCATATGTACCGAATGACGACTGTCCGAAAAAGTGGTCGTGCACGGAGTTTCCGTCGCCGTCACGGGTTGCGGTGCTGCCGTCGAGCCGTGCCCCGCCAAAGCACAGGGGATAAGCATTTACACAGTGGAATGGTTTGCCAAGATAGCATGGCTTACATCGTCCGCATGACGGGTAGGACAGGACTACCGGATCGCCCGGCGCAACTTTTTGGACATTTTCGCCTACCTTTTCGACGATGCCCGCCCCTTCGTGCCCGAGGACGATAGGATGCGGAACGTCGTAAACCTTATCGCGGGCAACCATGTCCGTATGACACATACCGGTTGCTACGACCTTGACGAGTATTTCATCCTGCCGCGGCTCTTCGACCATCAGCGACTCTATTTTGAACGGCCCGCCTTTGTCACGTATGACGGCGGCCGTTATTTCTTGCCCATTTGCGTTCGTATTATTTGCCATATGTTTTCTCCTGACAGAATTTTCCGTTCTTTATTCAGACACCGGATCGGATCCATCGTCCCGCGACGCATCTCCCTCCGGAGTATCAGTCATTCCCTTGCCGACCAGCCACGCGTTTGCGTCGGCAAAAGCCTCCTCCGTCGATTCACCGCGGACCGAGGTCGCTTGATAAACCCGCACCGGTCCGGTCAGCCGGAGCTTTTCCGTGCGGATGATCTGTTCGTGGAATTTCGCGCCGATGCCGCTGAGGTAAAGCCGCCCTCCTACATCTTTCAATTTATCCGCGTAGACGGACAGGACCTCGACGATCGTCGCGCCTAGATTTGTGTGGCCGCGAAGCCGCAGCAGCACAATGGGCCTCTCAGCTTCTGCCGGATCGGGCAGCATGCGTTCCAATGTACGGGCGCCCGCGTAAAAAAGATTTCCGTAAACATCCAGTACCGTGACCTTGTCCGATTCCAAACGCTTTGGTGCCGGCTTCTCTTCGATGAACCCGTCGTCACGCTTGATCAGTTGCACGAGAGAGATATCGGTCGAGGACCTGGTCACATAAAGAAATGCTGAAAGTACGACACCGTAACCGACAGCGGCCTGGATAGGCAGCATAAGCGTTGAGAGAAAGGTGGTCACACCGGCCAGACGGGCGGGCCAACCGGTTTGCCAAACCGCGGTCATGTCCGGCAGTTTTATCGTGCTGAGGCTTGCGACGATCAAAAGCGTTGCAAGAGCGGGCATCGCGACGTAAGAGACCAGCCCTGGGAAAAAGATAACAAGCACGGCCATCCATAATCCGGCAAATATCGATGCCCAATGCGTTCGCGCGCCGGACAATACGGAAAGCGCCGTCGAACCGAGCGAGGCGCCAACCGGCAGGCCCCGAAATAATCCTGATAGTGCGTTTGCCATGCCCTGTGCGATGAAATCACGTGATAAGCTGCGCTGGGAGCCGTCAGGATTGGGAACGCTCTGGCTGACGCCGGCGCCCTGTACGAGAATAATGACCGCGACGGCAAGCGCCGCCGTCACGACATCGAACGAGATGGCGGAAAAATCGGGAATATGGGGAAGCGGGATCCCGCTCGGTATCTCGCTGACGTCGCTGACGATCTTTACCTGACTTAGGCCGGTGCCAAGTAGGATCGCGGAAGGGACGACGATCGCCATGAGGTTGCCGAAATTGCCGAGCTTCGTACGCGGCAGCAGGATCGCGAGAACCAGCGTAACGGCCGCCGCCAGCAGCGACCAGGGATCGACGCGGTCATAATTTGCCAACAGATTTACGGTCTGTTCGACCTTGTTTTCGCCTTCGGCGGGTTGATATCCGGCAATGGTCGGGAGCTGGCTGAGCACCGTCAGGATCGCAATGCCAATGATAAAACCCGTCATCACTGAATAAGAAACAAAGCGGGTCAGGCGTCCGGTCCTGAATATCCCGAGGGCGATCTGCAGCACGCCGATCATTACGACCATCAAGAACAGAGCGCTGTCCCGCCGCTCGCCGCTAAGATTCCCGAGTGCCTGTCCCGTCGAAAGCGAGGCCGCGCTCGTGGTGGCAATGATCATCAGCTGTGTACTGGAAAAGATGCCACCGACGAACGGCCCAACCATGCAGGCGTAAAGGCCGTAGATCGGGTTCACACCCGCAAGAAGCCCGCTTGCCATTCCGTCCGGCACACTACCCACAGCGCTATTGAGGCCTGCTAGTACGTCCGCACGAACCGATTGCTTGCCCGGCAGCTGGCTCTTTACGGCGTTTTCCATCGCCTCACGCAGCTGCCTAAGCCCCGGCTGATCTTGTTCCGGATCGGTGTCCGGCATTAGCGATTCATCCTTTGCCACGTAAACTCGGTTTCTGCCTCGTTGTCGTCTGCCCGGCCTCTAACCTAACCATCGGATTTGGCCATAGTGTGTTCGTCGTATTCGAGCGCGACACTCGCCGTTTCTGGAAACATCGGCATACTTCTGTCCCACTCGAAGTACGCATCGCGCAGTTCCACGAACTTCTCCGGATACCGGTACCTCATGTTGGCCCTTTCCCGCTCGTCAAATGAGAGATCGTAAAGGAATTCGTTGCCGTCGATGGAGAGCCATTTCCAATCGCCCTGGCGAACGGCCTTCTGATTGCGGTAGAGCATCCGCCAGAAAACCATTCGATTTTCATCCTCAGGGCCAAAAACATCGACACCGTCCAGCGGGTAATCAGGATGCGGATCGACGCCAGCTGCCGCGAGGAACGTCGGCATCCAGTCCATACCCATAACAAGGCGGTCGCTGGTCGTTCCTGCGTCGATGCGAGCCGGCCAACGAGCAATGTATGGCACACGTATTCCCCCCTCAAGAAGGTCCATCTTCTTCCCCACGCACGGCCACATATCGGAAAATCGTTCGCCGCCGTTATCGCTCGTAAAGATGATCAAGGTGTTTTCCCGGGCGCCGACCTCATCGACCGCGGCCAGTACACTTCCGATCCCTTCGTCCATCTGGCGGATCATTTCCTGGTAGATCGGCACTGACCCGCCGTCGAGGTGCGCGATATTGTCGATCCTGTCTGATTCCGCTTTGTCGTCACGTGTTTCCCAGGGCCAGTGCGGAGCATTGAAATGCAGCGATAGAAGGAAGGGCTTTTCTGCGGATCTACGGATAAAATTGACGGCCCGATCGGCGAAAATGTCGGTGGAATATCCTTCAACAAAAGTTTCTTCGTCACCATCCCAAAGATCGTGCCCTCCAGAGAAACTTTCGTGCTTGAAAAAGTCGATCGCTCCGCTGCGATGGCCGAAAAATTCCTCGTAACCGCTCTTTAGCGGGCTGAACCACGGCATGTATCCCATATGCCACTTGCCGATCAGGGCCGTCGCGTAGCCCGCGTCGCGAAGTAGCGACGGCATTGTAGGATGCTCAGGCGGCAGGCCTAGTTCCTCCCTGGCGGCCGCGATCGGCTCATCAAACCCGCCGCGAAGCCGATGCTGGTACCGGCCGGTAATGATAGCAAAGCGCGAAGGCGAACATACGGATGAATTTGCATATCCACGTGAATATTTCATTCCCTCGGCCGCCATTTTGTCCAAATTCGGCGAACAGTCGGAACGCCCGCCGTAGCAGCCGAGATCCGCATAACCGAGGTCATCCGCGAGAATAAAGATAAAATTAGGCCTCGCTCCATTAGTTTTTTCAGCCATAGAAACTAATCCTCCCTTTCCTGGTCCACATTTAAGCCCGCCATCTTCGCGGCAAATAGAGCTTCATAAACTGACTTCGACACGCCTTAGACGCGCGGCCGAGTTGGCTCCTTTTGTGCGGCAAGCGTTTTGGCTTGGCCGTCCATATTCTTCATGTCTCGCTTTCCGAAGACCATCGAAAGGGGAACCAGAAGCAACGCAACGACAGATATTACGACCGCCATAACGAGCACGCCCGAATCCGTGAACGACTGGATGGCGACGACATTTGCCGCGGCAAAATTACGCTGCGCGGTGGCAAACCCCAGCACGGTCTTCTCCGATCGATCGAAAGTGCCAACCAGGTAACCGATACCGAACGCGCCGCCTATCAACAGCAGCGCCGCGATGATCGCGCCGGTGCCGAAAACTCCGATCACCGAGCCAAGATTGAGATATATGACCAGCGCCACCATGGTCACGAGCGAAATGTTAACTATTATTCCCAAGTACGGAAGGGCCGCGGCGGCGAGGCGAGAAGTTAACTGCTTGATGATAAAACCCGCGATGAGCGGCACCAGCATCGTAAAGAGAAGCGGCCTGGCGATCGCCCAGGCGCTGACCTGTGTCGTTTCATCAGCCAACAGCGGAACAACCAGCGGCATATACGCCATAGTGACGATTAGAAGCAGAACCAATATCGCGGCGGCGAACGCCACATCCTCGCCGGCATTCGCCGCCAGCTTTATCAGCATCGGCGCTCCGGCGGCGGCCGAAACAATGATCATCCCCGTAGCCATCGGCCGGTCGAGCGGAATTAGCCATAAGATTCCGACCGCCAGTAGCGGAACGAGCAGGAAATTCGTAATGACGGCCGTGATAATGCCCGGGATGTCGCGGAGCGGCTCGATGATCGAGCTCAGATCGTACCTCAGCCCCGCGGAAAGCATGCTACTGACAGCAAAGACGGTAACCAGGAGACTAAGTAAAGAAGGCAATACTTCCATCAGATTCCCTCCGAATCACAAGCCGGGCGAGGACCGCGGGATGCGAGAATTCCGATCATCGGCCAGAAACTACCGCAATAGAAATGCCGTTTTCGCGACCCTTCATGGCAAGATCCGCCTATACCTATACACACCGATAGCTCAAGATCGCAGATCCTCGATCATCGCGGACCATTAACTAATTGGTAAAAAACATGTTCCCACCTATCAATGCTTATTGCAAGATTTTTTTCCGCGGAAGGTTATTTGGCCCCTACCGCGGGAAACCTCAGTCTTGGGGAGGAAATTGCCAGAGCGGCGCGGAAAACGCGCCGGGTAGTGACCGGTCGACGAAGCTTGTGCGGATCGTTTGCCGAAAATAAGGCCGGCAATGTGAGACTTCGGTCGGCAATAGTCTCTCGTGCCAGATTAGTTTATTTCGCGGAAGCTAATTTTAGAGCGGCATCACATTGGGTAATTTTAGCCGCAACTTCGTCTTTGACTTCGGCCTCCCGGCCAACCATCACATTTCCATATTTCTCGTACGAGTCATAGGCCTGCTGAAGCGATGAACGCGCTTTTTGCAAGGCCGTTATTTTTGCGATTTTGTTCGTTGCGGAAAGCCCAATAGCCAAATATGCTCGGCCTATCTCGTCGTCGACGTAAGCGATCCGCACAGGAATGATCTCGTTCTCCGGATCGCGGGCCTGGAGGTCTTTGGCCCGCCTCAATACATCCTGCAAGATCGGGAGTCCTTCGGCGGCATGTCCTGATCTTACGAGGATCTTGGCCCTGGAATAAAGCAGCGCTGCGTATAGTATACTGACGTCGAAATTCTGATCGTCCCGTTTTAATAGACCCTCTGCTAACTCGAGACCTTTTTCGGCATTCAACTTTGCTTCGTCGTAGTTACCTAGTTCGCACTCATTTTGTGCAATGGAGTAGTAGCTGACCGCCGAACTACGGTACAGTTCGGCGTTATCCGGATTGGCTTGAAGCAGCGGAAGTACGAAAGAAGCGGACCGCTTCAAGTAATACCTGGCTTCTTCTCGTCGGCCAAATGCAGCATGCAGTTCCGCGATCATGTCATTGACAGTCGAAACAGCCATTGTCCGTACCAGGTCGGACGTATTCCGCTGATGAAGATCGGCCAATATTGCGTCAGCTTTTTTGAAATATTCGATGGCCTCATCGACATTCCCATTTAGGGTGGCAGCCCGGCCGGTGTTTGCGTAGCTCGCACCTAATTCAAAGAGATAGTCTTCGTCATCGGGCAGTAGTTTCTCAAGTGCCTTTAGTGTCTCAAGCGACCGCAGTTGGTTTGCGTAATAACCCTGAACGTTCGCCTCGTTGTAATCCGATTCAGCCGCTTTCGCATAAGCCATTGCGAGTTTGATCTGAAATTTCGGATCACTCGCTCCGCTTGCTACAACCGCCTCGCGCAGGCTTCGAGCCTTAGCGTAGCTGTTCTTTGCCTCACCGCTTTGTCCAAGATTGGCCCGATTCAGGCCGCCTTGAATATCACCGATCCGTTGATACCCATCTGCGAGTTCCGTCAACAGGTACGGATCGTTATTGCCTTCGGCTGTGAGCCTGTCCAGGTATTCGATCGCCTTAGATGCTAATAACTCTTTTGCTTTTGTCGAGCCGGGAATGGCGTCTATTGCATCATACAGTTCGTAAAGCATGCTTTTTGCCAAGCGGCGTGTTTCCTCGAATCGACGCTCGGCCTTGATCCGCTCATTCCGCGCGACATAGTACTGCCAAACGCTCACGCCAGTCGCTGCTATCAAAAGCAGCATAGCGGCCGCAGCCGCGATCAGACCAGTCCTATGTCGGCTGTAGAACTTTCTAAAGCGATACATGGGCGAATCCGCGGTCGCTTTTACAGGAAGGCCGTCGAGATAACGACTAATGTCAGCCGAGAACTCCTGGACGGATTGATATCTTCGGTCCGGCTCTCGGCGCAATGCTTTGAGGATTATGTTGTCGAGGTCGCCTCGAAGCAGCCGAGGTTCCACGGCCGCTGTTGCTCCAGTGTCGCTTTCGGAAACGATCGTTTTGCCGCCGCCGTTTTTATTTGTGCGGCCCCGGCTCTGCGGGAAGCGCTCGGAAATCACGACTGACGGTTTCGGTGGCTCACTCGTGAGCACATTGTTAACTATCTCTTTCGGACTTCTGTCTTTCGAGACATAAGGGCGATGCCCAGTCAGCAATTCGTAAAGCACTACACCGAGACTATAAACATCGGTGGAGGTAGTTGTCGGCTCGCCGGCGATCTGCTCCGGTGATGCATACTCCGGCGTCATTATCCGAAACTGAGTGAGTGTGGACTCCCCCGCGTCCGGATCCCAATCGGGCGAGATCAATTTGGCGATGCCAAAATCGAGCAGCTTCGGATCGCCGTCACTTGTTACGAGAATGTTCGTCGGTTTAATGTCGCGATGAACGATCAGTTTTTGGTGAGCACTGGCAACTGCGGAGCAAACCTTTTGAAATAGCCCGAGCCGGTCTTTAAGCCCGAGGCCTTTATTAACGGCATATTTGCGGATCTCGTCACCCTCGACGTATTCCATCACAAAATACGGCAAGCCGTTAGCAGTCGTTCCGCCGTCGAGCATCCTCGCTATGTTTGGATGTTCAAGATTCGCAAGGATCTGCCGCTCCATCAGAAACCGATTCAATACGGCACTTGTGTCCATACCCCGTTTGATCAGTTTGAGCGCTACGCGCTGCGTAAATCCTTCGCCGGTGTGCTCCGCGAGAAACACGGTTCCCATTCCGCCTGCACCGATCTGACGCAGAATATGATATTCGTCGATTTGTTCCGGGACATCATCGGAACCTTGGTTTTCGACGGATCCAAATCCGATCATCGCCGGCGCTGAGATAAAATCTCCAGCGTCCGCATTGGCTATTAGCAGCTTCTGAACTTCCCCGCGAATTCCGGCATCGAGCCGCGAGACAAAGTCCGCCTGCTCATTCGTCGGCATTTCGATCGCCGCTGCGAATAATTCTTTTATACGTTTCCAGTTTGACGGGTCCATATTCGCTTAGGTCACTACGCGAACAAATAAAATGAATCGGCTCATTTTTCGTTTATCCGGTCAAACAACCAGGCGCGGGCGGTCGTCCATTCGCGTTTGACCGTGGCAGGAGACACTTTCAGGACCTCTGCAGTCTCTTCGATCGTCAGGCCGCCGAAGTAGCGAAGCTCAACCACTTTCGCCTGATCGGGATCGAATTCGGCAAGCTGCTTGAGCGCGTCATCTAGATCAAGCAAGCGCATGTCGACATCAACACTGACCGAAGGTGCATCGTCGATGGAAACCTTTTGCGCGTCACGCTTTGCGGCAGATCTTGTGCGTGCTGCGTCTATCAGTATCCGCCGCATTGCCTGAGCGGCGATCGCGAAGAATTGCCCTCGGTTGTCCCAATTGACGGCCCGTTGGTCTGTAAGTTTGAAGTATGCCTCGTGAACGAGCTCGGTCGTTTGCATGGAAACCGCGTGCTCACGGTTGAGGAAGCTTCCGGCCAGTTTTCGAAGTTCGTTGTAAACGATCGGAAGCAGCCGATCGAGCGCCTCGCGCGAAGCCTCACCGCTCGAGGTTTCGATCTCTTTCAGGAGAAGAGTTACTTCGGTTGGCATAGGAGCAGAAGAAAATACGGACCCGACGAAAAGTCGGAAAAATCCTGAGCCAATTCTATCACATTCATCGCGTAGTGCTTCGAATCGCGGTCCTCCGCACCGATCTGTTCGTCGTTTTTGACAGTCCAATACAGAGAAAACCGCGAGAAGTTTAGCACAAACATATAGAAAACCGTGCGCCAGAGAATCAACGCTCGGCAATTATTGAGGACCTTTATGAAATTACATGCCCCATTGAACGCTATCGCAGTTATCACATTATCTTTACTGTTTTTTGCGTCACTATCGATCACCGCGCAGACGTCGGCAGATGGCTTTCACGCGTCCGTAAACAACATCGTTACCTCGGTCGCTGTCTACAACGGCGGTGACTTCTATATTGCCGGGCCCACTTTCACCTCCGTTAACGGAACCAGCCGGCATTACTTGGCGCGTATGAAGCGTGACGGTTCGTTGGACACTACATACAATCCAAATCCGAACAGCGGTGTTCAGAAGATCGTACCCGACGGTCAGACGGGCAAACTCATAGTTGCCGGCGGCTTTACCAGTATCGGTGGCGGAGCATCGGGCGGATTGGCTCGGCTGAACGCTGATGGTACGAATGACAATACGCTGACGGCTTCGATCTCGGGAATCGGACCGATTGCGGTGGACCCGAGCGGAAAGATACTCATTGGCGGCCATTTCACAACTGTCGGCGCGACGCCCCGGCTCCATCTCGCGCGGTTCAATTCTGATGGAACGCTCGACGGCTCGTTCGTCCCGAATATCGACAACGCGGTGTTCGATATTGCGATCCAGCCTGACGGCAAGATACTCATAGCCGGTCAGTTTACGCAGGTCTCAGGCCAGTCGCGTCCGTATTTCGCTCGCCTGAATTCTGACGGCTCGCTCGACACGTCGTTTCAAACCAGTGGAATTACGAACGGCACGACATTGGCCGTCGCGGTACAACAGGACGGCAGGATCTTGGTTGGCGGGCGGTTTTCAACGTTCGCGGGAGCCGCTCGTTCACGGATCGCACGCTTAAACGCGAATGGAACTTTGGATACCAGCTTCTCTCCCGTACTGGCCGGCACAGATGCTTCTGTAAACGACATTGTGGTACTGCCTGACGGACGGTTCATTGCGGCCGGAGAATTCACAACGGTAAACGGAGCAGCTCGCGAACGCGTTGTCGGTTTTAACCGCGACGGAAGCATTGACACCTCATTCGTTACGACGGCGAACGCATTGGTCTACAGCATCGCGCAGCAGCCCGACGGCACGATTGTCATGGGCGGCGGATTCACCAGCGTAAACGGATTCACCGGGATCGATTGCATCGCACGCCTTTATCCGGACGGACGGCTTGACTCTGATACGAACACGACGGTTCTTGGCGGACCGATCCGCGACATGGTATCGCTTCCTAATGGCAGAACACTTATCGGCGGCAGTTTCACCTCGGTTGGCGGGGCGACCCGGCAAGGATTGGCACGCGTCGGTTGGGGCGGCGCAAACGATTCCTCGTTCGCGAACCCGCAGCTGGTCGGCGGCTGGGTTTATTCGATCGGTGTCCAATCGGACGGAAAATATATTGTGGGAGGCGATTTTACAGGCTCGGGCGGCACGTCGCAGGGACGTATTGCGCGCATAAACCCGAACGGCACAGTTGATGGCAGTTTCGCGCCGGTACTTACCTACTCAGGCACGCCATTCGTAACGGCCGTTGCGATCCAACCCGACGGAAAGATCCTATTCGGCGGACAGTTCACTTCCGTTAACGGCCTGACCAAGACACGCATCGTACGCTTGCATCCCTCCGGATTGGTCGATGTTACATTCGATGCCAGTCTGGATTTCTTCCCCGACGTTATACGGCTTCAGGCCGACGGAAAAGTGCTTGTCGGCGGAGCCTTTGGAACCGTGAACGGCCAGGTAAGAAGAGGGCTTGCCCGGCTGAACGTCAACGGATCGCTCGACACATCGTTCACACCTTCGCTCGACGGCCTTGAGCCCGACGTTCTGGAGATCAAGGTCGATAATTCCGGCAAGATCCTCGTCGGAGGCGCCTTCGCCGGCGTGAACGGCAACGGTAAGCCGAATTTCGCGCGTTTGAACTCGAACGGCAGTCCGGACGTCGCTTGTATAACGCCAACGCTTGATGGAAGCGTATTTTCGATCAGCCTTGACACGAACGATTACATATACATTGGCGGTAGTTTTACCAGCGTCACGGGCCAACCTCACGGGTCGGTAGCGATGCTCAACAACAGCTGCAGTGTCAATTCGTTGTTTCAGAACGTGGCCGCAAATGAGAAGGTCATGGCGATGACGATGCGTGAGGACGGAAAGATACTCGTCGGCGGCTATTTCACATCGATCGGCGGACAAAGCCGCGGGCAGTTTGCAGCTCTCGGCCAAGCACGCTCGCCGATAGTTCATTTTACTGTAAACGAGACAAGCATCGCCTGGTATCGCGATGCACTCGCTCCGGAGTTGAGTCGCGTTGTGTATGAACATTCAACCGACGGTGTGAACTATACACTTCTTGGCGCCGCGACCCAGCCATTTCCGGGATACAACTGGGTTCTTAGCGTTCCCGCTGGTATCCCGACCGGGTACGTCCGTGCGCGAGGATATTACGATTTCCACGAGCGACGCTCGTTCTACGAGAAAATAGTTTACATAAGCCGAAATACTCAAACTCGCCATGCGCCGTTCGACTTTGACGGTGACGGGAAGACGGATGTGGGTGTTTACCGGCCGAATGGAAGCTTTGGCGGGGAGTGGTGGTATCTGAGGAGTTCGGACGGTGTCGGCAGGGCTTTTGGGTTCGG
>JAEZIT010000028.1 GCA_023436495.1 Acidobacteriota bacterium
GTCGCTACCTTGTCAGTCAAGTACCGGTTCGGTTCCGATTTGAATTGGTTCATCACGATACCAAACACACGGCCGCCGCGTTCGCGAGCGCCGCGCGACGCTGCTTCCATAACGCCCAGATAGCCGCCGGTACAGATCGTAAATCCAGCATCTGCTAGTCGTCTACCAAGTTCTATCGCCTCGCGGTATTCGGGCGAATTCTCGCCGCATTTCGACCCGCCGAAAATTGTTACTATTCTGTCTTCGATAAAATCGGACACGCGCACCTCTCAAAGCCGGCAAATAATTTTGACCGCTGTAATTATAAATGACGGCCTGGTTTTAACAAATTGCCTAGCCCTCGGATGCCTCTTCCGGAGTGAGATTTCCTGCTTCATGAATGGCTCGGGTGATATTTGTAAATAAGAGAATGACAAAGCCTGCAATGAAAAAGAAAATGAGTGCGAGGATCGCCTGTCGATAAGATCCGGTGCTTCCAACAACGACAGCAAATACAAGATTTCCTAACCAGGAGGTGCCTTTCTCAGAGATCTCGTATAGTCCAAAAAATGCTGATTCACGGTCTTTTGGGATCATCTGTGAGAATAGCGAACGCGAAAGAGCCTGCGTACTCCCGAGCACAAGCCCTATGAAGGCAGCCATTATCCATGCTTGGAAGGTGTTCGAAAGTATCGCGTATGCGAAAACGCAGATCGCTGACCATATAATTAGGCATACGAGGATCGTCTTTTTAGCGCCAATGAATCGAGCTATTCTTTCGAAAACGACCGCTCCGATCAACGCGAACACTTGTGCTACGAAAAAGACCGCGAGCAGGAACGTTGGATCTGCCTCTAATCCTTTTGATACGAACAATTCCTGCGATAAGAACACCGACGAGTTCAAAATAACGGTTTGAATTCCGTCGTTATATAACAGATAGGCGACAAGAAACATAAGCGTATATCGCAGTCCGACGAGTTCTTTCAGTGTGCGCCACACCTCAACAAATCCTATGCTGATAATTCCACGTCCTTCCGATAACGTGCGGGCCGGCGTACGTGAGCGCACATAATAGAACGTGATCAGTGCAAACAGCCCCCACCAAAGCGACGCCGCAAGCATCGAAGCACGCGCCGCAAATGCCTGAGTAAAACCGAGCGTTGACGCAAACGACAGCATCGCGAAGTTCAATGCGAGCATGATCAAGCCACCCGCGTACCCGGCGGCATAACCGTAGCTCGAGATGGTGTCGCGTTTGTCTTCGGTCGTAATGTCAACGAGATATGAATTGTAGAACACATTCGCGGCCGCAAAGCTCATGTTCGCGATCAGAACGAAGACGCATCCAAAGATGTAACCGGTATCGGTTATAAAGAACAACAGCGAACTGCTGACAACGCCGAGGTAACAAAAGAAGGCCATTAGTTTCTTCTTCAACGGCGTAAAATCTGCGATAGAGCCGAGTACTGGAAGAAGAAAAACCTGGAGGAATATGGAGACGCCAAGGGTCGAAGTATAGAGATTTTCCGCGACAACCGATCCGAGTGGGCCTAGATCGAAAACCACGCCGCCTTTGCCAACGTCATTCTGTGCGAGGGCAGTAAGATAAGGTCCGGCAAGCACGGTGACGACGGTCGTAAAGAACGCAGAATTAGCCCAGTCGTATGTTAACCAACCGAAGATCTCTTTGCGGTCGTTCTTCGGATAAGCGTTCGAGTTTCTCATTCGGTCAAGAGGCGAATGATCGCCGGTGTAATATGTGTCAAATCCTTTATCGACGCCGCGGTGCTCTCGCTTTCCCGGCCCCAGACGATCGTCGGAACGTCATTCAGCGTGTGATTCCGGATCGACAAATCTTCGATGTTTCCATGGTCGCTTGTCAAGATAACTGTCGTATCTTTTAGATCGGCCGTCTCGATGACGGCGTGGATAAATCTAGCTAGCTTCGGAAGGTGTTCGGCCGCCGCCGCTTCGTCCTGTGCGTGGCCGATCATATCTGTTATGAAGTGTTCATATAAAGTAAACCGGTGCCGCATCGAAATTCTTGCAAGGATGGAGCCGGCTTCTTCAGGTGACAATTCGGGAACGTCAAAGCCCTCATCGATCAAATATCGGTTCGTAAAATCGTGGGACAAGGCCTTTCGACCGATCAAGTCCGGAAATCGTTGAAACTGCATGCCGGCCGCTTCGACCGCGCAGGTAGTTGCCGACTTCCATCGCGGTGTTTCTTTGAAAAATTTGGGCGAATAGGCGTTTACAAATACGTTCGGATAAATTTCACGCTGTTTGAGTCGCAAGAAGATCGAATGCTTTTCGATGATGTCTCGCAGCGCCCGGTTCGGAAATCCCTGTTTGTGGTACCCGAGCGTCTGTGGTGCGTTCACACCGGTAAGAATCGTCGTCTGGCCGGAAGCGCTTTGCGGCCGACCCTCAACAGATAGGCGCGCATCGGTTGGCACCACTATGCCGCCCATAAACGTGGTGTTCTCCAAATCAGTGGCGAGAGTGAGCGGCGCGAAGTCGTCTATGGCCGCGAGCGGGTTTGACGGGGCCGCAGGGCCTATTCCGAACCCGTCAACGAAGATAAGTATCACGCTGCACACGCATGAAGCTTATCAAATGAAACAGACCATGAGCGAACAATCTTTGTATGGGATGAAAAACCTTGACATTTCCAGATAAAAGGTTTAAATTGCGGGAACTATTCGTTTTATCGACAGTTCGGCACTGGTGTTTTTTCCTGTACGACACGAACATTGGTGACCGTCAATCGGCTTTTGTACAAATTTTAGGAGGGAGAGAACAACTTATGTATTGGACGAAGTTCAAACTGTCCACCAGGCAATTGTTTTTCGCGGCCGCATCGTTAGGGATTGTGGCCGTCGTTTTGTTTTACGGGGCCCCGGCCGATGCCGGTAAAGTCGAAGCTGCAGCCGCTCCGGCCGCAACGTTCCCCGCCGACCCAGGTTCATTGGGTGCAATTCCTGACCGCGGCGTGTCGGGTTGTGCGGACGCTGAACCGGCGACGAACCGCGAAATAACCTTTACGGTATCCGGAATGTCAGGCTCAGTTACCAACGTTGAAGTCACGAATCTTACGCTTAGCCACTCTTGGATGGGCGATATAAAGGCAATCCTTATTGCACCGAATGGGGCCAACCACGCTTTGTTCGGACGCACCGGCGGTACAGCGGCAAATTCCTGCGGCGACTCGTCGGATCTTGCCGGCCCGTATGGATTTATGGATTCTGCAGCGGCCCCGCCGAGCGGAGGCTGGTGGCAGGCGGCAACGGCTGCTGGCAGTACTGCTCCCGTTGCTGCGGGAAACTATCGTACGACTGCCGTCGGCCCGACGACGAATCCGGCACCTGCGACGAACATGAATGCGGCTTTTGCTGGCGTTACGGATGCTAATGGGGTGTGGAAGATTCGCTTTACCGACCACGGGGGCGGCGATACGGGCTCCGTTACAGCGGCTTCGCTGACCATTACAACTGGCGGCGGCGGCACTCCGACAGCGGATGCAAACGTCGATATGAACGGCGATGGCAAGACGGACTGGGTTGTTGTTCGTGGAACCAAC
The DNA here is from genome assembly GCA_023436495.1 of Acidobacteriota bacterium. Taxonomy (GTDB): domain Bacteria; phylum Acidobacteriota; class Blastocatellia; order Pyrinomonadales; family Pyrinomonadaceae; genus OLB17. The sequence continues at coordinate 3,566 of JAEZIT010000028.1, forward strand.
ACTCCGCTTACGGAAGGTACCGGCATTGCTGAATCACCTGTTAACCGCGGTGTTGGCTCGATGCGTGAACGTCTGGCGAAAGAAGGAAATGGTTCCGCAAATCTCGGTGGCGGACTTCCGGTGTATTGGTACACGAGCATCAATGGCTCGTCGACGACTTCCGTTCACCAACTCGGCGATTCGAGCACGGACTACTTTGTACCGCAAGATTATGACGGCGACGGTAAAGACGATGTTGCCGTTTGGCGCCCCGGTGCAAACGCTGTGTTCTACATAATCAATAGTTCCGACAACACCCTTCGCATCGAAGCGTTTGGCCAGACCGGTGACGATCCGACGGTCGCTGGGGACTACGACGGGGACAACAAGGCCGATTTAGCCGTTTACCGTTGCCCGCAGACGGCCGGACAGTGCTACTTCTTCTTCCGCGGCAGCAATAACAATCCCGGCGGCCAGATCACATTTGTTCCGTTCGGATTTGGCACGACGAATGACTATTTCCCTTATCCGGGAGACTTTGACGGAGACGGTAAATATGATTTCTGCGTTCAGAGGAGCGATCCGTCAGCACCTGCAAACGGTCAGTTCATTCTGCTGAAATCCTCAGGCGGAACTGAGTTCATCAATTGGGGACTCGCGACGGACGTGATCCTTCCGGGTGATTATGACGGCGACGGAAAATCCGATTTTGCTGTTCGAAGGACGGTGGGCAATTCACGTTTACACTATATCCTGGAACGCGACGGCGGTGGTACGGGCAATGCTCCGATCTACTTCGGTATAGTGGGTGACTTCTCCGTCCCCGGCGATTATGATGGCGACGGTAAGCAGGACATCGCAGTTTGGCGTCCGAACGCTGACCCGACTCAGAACTTCTTCTGGGTGATCCAGTCCAGCAACGGTGCGATCCTCACCTACGAATGGGGAGGACAGGGAGATTATCCTGTTGCGAACTGGTACGTTCACTAAATCTAACCCTACTTAGGTGCAAGACCTAGTTCTCGCATCGAATAGGCATCAAAAAGCCGGGAGACATTCTCCCGGCTTTTTTATTTATTTTGGGAATACAATGGTCTCAGTCCATTCTCAGACAGGGTCCGAAATGTGATCTCGTCTACGGCCGTTATACGAATGCCTTCCAAATCGTGTCGTATCTTGTTGCCCCGAATAAGTGCCAAGAACATAATGACTTCTTCCGGTGAGGCAAATATGACTTCAGTGACAGCTCCTCCGGCGATAAGTGCTTTCGCTTTCGTCGCAGACATTTTGTCGGAAAAGTACAATTCGTAGGCGGAATGGATGGTAACGCTTCCGTCGTGCTTTGGGATCATGTTCACCAGCTCAGTGTCAAAATCGCACGCGTCTATCAGTAGAAATACTAACCCCGAAAGATCACCGCCAGCATAATCGGCGAGACGGCCGATGATCGATGCGGGGTCAATGTTTTGGGCTATAATATCCGAATGGACCTGCCTTGATCTTAAGCGATCCGCGACTGACTCGCCCGCGGCCAGAATGAGCTTCTCGTCGAGTATTCCTGGATCCATTCCCGATCGTTCAATCTGATTCAGAAAGCAATCGGCAGCAAATATGTCGGAAACAATTAACCAATCAAACACTCCGGGCGCGAGCAACGGTGAAATGTCCTTGTCGGTGCATCGTATCTCGGCGAAGGGCAGGATTGCCACCGTCTTTCCTTGTTCTGCCAATCTCTGGTTAATGTTCCTTCCCGCCGGAGTATCAAAAACGGCATATCGGTCGTCGATGTTTTTCTGGGTCATGGAGCTGATGTCGGCATTCAGCGGCAGGTAAACTGGCCCTGGAGCAAAGGGTTTGGAATTTCGCCCGTAATACCGTAAAGTTATTGTAACTTTTCCGACGCGGGAAGTTTATTCAGTATATGAAAGCGATGATCCTCGCGGCCGGATTTGGTACGCGTCTGTTTCCCCTTACGATCGACCGCACAAAACCCGCGATTCCATTTTTGGGCAAACCGCTTGTCGGTTACGTTGCCGAATACGTCGCACAATTTGGTTTCAAGGACGTGGTCGTCAATCTTCATCACCAACCGCAGTCGGTTATGGACGCGTTGGGCGACGGGTCGGATTTCGGCGTTAATATCCATTATACGCTTGAAGATCCGAAAATTCTCGGCACGGCGGGCGCTTTGGATAATGCACGCAACCTTCTCGAAGACGATACGTTTCTCATCGTAAACGGAAAGATCATCACCGATATCGATATTTCAGCCGCTATAGAAACGCATCGGAGATCCGGAGCGATCGCAACGATGGTTTTGAAACCCAATTCAAAACGCGAGAAATTTACGATCGTGAATACGGACGACGGCCGCGTTACTGGTTTTGGCGAATCCGCACACCCGTTCACCGAAGTCGAGATACGCGACACCGAAAGCGAGATCTTCACGCCACTGATGTTTACGGGTATCCACATACTCGAACCCCGAGTCTTCGATTATATTCCCCGCGGCGTTTATTCGGACATTGTGCCGACATTCTATAACCCTGCTATCGCTGCAGGCGAGGTCATTGCGGCACATGTCACAGATGCCAATTGGTTTGAGCTATCGACTATACCGCGATACCTGGACATTTCGCTGGCCATGATGCCTGCCGGCAACGTTCATCTCGGCAAACGCTGCCAGATCGAATCGGGATCATCCATTCGCGACTCGGTGCTTTGGGACGACGTGTGTGTTTCCGGCGGAGCCAACCTATACCGCACTATCGTTGCCGACGGTGTGACTATCGGCGAAGGTGAGGAATTTGAGAATGCTGCGATCGTCCGTGCCGAAATGGTGCGAAGTTGTGATGAGATACCGGAAAAGGCATTGATGGGCTATATTCAGGGCGATAACTACGTCGTGCCGCTAAACTAATTTATCTCTCCTATGTCGAACTTTCGCGAACGTCTGCAAAGGTTTCTTGATCTCCGGTCCGAATCGGGCAAAGTCGAACAGCTCACGCCTGATGCCTCGACACGGGAGTACTTTCGTGTTGGATGGCGTTCATCCACTGCGATCGCGTGCGTTTATCCTGAGCCGTTCCGAGCGGCCGAGCATAATTATATAGACGTAACTGGCCTTTTAACGGCCGCCGGCCTGCCAGTAGCAGCGATCCTTGATATAGATGAAGAGCTTGGTGTGATCCTGCAGGAAGATTTTGGCGACACAATTCTACGCGATGTGCTGGCTGTATCCGACGACGCTGGAAAAGCGGAGCTTATCGACCGGGCCATCGGATTGATCGCCAGAATCCAACAAGCGACGGCGCTCGCCTTCGAACGCGGTTCCATAGCTTCCCAGCTTCGTTTCGATTCCGAGAAGCTGCTCTGGGAACTCGAATTCTTCAGGACGCATTATTTCGAAACATTACGAAATCGGCCGCTTTCCGGAGCGGAGGACAAGGCCCTTCATGCCGAATTCATAGAGCTCTCGGGCGAGCTTGAATCGCGTGCGAGCACGCTCTGCCATCGGGATTTTCACGCTGCGAATATTATGGTCGACCAAAATGGCGGCCTTAGGGTGATCGATCATCAGGACGCTCGGATCGGCACTCGTTCATATGATCTCGTTTCCCTCCTGCTCGACCGCGTCACCGAACCGCCGACCGCCGAATGGCTCGCGGCAAAGCGTAGCGTTTTGCTTACCAAACGCGAAGAACTCGGATTGGAGGCGATCAACGAGGCGGATTTCACGTACGAATTTCGACTTCAGACGATCCAGAGGTGTCTGAAGGCGATCGGTACGTTCTCATTCCAATCCGTCAAACGCGGCAAAACTTATTTCGTGCCGTTTATCGAGCCCATGTTCGAAATTGTGCTGAGGGCGTGCGGAAACCTCGATCGGTTCCCTGTTATGATGAACATTATTCGACGCGAGAACGCTGACTAAATTCAGAGATTTGTGCGCGAGAGGCTTTCGGCCGGCTCGGACGTAAAGTCCTCGCCCGGATTTACGAAGAGGTTTTGCTCGAATCGGTATTGTTTATCGTAGAGCTGTTTATAGCGGCCGTCGAGAGCAAGCAGCTCTTCATGTGTGCCGCGCTCGATTATCTCGCCCGATTCGACCACCAGGATCTGATCGGCACTCCGAATAGTCGACAGCCGGTGAGCAATCACAAACGTCGTTCTGCCCTGTCGCAGCCTTTTTAACCCCTCCTGAATCAACGCTTCCGACTCGCTGTCCAGGCTGGACGTCGCTTCGTCGAGGATCAGAATACGCGGGTCTGCAAGCAATGCGCGGGCGATCGCGATCCTCTGTCGTTGGCCGCCGGAAAGCTTAACACCGCGTTCACCGACGACCGTATCATAACCGTTCGGAAATTTCTCTATGAATTCGTTCGCGTTCGCAATACGGCAGACACTCTTTATGTCACTCAGCGATGCCTGCGGGTTCGAAAACCGAATATTGTCCAAGATAGTCCCGTCGAACAGAAAATTATCCTGGAGGACTACACCGAGATGGCTGCGGTAATCGCTGAGTTTTACGCTTTGCAGATCTTGGCCGTCGATTCGGATCGTGCCGCGATTGGGCTGGACAAAATTAAGAACCAGGCTAAGAATCGTGGATTTTCCGGACCCGGACGAGCCGACCAGCGCCGTCGTCGTTCCTGCCTCGGAATTGAATGAAACGCCTTTCAGGACGGGTACGCCCTCGTCGTATTCAAAATGAACATCTTCGAACGCGATCTTCCCTTTTACTGTTCGCAGGGGCAGACGCTCAGCGTCTTGGTCGTCCTCGGTCGCCATCGCCATCACTTCACGGATGCGGTCGAGCCCCGCCAGAGCTTCGGTGATCTGCGTGCCGATCGAAGTGAGTTCGATCACGGGCATTGCGAGCAGGAACGTGAACGAAATATACATCAACAGGTCGCCCAGCGTCATTGTGCCGTTCTGTACGGCGTTTCCGCCCATCACGATCATAACG
>JAEZIT010000031.1 GCA_023436495.1 Acidobacteriota bacterium
CTCTGTGCACCGTTCAGCGCCTGGTACAAGCAATTAAGGTTCATCGAACCTGCGGCCGCTGAAAGCAAAAGCGCGCATTTGCCGGCGGCCGCGGAATTATTTGGTGGAACCTGCTGTGCACCGGACAAAACCGCCACAAAACGCTGCTGAGCAACTGCGGCGGCGGCCAAAGCACAAAAAACAAATGCGAACACGGCGATCCTTGAAAATGGCTTTAACATAATCGGACAGGTAGAATTGATATGATTCAATGATACCCAAATCGGCCGATATTTGCTAAACTCTCAAAAATCTAGCTGTAACATAAGATCCGGCCGGCCGAACGCGCCGCGTGAGGCCGCTCAGAGGTCCGGACCTTCAGGCTCTTTCCGAAGAATTAATTAGATAAACAATGCCCGAAAAAGATAAAGAACCGGTTCGCGCTGACGAATATGAGCGCGAATTGATGACCGACCTGGATGACGAAACACCCGATCAGCCGAAAGGCATGGCGCTGCATACCAAGATACTCTTAGGTTTGCTGGTCGGTGTTATTGCCGGGCTCGGGATCAATTGGACGCTCGGCGGATCGCATCCGAATGTCGTCTGGATCGTTACGAACATCACGCAGCCCGTGGGCACGGTATTCCTGAACCTGCTGCTGATGATCGTGGTGCCGCTTGTATTCGCGTCGCTGGTCGTCGGCGTCGCGGGCATAGGCGATATTAGAAAGCTCGGGCGGATCGGCCTGAAGTCATTCGGCTACTGCCTTGTGATCTCGGCGATTTCTGTGATCATCGGACTCGGACTTGCGAACACTATCCGGCCGGGCGAACGGATAAGCCCTGAGGTCGCCACCCAGTTAAAAGAAAAATTCAGCAGCGGCGCCGCCACTGCCACCGATGCTCAGCGAAAGGCTTCCGAGGCTGCAAAAGCAGATTCGCCGCTGATGCAGGCCGTAAAGACGATCGTCCCCAGCAATGTGTTCAATTCAGTTTCCGGCACGAGCCCGAACATGCTGCATATCATGTTCTTCGCGTTGATCGTCGGGATAGCGATCACGTTGCTCCCTGCCCCTGTTTCCGAGCCGTTCGTCAGCGTGATGGAGTCGGTCTTTGCGATCACGTCGAAGATAATCGATATCATCATGAAGTTTGCGCCATACGCAGTGGCGTGCCTGCTGTTTAACAATATTGCCCAATTCGGCCTCGACCTGCTCCAATCGCTTGCATGGTTTGTCGTCACGGTGCTTCTCGGCCTGAGCCTGCATTTCTTCGGTGTATATTCGCTGTCGATCTGGTTCCTTTCGAAGATCAACCCGATGGAGTTTTTCCGCCGTATACGAACGGTCATCGTGACGGCATTCTCGACGTCGTCGTCGAATGCGACACTGCCGACGGCCTTGCGCGTTTCTGAGGAAAATCTTGGCGTGCCGAAGGAGATCAACAGCTTTGTGCTGACCGTCGGTGCTACGGCGAACCAGAACGGCACGGCGCTTTATGAGGGCGTGACCGTCTTGTTCCTCGCCCAGCTTGCCGGCGTCGACCTGTCGCTCGGGATTCAGCTGATGGTCGTTTATATGGCGATCCTCGGCGGCATCGGCACGGCCGGTGTTCCCTCGGGTTCGATCCCGTTCATTATCGGAATTCTCGCGATGATCAATATCGATCCGGCATTGATCGCGATTATTCTCGGCGTCGACCGTATTCTGGATATGTGCCGCACGACGCTGAACGTGGTCGGCGACCTGACCGCCGCGACATTCGTCGCACGCAGCGAGGGTTATGAGCTGCTGCAGGTTCAGGAAGACGCCGGCATCGGCTAAAGGCTAAATCAAGGGCTCCGCGGTCGCGGGGCCTTTTTTCTATCATTCCGCAAAACAAAAATCTTCACCGTATCCCTTTCCTAAGTGTAGAATGCAATAAGCTGCAACAATTAGGAGGAGGAACCTGAATGTTTCCGATCGGCGACGATAATTCCGACCGTACCATCACACCGGTGGTCAATTACATGTTCATCGGCTTGAATGTGCTGGTGTTCGTGCTGCTGCAGGGGTTAGGCGGCAACGAAGCGTTTTCCTACGCTTATTCGCTTGTGCCGAAGGAAGTCACGAGCGGCGTAGATCTCGCCGGTGTCCAATTGGTCCGCGATGCGTTTGGGAACGTCGGCGAGGTACGGCTGTATCCGTCAGCTCTGCCGGTATATTTCAATTTTCTGAGCTCGATGTTCATGCACGGCGACATCATGCATCTGTTCGGAAACATGCTGTTCCTGTTCATTTTTGGCGACAATTTGGAAAACCTGCTCGGGCACATCCGATTTGCGGCGTTTTACATCGTATGCGGTTTGGCGGCGGCGATCGCGCAGATATTGATGGGCCCCGATTCGGTGATCCCGATGCTCGGTGCATCAGGCGCCATCTCCGGCGTGATGGGCGGATATCTGCTGTTATTTCCGACACGTCAGGTCCGGGCGATAATCTTCAATTTTCTGACGACCGTGCCCGCGTATGTTGCGCTCGGCATCTGGATCGTCTATCAGATCGTTATCGGTTACCTTACTCCGGCCGGTTCGGGCGGCGTCGCGTATGCCGCGCATATCGGAGGATTTATTGCCGGGCTCGCTTTGATCAAGGTCTTTGCGATCGGGCGGCGTATATAAAAAACGTTAAGCATCGATCGAAAAATCGGCGTGCTTTCGTGACAGGTTAGGGTTATAGAACGGATCACGGCCGATGTATTTTTTCCATTTGACCTTGAACCGATCGGCCTCGCCGTCGTCGGGCTTGCCGGCGCATTCCGGAATGCGGCCGCGGGCACAGATCAGTTCGGCAAACGGCGTCATGACTATCCTGTGCCCCATTTCGCCAATTCGCAGGCAAAGATCGGCATCGAAAAGATGATCCGGGAACGGTTCAGGGTCGAATCCGCCGGCTTCTGCGAATAGTTCCTTTCTAACGGCGAAACAACCCGCCGAAACGGCGGCGAAATTCCCGGGCAGCACATTTCGACCCATGATACCGCCGAAATCACGCGGAAATCCGCTATATGCCGCACTTGCCGCGCCGCCGGCTCCGATGATGATCCCGCCGGTGAGCGTCGACCCGTCTGAAGTCAGCAATTTTGCACCCGCGGGGCCGATCTCCGGTTGGTTGGCAAAACGGCATAGCTCGGTAAGCCAATCCTTGTTCAAAGGCATCAGCGACAGGTCCGTGAAGCAGAGAATTTCGCCGTTCGATCGCGATGCGGCTTCATTCATGTCGGCAGCGGCCGATCCCAGGCTTTTCAAATAACTGACGCTGCGACCCGAAATTGTAACGGGCCCGCGCACCGCGTCATTGGTGACAATAATTATTTCGTAATTCGGGTACGCCGTTGCGTTGGCAAATGCAGCGACAGCGTCTTCCATATCGCCACTGAAAGCTGCGGCCCGAATGACGAGACTCACCTTCGGCGGGGTTTCAGGCAGCACGTACCGAACGCGGTGCAGGTTGTAGATCGTCTGTTCGACGTGGACAAGCTTCCCGGTGCGCTCGAAATGCGAACGCAGAGCTTCGCGGGCGCGCTCGTGGGCGTAGGGTTTTTCGTCACCGCTGAAAGCGACCGAACCGCGGATCGCCCGCCAATGATAAAGGATGCGCGGAATATGGCGGATCTGATCTTCGTCGATCTGTTCGATCACCCGCAGGGCAAGGTCGTAATCCTGGCTGCCTTCGAGCCCGATGCGAAATCCGCTGATCTTTCGCAGCAATTCGGTTCTGTAAGCGGAAAGATGAGTGATCAGGTTGAGCGAATAGAACAGGTCGCGGCTGAAATCGGGCTTGAATTTCGGCTCAAACCGCCGGCCTTTTTCGTCGATCAGGTCTTCATCGCTGTAGATCATCGCCGTTTCCGGATGTTCGGCGATCTCTTTCGCAACGTAAAACAGGGCGTCGGGCGAGAGTTCGTCATCGTGATCGAGCAGCACAGTAAATTCGCCCGTCGCAAGCGAGAGAGCGGAATTGGACGCTGCGGAGATATGGCCGTTCTCGGGGCGGTAAACGACCTTTATCCGGCCGTCGCCGGCGGCAAGCTCCGCTAGTACTTTTTTTATATGCGGGCTCGGGCTACAGTCGTCGGCGACGCATAGTTCCCAGTTCTGATAGATCTGCCGCGTGACCGATCCGATGCAGAGGCGCAGCCACTTTTCATCGACGTTGTAAACCGGCATCACTACAGAAATGAGCGGCCGCACCGCCATTTTATCGATCTCGTTTCTTATCTCGTCAAGGCGTGTTCGATCGATCGCGTTCTTCCTGATCCAGCGCTGATATTTACGCTGTTCATTTATCTTCCAATAGTTCCAGTACGCCGAGCGCCGCAGCCCGCGAATGCCCGATTCGCGCAGGATCTCGATCGCACGCCCAGCTTTTTTACGGAAAGAATTCATTTACTCAGAGGCCGGCGGCGCCGGCGCGGATACAAGGAAGTATTTCACAAGTTATCATTTTTTTGATTTACTTATTAAACCGGTATGCCGAATTCCTGCCGCATTTGCGGAAATTCCGAAAATAACCGAATTCATACGGCGCGTGAAATGATGTTCGGCACGCGTGACGAATTCGATTATCTGGAATGCGGACGCTGCGGCACGGTGCAGATCGTCGAGGTTCCCGATCTCTCGAAATATTACCCGAAGGATTACTATTCGCTCGCATCAGCGGGCGCCGTTGCCGAACTGACATCGTCAATTCAGCGGCGCTTTGCCGTGCGCGAGATCGGCCGGTATTTCGTTGAGGGACGCGGAGCCATTGGCCGTTGGGCCGCAGGCAAACGGCCGTGGCTTGCCGGGCATTTTCCCGCATCGCTCCGCGAACCGCTCCTCGGCCTTAATTTTCGCTCACGCATTCTCGATTTCGGCTGCGGCGCGGGTGAGCTTCTTCGCATACTTCATCTCTTCGGCTTTCGCGCCCTCACCGGAGCAGACGCGTTTATCGACGGCGAGATCCACCATCCCGAAGGAATTACCATACACAAACTGCCGCTCGAACAACTCGAACCCGCGTTTGACCTGATAATGCTGCACCATTCTTTTGAGCATCTGCCCGAACCGCGAAAGGCCCTGACAGAAATCCGCAGGCTGCTCGCGGCGGGCGGCACTTGCCTGATCCGCATTCCGGTCGTCAATCTGGCTTGGGCAGAATACGGTACTGATTGGGTGCAGCTCGACCCGCCGCGGCATCTGTTCCTTTATACCGAACGCGCTTTTCGCTCATTGGCCGAGGAATGCGGATTTACCGTCGCCAAGGTCACGTACGATTCGGAAGCGTTCCAGTTCTGGGGCAGCGAACAGTATCGTCGAAGCATCGCGATGAACGATCCGCAGGCGTACAGCGGCGACATCTCGGCAAGCATTTTTACGGCGGAACAAATCGCGGAATGGGAGAGAAAGGCCGAGGAATTGAATGCAGAGGGCCGCGGCGACCAGGCGTGTTTTTATCTGAAGGCCGTCAGCCCTTGACCTCGGTTTCCCATTTCAGGACCGGACGCACCACGCCGGGCAGAAGGCCCGCATAATCACCGCGTGCGGAATCGCCCTCGAGGCTGTCAACGACGTTAAAGCTGACGACGTCGCGTTCGACGAAATGGACCTGCATCGGTTCGTAAGTCGTGGCGGCCGCTGTTACGAAGACCGTCCCTTCGGCAAGAAAGTTTCCCGGGATCCAGACCGTGCTCTTGTATGTCCCGCTGTCGCGCGGTTTGTTTCGCCAGCCGCCTTCCCAATCGTGCGTGATGAAGATACAGATGCCCTGTTCGTTGTAGAAATGGATGTTCGGAACGATAACCTTTCCCGGTGATGTAACGTCGTAGGTCAGCTCGACGCCGACCGGACGGCGAATGTCGGCGGAGGAGACCGTCGCATTGTCCGCATCGATCACACGGACACTCCGTATACGCGAAACCTCGTTACCCGGAGCCGACGCCGCGTCGTCCCAACGGCGCTCCGCGCCGGTGCGCGATTGTTCGTGCAGATATTCGCCGACAATCTGTCTCGCTTCGCCGTCGCGATGAATTCGGCCTTCCTTCATCCATATAACACGACTGCAGAGACGTGTGATCGCGTTCATGTCGTGCGAAACAAAAAGGACCGTTCGCCCTGACTGCCCAACGTCGCGCATCTTCGCGAGGCATTTTCGCTGGAAACCCACGTCGCCCACGGCGAGCACTTCGTCCACGATCAGGACCTCAGGTTCGAGATGCGCGGCGACCGCAAAAGCGAGGCGCATATACATCCCGCTCGAATAATGTTTCACGGGCGTGTCGAGAAATTTTTCGATCTCGGAAAATGCGACTATCTCGTCGAATTTACTTTCGATCTCGGTACGTTTCATACCCAAGATCGCGCCGTTCAGGTAGATATTTTCGCGTCCCGACAATTCATTATGAAATCCGGTGCCCACCTCTAGAAGGCTGCCGACA
>JAEZIT010000077.1 GCA_023436495.1 Acidobacteriota bacterium
GCCGAATACGGCGCCGGCTTTTTTATTCTCTATAGAATCCTCGATCGCCCGCCGATACTTATTGTATGTTGATCTGCTGCATACAATCCGTATAGTTTGATCTCAATGCTGAATCAAATTCTGATCGAAGAATTTGGTAAGAGAATCAGACAACTTCGCACCGAGCGGAACCTTTCCCAAGAAGAACTCTCATTCCTAACAGGGTTCCTTATTGCCAAAATGTCGAACACCTACGATTTTATCACCTGTCGGATGTAGTCAGAATTGAGCCAGTATGCCTTCTTCTTGGCAACGCCACCGTTAGCAGTCGGCGCCAGGTCTCGACTGTTTCGCGCTTTAGGTCGAACATGACAAATGTAATCGTCTGATTGGGCAATGAAGTGTTCAAAGTCGTTAGCTTGGATGTTCCGCCGCGTATGTTCCCAGAATTGTCTGGCCGTTTCGAGATCCGTCTCGGGCATTGACCAGAACTTAACTTTTTGAAGACGGACGATTTGTTGCCCGTCTTTTTGGAATATGACGAACATGAATCTCTTTCTTAGTGTAAGGTGCCAATAAGAACTTTGCCATTCTTCATGAATAATTTCTTCATAGTCAATTTGCTTGAACGACATGCTCTCTTTCAAAGATCCATCGGATTCAAATCGCACAGTCTTTAATTCAAAGTCCTCGCCCGCAAACGCTCTCGGGTCTTCGAATCGTTCAATGATTCCTTTGGTTATTAGGTGAAGCCTGCTTTTTGCGAACGTGGGAGTGAGGCGTAAGACGTCAAACAATTCGCCTTCCGTCATGTCGTAGTATTCCCGGAAATGCTGTTCAATCTTATGTTCGAGACTCGATGTCATCCCTATTGCCTCCAATATTAGTTTGCAAAACCCATATTTTGCCGAAGGTCAGTGACCCAAATCTTGAATCCGATTTCTGCTAACTCTTTTCCGCGAAGGTCAATCGGAGCAAAACTTCGTTGCCCCGGAATCGCGCCAAAGTCCCATTGGTCACTCTTGACCCGCTCAGTAAATTGTCGAATTAAGTGCATCTGTGAGTTGGCGAACTCCACTAACTTTTCATCAAAGGGCCGGTTTCCAGCTGCGCCGTTGAGTCGTTTTCCAATTAGAATGAGGTTTCCGATAAGATTGACGTGCTTTCGGATCTCAGTTTTCGTTAATCCCCATTCGTTGGGGGTTTGGGGAAGAATATGTTCGATACTAACCTTGTTTTCATCGAAGCCCTCGTAATACTTCCCTCCAAGGTGTTGTTCAATAGTACTGAGTATGTAGCGAATCAATACTCTTGATCGTTGATCCGACTTGTAGGAAATTGTCACGAATTCATCAGTAAAGCTCTCAAGTGTTTTAGGAAGCTTCGAGTCGAAAGGAACAAACAGTTTTTCTGAGAAAAGACTGGCGAAGGCACTAGAATCCATCCCTAGCCGCGAATATTCTTCGATACTCCGGCAAAAATCACAAACTAAGCTAAAATACCAGTTCCCCGGATAACCCATTACTTGAAAATAAACGAAAGTAAACTTTGCGATAATTTCCCATCGAGAGCCCATTCTTAATGGCATTCCAAGATTGGAACCATCGTTGTGCTTTAGGTTTCGAAAAAGACATAGATAAAGAATCGCCCAAGTCTTCGCTTTTGTATTGCGTAGAATTCTCAGACTCTCAAAACACCTCAAAGCCTCGTTTTGGTCTTGAAGCAATTGCGAAATTTCAGATACATCCCCGGTGAAAATCGTCTTCATCAATCCCGCGTTACGATGAAGATCTTCTAAAAATGCAGTCCATCGATCAGAATCATCCTGAAGTCGATCCTTGATTGTCCTATAAAGCCGCCGTTCTGATACATACTCGTGCTTTGAACTCCAGTAATAGCTCAAAAAATCCTTAATGGATAAACCGCATGAATCAACCGCTTCCAAGATGTCACCCCAAAGTGCTTTGGCCTTATCTTCGTAAACTCCGTCGCCGCCAATTACGTGACGAAAAATCTGATTCTTGACGAGGTCAGCAACGTTTAGTTCGACACCTTTTGCATTTACGGTTTCAAATATTTCATATGCTAGGTCCTCATCTGCAATTTCAATACGAACGAAGAAGTGCTTCCCCAACCTTCTCCGGACCAGGTCAATCAAGAAACTCTTCTTATCCGCCACCGATTCGACGCGATCAACGGCGGAATCGAGGGCGGTACGGAAACATAAGTAAGCTCTCTTTACCCTATCTTCCTCCGTTCCACGTTTTGCCTTTGTTCCGTCCGTAATTCGCTTAGGGCCATCAAAGTCCTGGATGTAGTCATGAAAGAATTGAGCGATACTGTCACCTGGCTTCAGGTAGAACTCGAACCGCGAGTTGTTGTACGGATCCTCTTTGCCAATTAATTGCTTGGTAACGCCGCGAGCAATTGTCAGGAAGTCTTCATCGTTATATTCGGCATGCTTTTCAATGCAAAAATCACGTATAACAGCGCCAAGAATATTTATCGTTAAGTAACGTTGCTGACCGTCAATTATCTCAAGAATATCAGCGTCTTTTCGCTGATTATTGAAAATGATCGTGCCGAGAAAAACCGGGTCTTCACAGAAGATGGTATCCCAGAACTCCTGCACATTTGATTCTTCCCATGCGTAGTTCCGCTGAAACCGCGGAATCTCAAATCTATACTTCGGCTCAAGGTACACCTCGGCTATCTCTGTCTTAACAACCTCGAAATATTGGGGCATTATTTTCTCCTTTTAATTATTTCTCGGCCAAGTTGCTCAACAATTCCAACAACTAGGGCGTTACCCATGAAGAACGCACGTCTAATATCCGAGACGCCTTCTGTGTGATTGTCGGGAAACATGTTCAATCTTTCGAGCTCCACCGGCGTTAACCGTCTGAGCCTTCCCTCGGGTGTGCAAATAACGTGCTTAAATCGTGACGGTGACGGTCCACCTTCGCCAGTGATGATTGTCCGCGAAGGTCGGTCCAGTGGGTCGGGGAACAACATTGGCCCTTCGTTGTACTGATATTCAAAGCCCGTAGCTTTGTTTCGACGCGGTTCATTCTTCGCGCCTTTGAGGTACGCCCAGCGGTCCAAACTCTCTGAATCAACGAAATATTCGGCGGGAACGTCTCCGTTTGTAAGGATAATATCCCGTAAAGTGGTTTTTTCACCGTGGTAATTCGGCTCTGTGCTGACCGTGAACACGTCGCGATTGCACATCACACCTGAATTATTGAACGGACTAAAATGACGAAAACGTTCGAATACGTCACCCACGTCGAACAGAGCTAGCTGCGGCGGCATATGGACGCGATTGAAATGTTCCGTAATGTAATCGAGTTCGCCTTCAATCTTGAATTGTACGGGAGCGTCCCAATCATCAATCTTGATGGGAAAGGCTTGAGCAAAGACACCTCCTTTTTTAAGCCAATCGGACGGCTTCGGAGCAGTTACAAAGTCGGCGTAAATTTCCGTATCTAGGTGATAGGCGAGAATGAAAATCCGTCGACGCCGCTGCGGCATGCCATAGTCCGCAGCGTTTATCACACGCCACTCGACCATATAACCAAGGTCGGAAAGGGACGCCAGCATAATCGCGAAATCACGTCCACGCTGAGAAGCAGGAGATTTAAGCAAACGATCGACATTTTCAAGGAAGACGTATCTGGGCCGCTTGTCCTCAAGTATCCGATGAATTTCCCACCACAGGACACCTTTCTTTCCCTTTAGCCCTTTTGCATGATTCAGCGTTCGTGCTACAGAATAGTCTTGACAAGGAAAACCGCCGACAAGAAGATCATGATCGGGAATGGAAACGGTGGGAATCTTGGAGATATCCGCATTGCAGTGATTTTCAGGTCCAAAATTCTTTACGTAGATATCCGAGGCATGCTGAACCTTTGTCGAAGGTTCCCACTGGTTACTCCAAACAATCTTGAAGCGGTCTGAAGCGCGCTCGAGCCCTAGGCGAAACCCTCCAACTCCGGCAAATAATTCTATAACTCTTATGTCGTTCTTCTTGCTCATTTACCGTCGACGGCCTTTTCAATCCTTGAAACGAAACTTCCAAATCCGATACCCAGGGCTGAACAAAATGCGCGGAGTTCGACAATGTCAATCCGCCGTTCGCCGCGTTCGACCTTACTGATAAAGCTTTGAGTTGTTCCGAGGCGTTGGGCCAATTCGGTTTGACTTAAACCCTGCTCCTCGCGGGCGCTACGGAGTTGTTCGAGGAATAGGGAGTACTCCTTTGAATAGATAGATTTTTCCATTTGTGATTGTGTGCTAACAGGAAGGTATAGTCCGATTTGGAATAGTCCAAAATCGACTTTTTAGCCACCGTTATGCCGAAGGGGAGCGCTTTTGGTCGGACTTAAATACTGGTGCAGAATTAGCTTAACTCGGCATTAATCTTGATAAGAATAGAACGAAGATCGGCACGAATGTCGCACTCCCAAATCGTGATCACTCGCCAGTCGAGTTTTCTGAGGTCGGACTTTTTCTTGCCGTCGCGAGCGGTGTTGCGCTCGAACTTGGCATGCCAAAATTCGGTGTTGGTTTTTGGAAGGGAATAATTACATTTTGGACAGCGGTGCCAGAAGCAACCGTGGACGAATATGGCGAGCTTTTTTGAAACGAACGAGATATCGGGGCGGCCTGGGACCTTTTTATAGTGGAGACGATAACCGCGATGGCCGGCATGCCATAGGGCTTTACGAAGCATCACCTCGGGCTTGGTGTCCTTAGCGCGGTTTGCGCTCATCACGCGCGAAACTGCTTCGTTCTTCGGGGTCGGTGATCGTTTATCTCGTACGTACTCGATGTTTCAATTTTATCAGAAGGGTTAGTTACGCGGAATAGTTCGGATGTGAGAACATGGCATACCAAAAAAGGGAGCGCGTTCGGCGCTCCCTATTTTGGTTGTTGTTGCTGATTACCCCTTGTTCTTGTTCTGTCCCCCTTGTTCTTTGTTCCCCAAATTGTCCCAGGAGATCAAAAGTTTAGCCGGAGCGCGAATTGGATCTGGCGGTTGGTGCCGAGTCCGACGGTGCGTCCGACGGTGCTGGTGATGTTGCCGAACGAGCCTGCGTTTGAGACGGTGTACGGCGTTCCCGGCTGTACGGAAGTGGCGGACGTGCCAAGCAGGCTCGGGAGCGTCGCGACCGGGTTGGCGAAGTTCGCGCGGTTGAAGAGGTTATAGATCTCCGAGCGAAATTCGAGGTTCATGGTTTCGGTGAACCGGAAACGCTTTTGCAGCGTCAGGTCGAACTGGTGAAAGGTCGGGCCTTTCAGGAAATTGCGCGGCAGGTTGCCGTAGGTTCCCGGGGCCGGCATGGCGAACGCCGCCGGATTCAGGTAGCGCATCCCGTTGCCAAGGTCGAGGAACGGGTTGACGCCCGGCAGCAGGTCCGGCCGGCGCGTGTTGCGCGAGGCGTTTCCGCCCGGCGTGTTGATGACGCCGATAAAGCCCGAGTTCGTTCCCGAGGGAAGGGCCGAGACGACGAAGCCGTTCGGAACGCTGTTTCCGCCGAGCACGCAGCCCGCCGAATTGTTGCACTGAAACACCGTGTCGGGACGCGTGATCGCGACCGTGATCGGCGAGCCGGCGCGGGCATTGTAAACGCCGCCGACCTGCCAGCCGCCGAGGACCGCGTCCGCGATGCCGTTCAGGGCGAACGTGCGGCCCTTGCCGAACGGGATTTCGTACAAGGCGGTGATGTTCGCGCTGTGGCGAATGTCGAAGGTATTCGGGCCAAACTCTTCTTCGAAGCTGTACGGGTTTTGCGCCGTCGTTGCTTCGTTGGAACCCTGCGTGTTGCCGTAGGACTTACCGAGCTGGTACTGGGCGTTAAGCGTCAGGCCGTCGGTAAACCGTCGGTTGATCAGGATCTGCAGAGCGTCGTAACGGTCACGGCCGCCGCTGGTCTTATAATCGATCTCGCCGAAGGGCTGCAGCACGGATGTGGGATTGTCCACGATCACGCCGCCCGAGAGAGCCTTGCCGACAATGTCGAATTCGCGAACGGTCGTTACGCCGGCGATCGCGCCGGGGCACGTGCCGTTGACGGGTGCGACCGAACAGCGTGTGATGACGCCGACGCCTACGGGCAGAGCCGCTCCGTTCTGGATTACCGCGCTGCCGGGCAGGATGCGGTTGGTGATGCTGCGAAGGAAGAGGTTGCGCCCCTGCGACCCGACATAGCCGACGGTCAGTACAGTGCTGCCGGGCAGTTCGTGCTGGACCGAGATGCCGTATTGGCCGACGCGTTCGGGGACGACATAGCCTTCGACGTCATAGGCACGCGGCGTGAAGCGGGTCTGGATGCCGCCGATGGTCGATACCGTGTCGCTGGTCGTCGTCGTCATTCCGGAGGCGATCGACTGGCTGCTGCGATAAACGTTGCTCTCGATCGGCTGGATGAGATCTTCGTACTGGCCGGGGCCGTAATAAAGGCCGCCGCCGCCGCGGATGACGGTCTTGCCGCCGAGGAATTCCGGCGCCCAGGTAAAGCCGAGACGCGGGCCGAAGTTGTTCTTGCTCGTGCGGTAAAGGTCCGTTCCCGGAGGCATCAGCCTGCCGGTCGCGGCGTCGAATAATACGGCGCGGTCGTTCTTTTCTTTGTTGACCGAATAGTATTCGTACCGCATGCCGTAGCTGAAGACGACGTTCGGGCGAATGCGCCATTCGTCCTGTGCGTAGCCGATGATGTAATGCTGGCGGCCCTGGCTGAGGCCGTCGAACGGGCGTTCGATGGTGGTGATCGGATCGGTCGCGACCGAAAAATTGCCGGGCAGCGACATGTCGCCGATGAATGCGGCGGTCAGATTCCTGTTAAGCAGAAAATCGGTAACGTTGCCGTAGCTGTAGGTGATGCCGCCAAGTTGGTCGAAATCAACCTTGAGCTGGCGAACCTCGCCCCCGAATTTGAAGCTGTGATTGCCCTTGGTCCACGACACGTTGTCGATGTATGAAAAGCTGGTCGGGCGAATGGGCTGTGCACGGCCGTTGCCTGCGGACGATTGGCGGGTCAAGCCGCCCGGTTCGGTGAAACCGGTCGATGCGCCGCCGTTGACGCCGGGACTGACGATGTTACCCGTCAGACGCAGCGACGTTTTCGTAAGATCGAACCCGTTCAGGCCGGTGACGTTCGGAACGACGGTCGACAGGTCTGTGGGTGCACGGTTGAATCCGAATTTGGATTCGTTGACGACGTTTCCGTAAACCTGCGACAGCGAAACAACAAAGTTGTCGGGGTTCTGGCCCGCCGAAACGAAACGTCCGCTCGCGCCGTCGGGCGAAAGAAGATCGCCGCGGTTACGCTGATAGCGTCCGTAAAGATTGAATTTGTCGCTGATCTTATAATCCATGCGGAAGCTGAACGCGTCCTCGTCCAGTTCAGCAGAACGATTGACCTGAACGACCTGGCCGACGTTCGTCAGGCCGCCGATGCCGAGCAGCGGGCCGAAACCGACCGGGAACGTATTGATGACACCGGTCGCGCGAAGCGCCTGAATGCGCGGGATGGCAGCGGTCGCATCCGCCGCACTGATGTTTCCGAGAGCGATTCGTGCCGCTTCGCCGCGCGGGTCGGGCGTGCCGTAAAAATTGATGAAATCACGTGCAACGGGCGAGAGCGTCGTTTCGATCACGTTGATGCCCGCACGCTGCCGAAGGCCTTCGTAGCTTCCGAAAAAGAAGAGCTTGTTCTTGATGATCGGGCCGCCGAAGCTGCCGCCGAACTGGTTCAGGCGAAGCGGGGATTTGTCGCCTTTGTCGAAGAAGTTGCGTGCGTCAAAAACGTCGTTGCGCAGGTAGTAGAACAGAGCGCCCTTAAATTGGTTGCTGCCGCTCTTGCCGATCACGTTGATCTGGCCGCCCGTTCCCGTTCCGTATTCGGCGGGATAGTTAGACGAATCCACGCGGAATTCCTGGATATTCTCGATCGAGGTCTGCAAACGGAACTGTGAACCCTGAACGGTGACATAACCCGGCGACGAATCGAAGATCGCGGTGGCTTCGATGCCGTCGAGCCGCGTCTGGTTCTGCTGGTTGGCACGCCCGTTGAAGCGAAGATCGCCGAAATTGCCGGTGCCGGTATTCGTCGCACCCGGAGCGTTAATGTACAGCTGCGAGTAATTGCGGCCGTTGACGGGAAGCTCTTCGACCTCGCGCGCGGTTATGTTGACGCCGAGGCGGTTCGAGCTCTGGTCGATGGTCGCCGCGCTGATGTCGCTGGCTGTAATATCGACAACGGCGTCGATCGCGCCTGCTTCGAGCGTGATGTTGGCGGTGCGGGTCTGGTTAGCTCCAAGTTCGATCGATTCGATCTTGGCGGTCTTAAAACCGGCATGTGTTACGGTAATGCTGTAATTGCCGGGCTGTAGTTGGGTAACGGTATAAAATCCTTCGCTCGACGCAGTGGCCGTACGCTCGGAACCGGTCGATGTGGATTTCACCTTCACGGTCGCCCCAGGGACGACTGCACCCACGGAGTCGGCGACATTGCCGCTGATGGTTGCGCCCGCCTGTGCGAATGAGACGCTCGCGGCCATTATGGCGAAGACGAGCGAAAAAAGCACTTTGGATAGATTCGATCTCATAAATTCCTCGTTAAAACTTCTAAAAAATGGATAGGCGACAGTTTTCATCGGCCGCGGCCGAAGATTCTGCCCTTATAAAATCCTTTTGAAAATTCCGGTAAGCAAACGTAAGGATATTGCCGGGATATTAACGAGGCGTGAATTGAGAGTTAAATGAATGTTAAATATTGCGGAGGAGTGGGGGAAGTGGGGGAAGTGGAGGAGTAGGGGTGCAGGGGAGAAAATCAATGCCGCAGGTATTCATCTTTTGATTGTCCCTTGCTAGAGCATTGAATTTCAGATCGGCTAAAGCCGGGGCATTTGTTTGCCTTACCCGCCGGCTTTAGCTAGTGGCAATTGATTTTCTCCTTCACTCTCGTATTCCTTCACTCCCCCACTTCTTTTCCCAAGGCTCACGACAAGAGGGCTGCGGCGGATTCGCCGGTCTCGATAGCGCCTTCCATGAAGCCCTGCCAGTCGGCAAGGTGTTCGCCGGCGAAGAGGACCTTGCCGTGCGGGCGCTGCAGGATCGGCCGGATGCCGAACCATTGGCCGGGTTTGTAGAGGGCGTAGGCGCCGTCGGTATAGGGGTCGCGCTGCCAGGCGAAAGACGCGATGCCGCGAGCGAGCGCGGGCGCGTTTTTGTCGAGGTCGACGAGGTCATTCGTTATTATCCGCATGCGGCGCGGGTCGGATTGCGAAGCGAGCACGTCCGCTTTCTCGCCGATCGCATAGGAGGTAAGGATCCCCTGGCGGCCGGGCTGGTTCTGGGTACTGTGAAAATAATAGTGCGATGTGGCGTCGGAGACCATTGAAAAATCCTCGTCGCGCCAGAAGCGTTCGTCGTAGAGAACGCTGTTCTTGCAGATCCGGGCGTAGGTGAGGCGTTCGGCGGCCTCGCGCTGTGCGGCGGGCAGCGGCGGATCGAACTTTATCTTCAAAAGGCTTTGAATCGGAACGGTGCAGACGACGGCGTCAGCACGATAGGTATCGCTTTCGGTCCCGACGGTTACGGCGCCTTTGGTCTGGGTAATATCGGTGATGAAGGTGCCGAGACGGATGTTGTCGGGGCCGATACGGCGGGCGAATTCTTCAACCAGCCGCGAGTTTCCGCCGGTCATTTTGTAATCCATCTCGTTTTTCGGGCTGGATTCGGCGTATTCGGCAAGGGCGGCGAATGCGGAGACGTGGCGGATGGATTCGCCGAAATCGGTGCTGTCCATCAGGTCGCGAAGGCGCAGATCGTCTTCGGAAAAGCCGATTTTTTCAAGATAGGTCCACCAATCGTATTTATCGAGCGCGGCCTGCTGTCGCGGCGTGAATTTCTCGTAGGCTTTGATCAGCTTTTCGAAAGCCGTCTTCGCCTGCGGCGAAAAGCCCCATTCGCCGGGCCGGTAAACGCGGCCGTCGCGGAGCAGGCGGTCTTCGAACTGGTGTTTCTGCAGCGGGATATTGAAATCGCTGCAGAGCGCCTTGATACGTTCGTGGCTCTCGCCGACCCATTCGGCGCCGAGTTCGCAGACAAGATCGGTACCCGGAAATTTGTGGGAAAAAACGCGCCCGCCGATGCGATTTCGCGCTTCGAGAACGGTCACGTTCCAGCCGGCCGCTTTTAATTTATGCGCGGCGGCGAGGCCGGAGAACCCCGCGCCGATGACAACGGCTGTTTTCGCTCGGCGTTGAGAAAGAACATTCGGGGCGAACGCGATCCCGGCGGATGCTGCGCCCAGAATTTTCAGAAAATCGCGGCGATCGATTCGATTTTTCATAAAGGCGATCGTTTTGAGTTCCACCCGGTGGCGGGCGGAAACTATGAAGCGTCGACGATCTTTTCCAGCAGGCCGACGATCTTGGTCAGGCTGTCGTTCTGTAATTTGATGGCCTGTGCTGCCATCGGCAGGCTATGAATGTTGACCATCGAGCCCGCGACCGGAAATGTACTCTGCTGCATAGTGGCGGTCATGCTTGCCGCTGCGGGGATCATTCCTTTGATCAGGCTAAGCTCGGCCTTTAAAGATGTTTTTGTGGCGTCGTCCATATACTGTTCCTCCTTAAGTTTTGGGCCGTGAAATAGTAAAGAGATCGACCGCATTCAAGTTGAAACTGCCGCGGTCTTAAATATGACGCTTCGAGACCGAATTATTGCCGAGCGTGTTCGACCAATTTTCGAAGGCTGTCGGCCGATTGGACGCCGCTGAGAGCGGCACGGCGGTCAGCGACAAATGCCGGAACCCCGCCTAACCCGAGATCGTGGGCCTCCGTTTGGTCGGCCAAAACGGATTCGAGAAATTCATGGCGGCCGAGCGAGTCGCGGAGCGCTTCGGTTTCGAGGCCGAGGCCTTTTGCGATGCCGATCAGGACTTCGATATCGCCGATGTCTTCGCCGCGTCCGTAGAATGCCTCGAAAACGCGCGTGTGAAATTCATCGCCCTTGCCTTGGGACCGTGCCCAGTGCGTAGCTTCGTGTGCGAGGCGGGAACGCGGCTGTACGGGCGGCAGGACCATCGGGACGCCCAGACGTTCGGCGAGCGGAAGCACCGACTGCTGCCAGGCACGCTGGATATATTCGCCATTTGGATCGAGCGTCGGGACCGGTTCGGGACGCAGCTCGAAGGAGCGCCAAATGATCTCGACGTCCGGGTCCCACTTCTTCAATTCGTCAACAGCGGGCTCCGCCAGCCGACAGAACGGTCAGACGTAATCGGAGAAAATTTCGAGGATGACTTTTTTCATATCTTTATCGAACGAACGGTCACCCTGTTCTTCGCTCGTGGATACGCGCGACATGATGGGGCGGCCATTCGAGGTTTGGGATTATGACACCTTAAGAGCCAAAACATTGAAATTTTACCATGACGTGTCTCTAGGGTTCCGATTCTAGATTATCGTCGTCACGATCTCTCTAATACTTCGCTGCAGCTCGCGGTCGTCGGTGATCGGCGAAACGATCGCGACCTCGGCAGCGTCGATGGGCGTAATGCCTTTTGCGATCATTTGGGCGGCGTAGATCAGAAGTCGGGTGGATACGCCTTCTTCGAGGCCGTGGCCGCGAAGGTTTCTCACCTTCTGGCCGATCTTGACAAGGTCCTGTGCTGTTTCGACGTTGATGCCGCCTTCTTTGGCGACGATCTCGGCCTCTGCTTCGGGGTTCGGGTAGTCAAACTCCATTGCGACGAAGCGTTGGCGCGTCGATTGTTTCAGGTCCTTCAGAATTGACTGATAGCCGGGGTTGTAGGAAACGACCAGCATGAATTCCGGCGGCGCGTCGAGCACAGTGCCGCGTTTTTCGATCGGGAGGCGGCGGCGGTCGTCGGTCAGCGGGTGGATGATGACGACGGTGTCCTTTCGCGCTTCGACCACCTCATCGAGATAGCAGATCGCGCCGGCGCGGACGGCGGCGGTCAGCGGCCCGTCGTGCCAGACGGTCTCTTCGCCTTCGAGCAGGAAACGGCCGACCAGATCGGTGGACGAGAGGTCTTCGTGGCATGCGACGGTTATGAGCGGCCGGTTCAGACGCCATGCCATGTATTCGACAAAGCGCGTTTTGCCGCAGCCGGTCGGGCCTTTCAGCATCGCGGGCAGCTTGGCCGCATATGCCGCTTCGAACAGTTCGACTTCCTGCCGGATAGGAAGGTAATAGGGTTCGTTGGAAACCTTGTATTTCTCGACCGCTTGTTCCATACCTATAAGTATAAAAGAAACGGATACTTCGTTGCACAGCCGGGATCAAGATTTTACAGGGATGAAGGGGATAGATATGACCTAAAACACCGGATCCTGTTTATCCTTTTCATCCCTGTAAATTTCAATCTCTGAACTTGCCCCATTGGCCCCAGATCGCAAATGTCGCGCCGACGGACTGTAGATTAAGGAATAGCGTTTTGCCGTCTTTGGAAAACGTGGTGCCGGCGAATTCGGTTTTCTCGAATCCGGGGGCAATGTTTTTGGCGAAATCGGCGATCTTGCCGTTGGGCGTGAGAATACGGATGTAATTGTCCGGGCTGCCGCCGATGCCTATGTAATCGCTGTCTTCGCAGATAAAGAACAGATCGCTTTTCGGCATCTGGCAGATGTTGTCCGGCATGTCGAGTATTTCACGGTCGGGCGATTGGAACGCAAGCGTCAGGCGGCCTTCGTTCTTGTTTTCGGGCCGGTAGATCCAGATCTGGCCGCCGGCGTTATCGCCGCCGCTGGTCGAGATAAAATAGATATTTCCGTTATCGTCGGCACAACATCCCTCGAGCCGCGCGAATGCTGCGCCGCCTTTTGCCTTGCCCTGCTTGTAAACGGCCATCGGATCGACATCGGCCTCGGCCGGGTCTGGGTTATCGATCGTAACCCACACGGCGGGAAAGCTTGCGCCCTGTGTCTGCCCTTTGCGCGTGTCGTATTCCGGCTTGTCCTTTATGGCCAGCATCTGCAGTACGCCGCCCGCGGCGAGGTGCTTGTTGCGATTCGGGATAAAGCGGTAGAAACCGGCTGCGCCGTAATCTTCGGTCAGGTAAACGATACCGGTGCGTGCGTCTAAGGCAACGGCTTCGTGCGTAAAGCGGCCCATTCCCTTAAGCGGTACAGGATTGACCGCGGAATTGGCGGACGCGGGAACTTCGAAACAATAGCCGTGGGGCTTTGCGAAGCCGCCCGTCTTTCGCCCATCGGCACGGGTTCGGACGGTTGGCCCGAGCGTCGTCTCTTCGCACGTGATCCAGCTTCCCCACGGTGTCGGGCCGCCGGCACAATTTATCAGCGTACCGGAAAGGCTGACGAAATCACGGCGAAGGTCTCGCGTTTTCGGATCGATCACCAGGGTAGTCGTGCCGCCGCCCGCGGCTTCGTCATAATGGCTGCCGCTGCCGATGGCGGAACCCGGTTGAGGGATACTGCCGCCCGAAACTTCGTGATTACGGACGATCCGAAGTTCGTTCCTGACCTTGAACGTCCACATACCGTCATGCGCGGCGGGCGTTTTGTGGCCATCGGCCATGGCGGCACCTTTCTTGCCGAAGACCTTGTATTCGAAGCCTTTCGGTAAGGCAAGAAACGTCTCGCCGGTGTTCTTCGTCGCCGTCGGGAACAATTCGCCGTAGCCCGTCGCGCGAACCGCGGAAAGATCGTCGGCATGAACAAGGTTTTCGGCGCGTCGGCCGAGCGCCGATGACGCGAGCGCCAAGCTTCCTGAAAACAACGTCAGATTTGAAATAAAAGATCGCCTGTCCATAACTTCTTGTATTGGGTTCTAACGTAATGCGGGCAAACTAAAGTTTACCGCACAAAGACAATATTTCAATACCGGACGCGGTTTGCGAGTTTAGGAGGATTTAATATCACAGAACCTTTCGTGAAAATCGAGACCGTCGAATCCGAAAAATTTACAGCCGCCGGTCGCCCGACGGCTGCCTATTACATAAGTTTGGAATGCGGTCAGAATATACGCGTGCCGGTAAAGTTAACTCCTTCAGTATTTTCCATCATCGTAATGACGACGTCGTTCGGCGCGAACTGGAAAACGTCGCTTTCAATTCGTATCAGATATAACCCGATGTCCAGGTCGTCGAAGCTATAGCTGCCGAATTGGTTGGGCGTGGTGCTGCGGACGACCCCTGTGCTGAGGTTCTGGACCAAGATCCGTACGCGCCGCATTCCGTCATCGTCCAGCGAGATCGTTCCCGAAAGCGAGACATTTGCGGCGGTCGGGGCGAAAGCTTCTGACCAGAAACCGCCGCGGACGGAGAATTGCCCGCCGGAGCTTTGCATTCCGGCGGCGGATTGTCCGATCGTCCCCTGCATCACATAGCCCCCGCCGCTGGCCGCCTGGGTTCCGCCGGCGGCGATGACGGATTCGGTGATCGAATAGGTTCCGCCCGTCTGCGCTGCTGTACAGCACGCTGCGAGCAAGATCAAAAGTATGACGCACTTCATTTTTTTCATCTCCTTGCGGCCTATGAGGTGGACGCGATGGGCATCCGGCTTTGGATCATTGCCACTTATCTTCAATTTGTTCGAATTGTCAGCGTACATACGCCCCCGCGATTGGCATATCGCCCGTGGTTCCGAAAGCCAGCGCTAATGGGCCCGCGGCGGTGCGATTTAAGTACCAAAGTCCGTTCGAGGGCCGAAAGATGGCCGTGTCTGCCCTGCCGTCGCCGTCGTAATCGGCCTGGGCGGGCAGATCACCGTCCATGCCGAAGGGAACCGCATAGAACGAAAAGTTTTCGCTCCGCAGTACGTACCACGTCCCGTTCGACGGCCGCCAGACTGCAATATCAGCGGCGCCGTCACCCGTATAGTCTGCCGGGACCACTTTATCGGTGCCGGTACCAAAGGTTGCCGTTAGCATCTGGCCGCTTGCAGAGCGGCGTATCCACCAGCTTCCGTTCGAAGGCCGAAATACGGCGACGTCGGTTTTCCCGTCCGCGTCATAGTCCGCCGGTACAGGACGGTCGGTCCCAAAACCGAGCGGGGTGACTATGCTGCCGCCGCCGGAAAGCGCGATGTACCAATATCCATTGGAGGTGCGAAAAACGGCAGCATCCGATTTGCCATCGGCGTCGTAGTCGCCGGGAACGGGAATGTCACCGTTCGCGCCGAAAGGGAATCCGTAGAACGTATAATTTTCAGACCGCAGGATATACCAAAAGCCAGTTGATGGCCTGAAAGCAGCAATGTCCGTTTTGCCATCACCGGTGTGGTCCGCAGGCACGGTTATGTCCCCCGGCGCGCCGAACTGTGCGGCGGCCGTCGACCCGGAACTGCTGGGCATATACCACCATTCGCCGACGCTCGGGCGATATATGCCTACGTCCGACCGCCTGTCACCGTCGAAGTCGAACGGAACACTCGCGAGCGCGGCAGCCGAATTGACCGCCGCCAGCGCATCGACGCGGCCGAAGCCAAAGGAATAGTTCGGGATCTGTGTCGATGAGATCCCTCCGCAGGTTTGCGCTGTTAGGGTTACGGAAGGGCTCGCCGAACCCTGGAGCACACGCGTGGTCGCCAGAACATCGCGGGCGATCTCCGGACGTGCCGACCACAGCAGAGCGACAATACCGGAAACGTGCGACGCGGACCGGGACGTGCCGCTGAACGAAGTATAGGCGGAATCACTCGTATTCGTCGCCGAACGGATGCTCGATCCGGGTGCCGTCAAATTTGGCTTCAAATGAAGCAAACCGCCGCTGGAGACCGGGCCCCGCGAGCTGAAAGACGACAGGGCGTTCGTGCTGGTGATCGATCCGACCGTAAAGACCGACCGATAGCTTGCAGGCGGGCCCGCGATGGTGCTGCAGGCAGGGCCGTCGTTGCCCGCGGCTGAGGACACGAATATACCGGCGGCCCTGAGGTTTCCCATCGCCGTCGACAGTTCGTTCCCGTTCGTACAGCCGCTCGCCGCCGTGCACTCCCATACACTGTTTAGGATATGCGGCCGCCGCGTCGAGTCAGGATTCATTCCATTGCTGTCGGTCGGAGCAAGCATGAACTGCAGGCATTCAAGGTAGGTTATTACCGTGCCGTTGCCGGTGTTCAAGCTTCTGCATCCGATCCATTTCGCCCCCGGAGCGACGCCGACCTGGTTAGCCGAACCGTCGTCCCCTATTATTACGCCGACATTGTGTGTTCCACTGCCGTTGTCGTCGCACGGCTGCGGTGTGTTCGGGCCGCATGATCCGCCGCCGGAGACTACCGCGTCGTGCCAGTTATAGTCGTGGCTCGCTGTCGTTCCGTTCCAGCCGCGGTATTTTGCTTTTATGGCAGCATGCGTCCATCGCACGCCGGTGCTGATCTCGCCGATGACGATTCCCTGCCCCGTATATCCCAAAGACCAGACGCCGGGAGCGTTAACGTTCGTTATATTCCATTCTGCCGCCGCCGGCACGGCCGCAAGTTCATCGCCGGGCGTCAAAATACCTGAATCCGCGGGTTCAGCTGAAAAGCTTCCACGATTCGAATGGATAGACGCTACTTCAGAGCGTTCGGCCAACCGCAGCAGCAGTGAACGGTCGACCTCGGCCACAAGCATGTTAGTTATCCAAAAGGAGCGGTAATTCACGTTTTCGGACGCCAAAAGCGCCCTGATCCCCGATTGTGTCTCTTCGGCGTGCCGTACTAGCCGTTCATAAACATACTGGCCGCGGGCGTCGTGATTCCTGATAGAGTACGCAGCGCTGACGTCGACTTCGTCCGCCAGCAGTATAACCACGGACGCACGCCGCCCCTCGGCCGTGTCCGAAAGCGCGCTCTCGGATATGCGGCTTTCGGCATGTCCGGAAACCGGATCCGCCGCGGCTGGCTCCGCGTGGAAAAGTGTAAGAGCGGCCAGGAAGGCGATCGCCAGCGCTCCTGACATTAAGGTCAATATTCGATTCGATACAAATTGATACATGATTTTTCCCGGTTTGATAATGCGAGACCCGGCCGGCAGCGGCCTTGGATCCAACGTCGCTCGTCCTATTTTTCGTCCCTGCAGGGCACTGCCTGCGGGTTCTGGGCACAGACGATCTGTTTGAGACTTTCGATCAACGCTTTTTGCTGTTCGATCTGTGACTTAAGGGCATCGATCTCGGACCGCTGGATCATTGCGCCTGCCGGGCAGATCGATAAGCGATCATTGCCGTTTTTACATACTGGAATAGTGCCGCCAATCGTGCTGCCAAGCGTCACTTTCAGGAAGCTATTCACCGTCAGCTCGCCATCCACAAGAGTGTTGCCGAGAATCGTAGCGGTTCCTCTGATATATACATCGTCTTCCGCGCGCCCGATCGCGACCCTGTTGCTTCTGTTAACCACCGTTCCCGCGCCGATCGCGGTTGCGAATGTCATATCTTGCGAGAACACGTCCGTTGAGTAGCCGACCAACGTATTATTGGAACCCGTCGTATTGTTGGCCCCGGAGAGCTGTCCGATAAAAGTGTTCCGAGTACCGCCGGTGTTTGCATAACCAGCGGTGTTGCCAAAAAAGGCGTTCCTGTCTCCAAAAGTATTTCCGAAACCCGCATTTTGCCCGACAAATGTGTTTAGTTGCCCTGAGGTATTGCTAAAACCGGCGTTCACACCGAAAAACGAATTGTTGGCACCGGTGGTTGTGTTGAGGCCGCTCTTGTAGCCGTAGAAAGAATTGAAGCTGGTGGTAACAGCTCTGCCGGACTCGAAACCCGTGAAAGTGTTTCCCTGTCCTGTTACGTTCAATCGGCCTGCACTTCGTCCGATAAAGGTATTTTCGATGCCATCGGTAGTGGTGATACCGGCCGCAGTACCGACAAAAGTGTTATCAGTGCCGATCGTGTTTGCCTTTCCCGCCCCGGAACCGATGAAAGTATTGACGTTACCGGTCGTGTTTGCCGCGCCCGATTCGTAACCGAAAAACACATTGTTGAACCCGGTCGTATTGGCAGCGCCCGAATTGGCGCCAAAGAACGCGTTGCCGACAGCCGTGGTGTTTGCGGCGCCCGAGTTTATTCCGAAAAAGGAATTGTAATCGCCGGTCGTATTCGCCGTTCCGGCCTTTTGGCCAAAGAACGAGTTACTGTGGCCGCTGGAATTCGCTCGTCCGGCCTCCATACCGAAGAACGAATTCCTGTAACCTGTTAGATTCAGCAATCCCGACGCGCGGCCGAAGAACGAGTTTTCAAAGCCAAGCGTATTCGTGATCCCCGATGATCGCCCGAAGAACGAATTGTCGTTGCCGCCCGTGTTCGCCGAACCGGACTGCATACCGAAGAACGAGTTGCTGTCCCCCGTGGTGTTGGCGTCGCCGCTTAAAGCGCCGAAGAAGGCGTTGTTGCTGCCAGACGTGTTGTTGCCCCCGGCATCGTAACCGAAAAAGCTGTTGCTCACACCGTCGACGTTCGCCGAACCGGAGGACATGCCGTAAAAGGAATTGTTGCTCCCCGTTGTGTTTGCGACACCCGCGTTCTGGCCGAAGAATGAATTGCCGATACCGGTCGAGTTAGAATTGCCGGCAGACGCCCCCGCGAAGGTGTTGCCAATCCCCGGAGCCGCAAATACGCGGTTCGCACCGATGTTGTATTGCGCCGCGGTCAGGATACCGCCGACCCGGCCCGTGCCGGAGACGTTAAAGTTGCTGCCGGTTTGAGTGGTGGTGGAATTCTGTATGTAATTTCCGCTTCCCGCCGCGGGTTGGCGTTCGTCTGACATTCGCGAATCCGATGTGATCACATATTGACCCGCCGCCACACCGCCAAGTTGCGTCGAATTAGTGGCGGTCGAAGCACTCTGGGCGTTTTGGCTGCGGATCGCGTACGGTGCTGAAGTGATCTTCTGTGTTGGCGAGAGTGCGGTGTACGATGGACTGCCCGCGGGTTTCACCGATACTCCGATGAACCGATCAGTACCAGTGAAGGAGCCGCTCACATGGCTGAAATCAAGGGTCACCGTGAACACGCCGCTCGCGACAGGGACCCCAAGCCGCTCCACGGGCGTGCCGACGGCGGTTTGGTTGCCGGCCACCAAGGCATAGAGTTGGAACTGCATATCATAGCTTCCGTTCGCGGGATTCGCGCCGTCGGTCAGCTTGCCCTGATACGTTATCTCGGTCGTTTGTGCAAAAACCGGCAATGCCGCGCACACTAGTATAAGAAGGAGGAAGATCGCTTTTTTCATTATTAGTTGCTCCGATTTCGTTAATGTGGAAAGAGGGGCTCGGCGGGGCAAGAGCCCGTCTGCCGGGAAAAGATGGTATTGAGCGAATTTCCGCAAACCCGGATCGACCTGCCTGGACCTCCGGTACAGTGGATCGCTCCGGATTCGAGCTTGACGGCAAGTTCAGCAAAGGTCGCGCCCGTCAGGCCGGCTGCCACAGTCAGCGGAAAAGCGTCTACCGACACTTCGCAGGTACTGCAATATTCGTCGATCGATGCACTACCTTTCTTCGTTACCGTTATCTCGTGAGTTTCGATCCTTATCTCGATCCTGCGTTTTTTCGTCATTTGTAAATTTCTTTACCAGCCGCCATGGATTCTGCTAAACTCTCGAATTGCCGAATTCGAAGGATCCTTTGCCTTTGGTTGATAACGAGTTTTGTCCGGATTTGGGCCAAGAGTCCTTAATTTTCGAGCTAATAATTCCTAATTTTTCCTAATCGCGGCCGGGATCGCGATTTACGAGCCTCTCATGACGGGACCGCGCCCCGACAAGATCATCCGGTTCGACGACTTCGAGGTTGACCTTGAACGGCGACGCCTGGTTCACGGCGGCGAAACCGTCGCGCTTAAATCCAAAGCCTTCGACATTCTTGCTGAGCTCATCGAAAATCGGGGCGAATTGCTGACCAAAGGGCAATTGATGGATATGGTTTGGGAAGGCCAGTTCGTGGAGGAAAATAATCTCACGGTCCATATCGCTGCTCTTCGCAAGGCGCTCGGTGAAAAAAAGGGTGAATATCGCTACATCCTGACAGTGCCGGGAAAGGGCTACAGATTCGTTGCGAAGGCCGCGCCGCCGGAAGCCAACGACGTGATCGTCGAACATCATAGTTTTCAGCGAATACTTATCGAAGAGGAGATTATCGACGATCCGCCGGAAGAGCTTACGGCAGCGGCGGAAACACGCCACGAACGCCTTCTGACGGACGCGCCTGCAGGCAGGCCGCGATGGCTAAGATGGGCGGCGGCGGTCGGATCGGTTTTGATCGTTTTGGTTGGCGCGGCGGTGTGGATCAGCGAATACGGCGCCGTACTACGTCCGAATGCGGCTGCGCAAGTTCGAACGGCCTTCTTTGCGACGCCGGGAGGCGTTCCGCAAAGGGTGGGAATCTCGCCGGACGGGAATTCGATCGCGTATGCGCTCCGGCAGAACGGTATGGATTCGATATGGATCGGCGACCTGGAATCGGGCAACAGTATTCAGCTTATTCCTCCGCAGGAACGCGTGTATTCGTACCTGGGCTTCGATCGAAAGGAGAAATTTCTTTATTTTACCGTCCGCGATGACGAGCATCCGGCCTGGACACTTATGCGCGTATCCGTTTTCGGCGGACCGGCGGTCGAAATGGCGAAGGGCGTGCACAGTTCCGTAGCATTTTCGCCTGACGGTACGCAGATGGCTTTCGTGCGGCGGAGTACGAGTCCGGATCGGACGGCAATGATCGTCGTGGACGCCGAAACCGGAAAAACGGAACGCGAGATCTTCGCACCGGAATGGCCGCAGCGTATTACCGGCAACGGGGTATCGTGGTCGCCGGACGGCGAATCAGTCGCTTTCACCCTGACGGACGGCGAAGGAAACGGCTGCGTGATATCGTCGATTTCGCTCTCGGGCGGCTCGGTCGCGCGCCTGTCGGAGGCGGAGTGTAACAGTTCGTCGAACCTGGAATGGCGAGCCGACGGCAAGGGAATTTTGCTTCTGGTTCCCGGCGAAGAGAACGACGACCGGCATTTGTCGCTTATTGACGTAGAAACAGGAAAGGCGGAAAGGCTGCTCGACCGCGCAGTGAATTTTAGCCCATACTGCCTGAGCTCCGGAGCGAACGGACGGATCGCGCTGCTCTCGACACGTACCGACCCTGAGATACGCTATTCGAATGATATCGATTCGGGCATTTCGCGTCTGATCGCCGGAGGGTCTCGATTGAGCCGCGAGGCGGCGCTCGGGCTTGCGGTCGCGCCGGACGGAAAGATCGTCTTTGCCGCAAAGAAGGGCGACAGCCGCGTATTATGGGAGATCGACGACCAGGGAGCGGCGCGGCAGCTGACGGCATCGTACGCCGGTTCGGATGACGCGCAGGTAAGTGTGACACCGGATGACCGTTTCCTGATATTCGAATCGCGGCGAAGCGGCGGGCTCGAAATTTGGCGTGGAAACCGCGAAGGCAGCGGCCTGGTGCAGTTAACTAACAGCGGCGATAATTCGGAGCCGACTCTCACGCCCGACGGCACGGAAATAATATATACGTCGAGACGCGACGGCCAGCATTCGTTGTGGCGAATACCCGTTTCCGGTGGTGTGCCCGAAAGGATATCCGGCGGCGAGGGCACTTGGCCGTCGGTTTCTCCGGATGGAAAATATATAGCCTATTCGAGCAATTCACCGACCGATTCACTCCAGAAAGAGATCAGGATCATTCCGGCGGCGGGCGGCGCGCCGCTGAAGACGTTCAAGATGACCGTTCAGAGTATTTTCTATAATCGGCTTCGGTGGGCGCCGGATGGCCGGTCGATCATTTATAAGGACCTGATCTCCGGGCTTTGGAAACAGGATATAGACGGCGGGCGGCCGACGCGTCTGCCGGGATTCGAGAACTTCCGTGTTTATCATTTCGCATTCGCGCCGGACGGCGGAATGGCTTATTCAGGCGGCGTGCAGATGCGGGAAATCGTTATAGCGGAAACGCCTGATTGACGCCATTTGGGATAATTCACCGATTTGAGACGATCTC
The DNA here is from genome assembly GCA_023436495.1 of Acidobacteriota bacterium. Taxonomy (GTDB): domain Bacteria; phylum Acidobacteriota; class Blastocatellia; order Pyrinomonadales; family Pyrinomonadaceae; genus OLB17. The sequence goes on from JAEZIT010000077.1 coordinate 21,962, forward strand.
AGTAGAAAAAACACCGCCGCAGGACATATGTCCGACGGCGGTATTTTACTTCTCATTTTAATGAGATCACTGCATCGGCTTGCGCGGAAGCTTCTCGTCCATCATCGCTGTCTGATAAACGAACGCTGCCATGATCGTCGATGCCTGTTTCATATCGTCCGCCTGGATGCGGTCGTAGTTGTCCTGATTCGAATGGTGCGTGCGGGTGCTGTATTCGATCTCGTCCTGAATGAACTGAAATCCGGGCAGGCCGATACGGTCGAACGACAAGTGGTCGGTGCCGCCTGTGTTCGAAAGCGTCAGGGTTTTGGCGTCAAGATCGGCGAACGGAGCAAGCCATGCCTCGAAATACGGCCGGACGGCCGCGTTGCCCTGCATATAGACACCGCGGATCCTACCGGTGCCGTTGTCGAGGTTGTAATAAGCGGAGAACTTGTCGTAATTTGCGGTCTTGATAAGTTCCGGTTTCGGCGCGTTTGCCGCAGGCGGGCCGAAGAAACTGCCGCCGCCTTTCATTTCGCCGAACTGCTGTTTCACGTATTCACGCGAACCATTAAGGCCCTGTTCCTCGCCGCTCCAGAGCGCGACGCGAATCGTACGGCGCGGTTTTAGGCCCGAAGCAAGCAGGATGCGTGCAGCCTCCATCGCAACGGCCGAACCGGCCGCGTTGTCGGTCGCACCGCCGGAAGCATGCCACGAATCGAGGTGTCCGCCAAGCATTACGATCTCGTCCTTGAGCACGGGGTCGGTACCGGGAATTTCGGCAACCGTGTTGTAACCCATCAGATCGTCGTCGTGATACTGCGCCTGGATGTTGACCGACATTTTCGGTTTCAGGCCCTGTTTGATCATACGGACGAGGCGGTTATAGTCTTCGGTCGCCATCGTCATCTGCGGGACCATGCGGGATTCGGATTCCTTTGCATACGGGGCCGAGCGACGCGAACCGAATGCTTCTTCGATCGTTTCGGGGACCTTCGCGGCCACGCTCGCACCGCCGACGAACAGAGTCCCGCCGGAGCCTTTGCTGCTGTTGTCGACAAGAACGGCGACGCCTTCATCGATCAGGAAATTTGCACGACGCGCCTGCATCTGGAAATTCTTGAAGAACGCATCCATATCACGCTGCTGCTGTTGGCCGCCGGACGGCGCCGCGGCCGGGTCGAACGCCGCCAATTTCGAAAGCTCTTCGTCGGTGCGGCGGGTTCCGAACCCGTCAAAATCGGCCTTAATTTCACGTGTCTGCGGCGACATCAGCACGATCTTGCCTTTTAACTGGCCTTTATATTTTTCGAGGTCGGCATCGGTCTTTGCGTCAAAGATCACGACATCAGCGGTCACCGCGCCCTTTGTCGAAGGCGACCAGGCCTTCGGAAAAGCGATCACCGGGAATGCCTGCGGATCGACGACCTGTGCTGAAAAGCTGGTCAGCGACCATCCGCGGCCGAACGGGCCCCACGGTTCGAGCTTTGCATTCTGCATTCCCCATTTCGCCATTGTGTCGCGCGTCCATTCATTGGCGCGTTTCATGCTCGGCGAATTTGTCAGCCGTCCGCCGATGACATCGGTCAGGTAACTAAGGGTTTCCATGACCTGCGAGCGGTTAAGGCCTTCGTCGCGGATCTTGTCGATGACCTCTTTCGGGGCAGTGTAAACTTTAGCTGCGGGAGCGGAAGCGTTAGCCTTAGAAACGGAAGCTGCGGGGGCTTGAGCAAAGCCCGCCGTCGGAAGCAAAAAGGCGTACACAAGAAGAACGCCCAGGAACTTGCGTCGTAACATTTTAATTCTCCTGTAAAAAGACGGATTGATCTGTGATCGAGATCTTTACATTATACTATTGAACCCTAAGAAAGGTTTCAATAGATAGCGGGTTTTTAATTGGGCAGCGTGGACCAGGTGAGAATATAGGCCGGCGGAAGGTTCTTGACGACCAATTTGCTGCGGCGCGCCTTTCCGTAGCGTTTTTTCATGAATTCACGAAGCTTGATCGCCGAAGGCATATAGTAGCCGTGGGCATATTGGAAGGTCCGGAACATGCAGCCGTGCGACATGAATTTGTCGATCTCGGTCAGAATGCGTTCGCCGACCTCGTTCGGAAGCGAAACGAACGGCAGGCAGCAAATGATGGCTCCGACCTTTCCGAGTTCGGAACGCTGATGCAGTGCGTATGCTTCGCAGGCGTTTCCGCACACTATATTAAGGCCGTGAAACCGGCGCTTGAGCGAACGTACAAGGTCGCGGTCGAGCTCGATGCCGAGATACGAATTGTCGTCCGGAACAACTTCCTGAAGGTATTTCGTGATGGCGCCGGTCCCGACGCCGAGCTCAAGAACAACGTTTTTACGGTCCGGACGGATACCCTCGATCATTTTTTGGGCAAGTTCGGGTGAGCTCGGAGTAATTGAACCGACTTTCAGGGGATTTTTTAAGAAAGCCTGTAGAAATTGTATATTCTCGTTCATCCGCAGCTCATTCCGCCGGAACCGCGCTTTCGGCGGCCGCATTTCCCGTTACATCCGTGTTACCGACAGATATTTTATAATCACAGTCTTCGTTTTTGCAAAATCGGACCGTGCCATCTTTTTTCGTCGTTTTTTCAAGGAGAAACGGCGAACTGCATTGCGGGCAGGCTTCGGCGACGGGCTTGTCCCAGAATACGACGTCGCATTTCGGATAGTTGGCACATCCGTAAAACACCTTTCCGCGCTTCGATTTCTTGACCACGATGTCACCGCCGTCCTTCGGGCAGGTTATACCGAGCGTTTCGCGCTTTACATAATCGCACTTCGGATAATTCGAACACGAGACGAATTCGCCGAAGCGGCCCTGGCGGCGGACGAGCTTCGCGCCGTCCTTTGGGCAGATCTCGTCGAGTTCGACGGGCGGTGCCACGGGTTTCTGCTGTCCCTTCGGGATCTTGCGGATATTCTTGCATTCAGGATAACCGGTACAGCCGTAGAACGGGCCGAAACGTCCTTTTTTCAAGGCCATCTCGCGTCCACACAATTCGCACACCGGAACTTCTTCCTGCTTCTCGCCGCTGCCGTCGCCCTCTAATTCGGCTGATTTCTTGCTGCCTACCTCGCGGGTGTTCTTGCATTCCGGATAATTCGAACAGGCGAGGAACTGGCCGAACCTGCCGAATTTGATGACCATGCCGGAACCGCACTTTTCACAGATCTCGTCGGTCGGGATCGAGGTCTGTTTCTTGTTCTTGATATTCTCGGTCGCGTGCGCGAGGTCCTTCGTGAACTTCCCGTAAAATTCATGCAGAGCATCGCGCCAGTTCAGCTTGCCTTCCTCGATGTTGTCGAGTTCCTCTTCCATACGCGCCGTGTACGTCGCGTTAAAGATATTATCGAAACTTTCCAGCAGCAGGTCGTTCACCGTCGTCCCAAGAGGCGTCGGATGAAAGCGCCCTTCGATCTTTTCGACGTATTCGCGGTCCTGGATCGTCGTCATGATCGCGGCATAGGTCGACGGGCGGCCGATTCCTTTTTCCTCAAGCGCCTTTACAAGCGTCGCTTCCGAATAGCGCGGCGGTGGTTCGGTGAAGTGCTGGTTGGGCGTGATCGAATTGAGTTTCAAAGTTTCGCCCTGTTCGACGCGCGGGAGCGAACGTTCCTCGTCATCCTCTTCGCCGTCCTGCGGTTTGTCGTCGCGGCCCTCCTGATAGACCTTCAAAAAGCCGTCGAATTTCTGAACGGAACCCGTCGCGCGAAAAGTAAAAC
>JAEZIT010000133.1 GCA_023436495.1 Acidobacteriota bacterium
CATCAGTGCCGTTCGTCAGCACCTCGGTCGCGTTCCCGCTGCCGACGATGCAGGGGATACCCAGCTCACGGCTGATGATCGCGCTGTGACACGTGCGGCCGCCACGATCCGTGACGATCGCCGACGCACGTTTCATTATCGGCTCCCATGCCGGGTCAGTCATCGTTGTAACGAGTATCTCCCCTTCCTTAAAACTCCGGAGCTTGTCCGGGTCAAGCAGCACATTTACTTTTCCATGGCCGATCTTTTCGCCAACTGATACTCCCGTGACAAGCGGTGCTCCATGGTCACCGGTGAGCTGGTATTTCTCGATAAAATTCTCGGATTTCTGGGTATGAACGGTTTCGGGCCGCGCCTGCAGTATGAACAGCTCGCCGGTTATTCCGTCTTTTGCCCATTCAATGTCCATCGGCTGATGTTTTCCGGCGAGCTTGGAATAATGGTCCTCAATAGCGCAGGCCCATTTAGCAAGCTGCAGGACCTCAAACCCGGCCAAACAGAACCGATTTCGCTGCGATTCGACGACGTCGCGGACCTGCGTTCCTGATCCGTCATCTGCGAAGACCATCTTTACTTCCTTAACGCCAAGTTTTCGTGTAACGATCGGCCTGTATCCAAGTTTAAGTGTAGGCTTGAAAACGATCCATTCGTCGGGTGTTGCCATTCCCTGTACGACCGCTTCGCCTAAACCCCACGCGCCGTTGATCACGACGGCGTCACGGAATCCGCTTTCCGTATCAAGAGTGAACATCACGCCCGAACATGCTATATCGGAGCGTACCATCGGCTGGATACCGATAGAAAGCGCGACGTCGAAATGGTCGAAGCCCTTCGCGGTTCTATACGAAATAGCACGGTCCGTCCAAAGTGAGGCGTAACACTCACGACAGGCTTCGATAAGCCGTGCGTCGCCCTTTACGTTAAGTATTGTGTCTTGCTGGCCGGCGAATGATGCATCCGGAAGATCCTCGGCGGTAGCAGATGAGCGAACGGCGACCTCAAAACTCTTCTTTCCGATCCGGGTTCCCAATTCTTCGTACGAGTTCAAAATTGCCGATTCCAGTTCCGGCGGGAACGGAGCCTCGAGCATCATTCGCCGAGCTTCGGCACCAACCTTCGCGAGCCGCTCAAGGTCATTTACATCAAGCCCGCTGAGCAGCTTTTGCAGTTTCTTCCGCAGGCCATTCGCGTTTAAGATCGATTCGTACGCGTGGCTGGTGGTCGAGAACCCGTCAACGGCACGGACGCCATGGGCCGTCAGTTCGCGAAACAGCTCGCCGAGGCTCGAACATTTCCCGCCGACAAGCGCAACATCGCTGGCCCCGACTTCCGTGAGATTTAGTACGTAAGGTTTTGAGGTGCTCATATTAGTGCGAAAACAAGAAAGGGTGGAATGAGAATCATTCCACCCTTCTTACTCTAAAATCGAATCACTGCGTCTGGGCCGCCTTCAACGTGAACCGTATCCACGAACCGGATACTCTTGGAATCCGTCGTCATTACAACGGAATGTGTTCGCTTTCCGGCGCCGAAGAACCGAACGCCCTTGAGCAAGGCTCCGTCCGTGACCCCGGTCGCGGCGAAAATAACCTTTTTACCAGGGGCAAGGTCGTTCGTATCGTAAAGCTTATCGGCATCTGTAATTCCCATCTTCTCCAGCCGTTTCATAACTTCGGCGACGGGCGGGACCTTTGTGCGGTCCACTCCGAGACGTTCCGGATCGAAAACAAGCTTGGCTTGGATCTCGCCATTAAGACATTTCATCGCCGCGGCGGTCAGCACGCCTTCCGGGGCACCGCCGATGCCCATAAGTGCATGAATGTTCGTACCAGCAACTGCCGCTGAAATACCGGCTGACAGGTCGCCGTCCGAGATCAGGCGGATCCTTGCGCCGGCCGATCGTACATCCTGAACCAACTGCTTATGCCGGGGACGATCGAGGCAGATCACCGTAAGATCGTCTATGTCACGTCCGAGCCGGCGTGCTATGTTTTTCAGGTTGTCAGTGACCGGAGCGTCGATATCGACAGCTCCGCGGCAGGATGGCCCGACCACGATCTTGTCCATATAGATATCCGGTGCATTCAGCAAACCGCCGCGTTCGGCTGCTGCAAGAACAGCGATGGCGTTGTTGGCACCGAGGGCGCACAGATTCGTGCCTTCGAGGGGATCGACGGCGATATCGACCTCGGGGAATTCTTCGCGGGCATCCTCAGAGAAGGCTCCGCCGCCGACGTCCTCGCCAATATAGAGCATCGGGGCTTCATCGCGTTCGCCTTCACCGATGACGATGCGGCCGCGCATGGGAACCGTGTCCATCACCTTGCGCATAGCCTCGACGGCAACGTGGTCGGAATGTTTGCGGTCGCCCTGGCCCATTGTCTTTGCCGATTCGATCGCGGCTGCCTCGGTCACGCGAAGAAATTCTAATGCCAAATCATGTTCTGCCTTAATAGTCTTCATGCATTCATCCTTTGAATTAATTATAGGTAAGTAAAGATTTAGTTATGACCGCATTCTATCACTTGTCTACGAGGATTTGACAAGTTATTCTTGGGATATTACGGTTTTAATTTGCCTTCGCCCATGATTTAAGGAGAATCATCAGTAAATGACCTATATCGTTACCGAGCCCTGCGTCGAATGTAAGTACACCGATTGCGCGGCCGTCTGCCCAGTCGAAGCCTTTCATGAACTTCCCGATCGTCTGCTGATCAATCCGGACACTTGCATTGACTGTGACGCCTGCTTGCCCGAATGCCCGGTCGAGGCGATCTTTTCCGATATGTCGTTTCCGGAAGAGTACACAGTCTGGTTGGAGAAGAACAAAGAAGCGGAAAATTATCCGATCATCAGCACAAAGGTCCCGGCTTTGTACGGCCCGGGCTGTAAGGGCCAGCCGGAATAGAGAGAAAATCGTAAAAACTGAAAGGGCGGTTCGGAATTTCAGCTCCGTCCGCCCTTTCTCTGTTTATGTTCGCCTCTCAGAAACTATAAGCCGCGCCTAGGTTTACATGATCGGCATTCCGGCGACCGCTCAACAGATAGATCGTCCGCAGCCGACGGTATTCGGCACCGATAGAAAACTGGGGAGTAAATTTGTAAACCGCGTCGAACGCGTAGGAGAAATTCTGTGTTCGCCAGTCGCGAGGCGTGCGGCTCGACAGGTCCCGGTTACGCGGATCATCAACTCCTACCGCTCCATATAGGCTCAGTTTGTCGCCAAGCACCGGCGGAGTGAACCCAAGCTGAGCCCAACCGCCGCGGGTACCGATCGCCCGAACGCCGCCCGGGACTATATTCGAACCCGTCATGTAGGCGAAATCGGTGTTATAACTTTGGAATACACCTGACTGAAATCCGCCGAGGTTTCGCCCGAAGAATGCCTCTCCGGCAAACGTCACCCGAGCAGCGAGCGGAAAATTCCAATCGAGTGCGACACCGATTGATTCGATTTCGTTTTCAACATTCGCGCCGGTAATTACTTTCGAGCGTCCATAATGACCCGAGAGCCCGATGCCGCCGGATTTCTTGACGCCAAGCCAGTTTCCGGAGCCGTATGCGATACGGCTCTGAAGAAATGGCACACGCGACGAAGCACCGCTGGTCGGTTGCAATGAAAACGAGCCGCTAGTAGGAAAATCGCCCGTTTGGGGAGCGAGGACGGCCGCCTGCCACGTAACGTGATCACCGAATTTGTGCTCTATCTTTACTTGCGGCAGTCGTGCCCAATTGTTGCCGGACGCCGCCATTAGTGGGATCGCCGCGGCAGCGGGCGAAACGGGATTGACCGGAGCAAACACCATCCAGTCCTGGCCGACCGTCAATGACGTGCGTTCCCAATCGAGTTTCGCATTCGCGAGACGGAGACGAACAATACCAAAGTTTTCGCCGACTGCAACCGACGGAAACCCACCAAAGAAATCTGCCTCAACAGTCGCGGACAGCCTTGCGTTGCCGACTTTTGCCCCTTCTAGCCTTAGCCCGAGCCGCGTTTGACGGGCGCTGGCACTCACATGTTCGCTGCCGGACGGCGTAGCGAACATCGGTATATCAGAATTGTTAACGCCCGCGGAGTTTCCGAAAGCATTGAAATAGATAGTGCCGTATGGAATGATCTTCGCCGAGCCAACGTCTATGCCGCGTGTGGGTTTTGCGGGTTGCTGTATCGCAGCTGATTTCTCGGTAGGTTCGGATTTGGCCGTCGCTGCATCCGGCCTTGCGGCTACCGCCGGAGCATTCGGTTCGGCGGCGGGGGCAGTCTTCACAATAAGCTGTTTCAACTGATCTAGCTCCGCCTGCATTTTCTGCACCTGCGCTTCCAGTTGTTTGATACGCTGTTCTGGATCTGCTGTGGAAACATCTTGTCCAATAGACGCGCTGGTAAAGAGGACTGTCAACAAAAAGACCGCAAAAAGCGGCTTAGAATAGTTCACCATTTCGTTTCACCCCGGCAGTGATATTATCGCCGCCGTCCTGTTTAAATCGTTTGGGGAAATTATCCAGCTCTTGTTTGATACTGGCCTCGAGTTCGTCGCATTCTTCAACGGAGAGCGAACCGGCCGCGAGTGGATAGATCTTCGATTCTTCGATCTGATTGTGGCGGGCCAGCCTAAGGGCCATACCGCCGATCATTCTTTTCATCTCGGCCGGCACTGCCGCTGCCGGTGTCTTTAGAATCCCGCGCATGGTCTTTACCGCATCGGCTAGTTCGTGCATGAAATGATCGTGATCTGCCCTAAGCTCTTCGACGGTTTTCGTCACTTGCGTTCCATCGGCTCCCGCGAGCACAGCGGGAAACAGGTGCAGATGCTCCGCCCGGATATGCATCGCCAACCGCGCCCAGAAAATATCAAGTGCAGTGAAAACTGCTTCAGCATCGCCGGTTTTCATGGTATTGAACAGATTTGCGAGAAGTACGTCTATCTCCTTATGGTCGTGTGAAAGAACTTTGTTCATGTATTTAGCTTAATACGATCTGACGCGTGACCTTTACGCTCTCCTTGGTCCTGATGAACGAAAAGTAATTAACAGCGAGACAGACGACGGCGGAAAGTGACAAAAGTACAAAACCCAGAAAATAGCTCCCGGTCGCGTCTTTTACCAAGCCAAGCTCGATCGGCGGAAAAAACCCTCCGAGTCCGCCGAATGCTCCCACGAGTCCGGTTACCGTGCCTGTCTCTCTCGGGAAATATTCCGGAACGAGTTTGAACACTGCTCCGTTCCCAACACCCAGCGCCGCGGCACACCCAAGAGCTCCCACTGTGAACAAGCCGATTGTAGTTGTTCCAAGCAGCAGCGATAGACAGGCGATCACGGCGAATACGAGCATGAGCACGTGGGCGCCGCCGAATTTATCGGCAAGAATTCCGCCGAGCGGGCGCATAAGTGTAGCGAGAATAACGAAACCCGCAGTTCGAGCTCCGGCGTCGGTTGCTGACAGGCTGAAGATCTCACGAAGAAATGTGGGCATGTATAAGGCAAGAGCGACGAAGCCGCCAAACGTCAGAAAGTAGAATAGCGAAAGGATCCATGCGGTACTCGAGCGTTTGAGCACGCTGAGGTTCTCGGCGAGGGTCTTCGGCTTTACCGTGACATCGGCGTCGCGTGCAAAGCCGTAATAAACAGCGGCCCATATAAATGTGACCCCGGCGAACGCGAAGAACACGACACGCCAGTCACCGAACCAAATCGCCAAGACCGGGGCGAAGAATACCGCGACCGATTGGCCAATATTTCCCATTCCATAAATGCCCAGCGCGGTTCCTTGTTTTTCAGGCGGAAACCATTTCGATGTAAAACCAATGCCGACCGGAAATGTCGTGCCGGCAACGCCCAACAAAAGGCCGAAAACCAGAAGTTGCGAAAACCCGCTCGACAATCCGATCGCGACCGCGGCCAAAGCGGAAAACACGAGAAGGGCGGTCATTATTACGCGGCCGCCGAACCGATCGGCCAACATTCCGGCCGCAAGCCGTCCGATCGATCCCAATAGGACAGGAACCGCGATCATAAGGCTTTTCTCGGTCGCAGACAGGCCGTAAAGCTCGGTAAATGTCGGAGCGAGCGCCGCGACGAGCCCCCACACCGCGAATGACACAGCAAAAGCCGATGTCGAAAAGAAGAGTGCCTTGGCGGCTCCGGGTTTAAACGTTGAATTGCTCATATGATTCATGTTTCAAGAATCTCGGTCTTCGCAATCGCCGTGCCGAACGTTTTAATACACATATTTATGCGTCGTTGAAACTCCGAGCCCGTTTAAAAAGAAAAAACCGCGAAAAATCTCGCGCTTTTCGGAACTTTCCGTGACAGTCAGGCGTAGATCCCAAAATCCGGATCTCCGTCGCATTTTTTGCATTCGAGTTCGACGCCGATTCGTTCCCGCCGTCCTTCTTCCGTAAGGACCCATTCGCGTGTCATCAGTGGTGGGTTATGACGAACGTGCTGATAATGGCCGCAATCCAGCTCGGCCCGCCATTGGCCTTCGTCATCGCGGCCGAAATCGACTATTTTTCGTTTCATGACGTCATTTATTCCGCACATAACCCGTGCTGGTACGTCGTTGTGAGACCGGTCTCCACCACAGATATATCGACAGAGCTATCAGCCAACAGACGCCCGAAGCGATAATGAGTGGCAGCAGCTGCTTATAGTGTTGCGCAAGCGCCGCCTCTACCGTCGCGGAAAGGATCCAGAGTTGCGCGAGATTGATCATTACGAGAAGGACAAGCCGTGCCTGCATCACTGCAGAACGGCCTCGTTCTACAGGGCGCCGTCCTGCCTGGAAATCGGCGGCACTTACCGAAACGTATGCAACGTCGGCGCGTTCAACGGCCGCAGCATCTTCTCCACGGTTGAATTCAGCTTTCATGTCCACTCACCTCTCTACCGGTCACCCAGACATCACCACCGTCGCGAACCTCGATCTTCACGCGATCGAGCGGCCGCGGCGGCGGGCCGTAAAGGACCGCTCCCGTGCGTGCGTCGAATCCCCCTTCGTGACATGGACATTCGAGACGCTCGTGATCCTTCGAATAATAGACCGGACACGTCAGATGCGTGCATTTCTGGCCGTAAGCATAATATTCGCCGTCCCTTGTACGGATCAGGATAGCCGAATCGTGTTCATCGGGATAAACGAAATTCAAGGCTTCGCCGGGCTGAAGCTCGCTCGCCCCGTCAATCTTCATTGGTGAATAAGAAGGTGGGTTCTGAGCATCATACGCGGATTTGGCAGCAAACGCTGTGGCGGAAACGAATAGTGCGCTCGATGTCAGGAACAAGAATGCGCAGAATTGGCGGCGTGTCACCTCGGCTTCCTCGTCGCGTTCGTATGGAAATTCATACTGGAAAGCGGCCGTCGCCATGCGAACGTCGCGTTCGTCGGATAGTTCACCGTCACTCTCTGCGTTTTGTGCGGAACTAACGGTCTTTGGATCAAGTTGATTAGAATTCATTGCTCTTATCGGATTGTTCGACCTGTGTGTCGATCCATGATTCGCTATCTTCCGGGATAACACCCACCCGGCCTTCGAAAACGCCGCAGCCGTCGATATCCACCTGATCGGCATCGGTGGGCAGCATTAAATAAACCTTCGTCTCGACGCGCTGATTCCCAAAAACATGAGCGTTCACCGGTTTGGTCCGCCGCAGCGGCACGATCTGTTCGTACTTCCCAAACGAAATAGCTCCGGTTGGGCAGACGCTGGCACACATAGGCTTCAGGCCTTCGCTGGTGCGGTCATAGCACATATCGCACTTCATCTGCAGGTGCATTTGCGAGTTGTACTTCGGCACGCCGAATGGACACGCATTGACGCAATTACGGCAATCCAGGCATCGGGGCTTGAGAGCCGACATAACGACACCATCTTCGTTCATCTTGATGGCGTCCGCCGGGCAGACCAGGGCGCACGTCGGTTCCTTGCAGTGCATGCACACGGTCGGCATGGTCGCGGTCGTTTCGCTACGGTCGATATAATCGACGAAGATCATCGAATACCCTTTGTGAGTCGAACACTCGCGGCACGCGGCGACGCACGAACGGCACCCTATGCAGCGCTGCGGATCGATGAACATTGTTTCCTGCATTTTATTTACCCCCTTGTAGAAACCTATGCGTGTCGTTTTGCCCTGATAACCTCGACCGAACACGGTGCGTGCTGAACGACTGCCATCGACACGCTGCCAACGAGCACCCGCTTCCACGTATTTAAACCCCGCGAACCGACAACCACCATGTCCGAACCATCTCGTTCCGCCTCTTCTACGATCACTTGTTCGGGTGATTGCTTGTAACCCGCCGTGATTAGTTCGGACGTGACCTCTATTTCGGATTCCGCGTTGTCGCGGAGAATTCCGCTATATTCTTCAAGCAGCTCATTTCCGCGGGCGACATTTTCCGCATACTCGCGCCCTGCCGCTTCGGCACCGACGCCCATCAGGTCCGGCAGCGGCGGGATGAATGATTCGACCACATGTATAACGCGAATCGACGTTCCCGACCTCCAGGGCCTGCGCGATGTCACTTCGACGGCCTGCCTGCTATCAGGCGAACTGTCCACGGCGATGAGTATTTTCATTTGGCTGCTCCTTTTATATTAATTAAATTTGTGTACGACCCATCTGCACCTCACTGAGCGAAGTTCCCTTCCTCGTCTTTCCAAGGATGGGCAGCTCTCGTGAATGGATCTTTTCGATCCGCGCTGCACATGCCTTGAACTCCGGGATCTTCGACGTCGGATCAAGCGCGGGATTTGTCAGCTGGTTGACCGCCAACTCCTCGCCCCAATGGTACGGAATAAATATTGTATCGGGGCGGATCGTCCGCACGAGAAGCGCGGGAAACACGCCGTCGCCGCGTCGCGAAACGACCTTGACCCGTTCGCCGTCCCGGACATCCATGTTGGCGGCGGTATCGGGATGAATCTCGACGTAAGGTTCGGGGCATTGATCGACGAGAAATTTGATCCTTCGTGTCTGGTTGCCGGAAAGATATTGGTAAACGACACGTCCGCTGGTAAGTATCAGCGGATATTCATCGTCGGGCTTTTCATCGGCTCCGACGTATTCCACCGCATGGAACTTTGCTTTACCGTCCGGATGATAGAACTTTTCCTCAAACATACGCGGCGTGCCTTTGTGGTCCGCGCTCGGGCACGGCCAAAAGACGCCGTTTTGAGCATCGATCTTCTCATAAGTTATCCCGAGATAATCTGCGTTACCGCCATGTGAGGCAACCCGCAGCTCGTCAAATATCTCCCGCGGGCTATTGAAATTGAAATACTTCTCGCGGCCGAGGCGTTTTGCTAGTTCATTAATGATCCACCACTCCGGCTTTGCTTCGCCGGGTGGGTCGACGGCCTTGTTGATTTTAACAACACGCGCCTCGCTGTTCGCGGTGACTCCTTCGTCCTCGGCCCAAGTCGTACCGGGCAGTACGACGTCGGCATAACGGGCGGCTTCGGACATAAAGAAATCAATACAAACATTGAATTCGAGCCCCTCGAGCGACTCGCGGATGCGATTAGTGTCAGGCAGCGAGACCATTCCGTTGTTGCATGCGGATAAAAGTGCGCGGATCTCGCCCGAGCGCATTTTGTCAAACATGTCAACGACAGACACGCCCGCCTGCGGCAGTTCGTCTTCAGGAAGTCCCCATATCTCGCAGACCTGCCTGCGGTGTTCTGGATTCATGATCGAACGCTGCCCGGGCAGCTGATCCGCCTTTTGGCCGTGTTCGCGCCCGCCTTGGCCGTTCCCTTGTCCGGTTATGGTCCCGTAGCCGCGTCCCGGTGCGCCGATCTTTCCCGTGGCCAGAACCAGATTGATGTAGCTAAGTACGTTATTGACACCATTTGTATGATGTTCGATACCGCGAGCGTGCATGACAATTCCGGTCCTCGCGCGGCCGTAGAGCTGCGCGGCCTTGACGATCTTTTCAGCCGGGACGCCGCTGATTTCGCTCGCGATCTGGGGGGTATACTTCAGGGCCGTTTCGCGGGTTTGGTCCCAATCGTTTGTGCGGCTGTCAATAAACGGCTGGTCAATGAAACCTTCGTTGATGAGGACGTTTAGCATGCCGTTCGCGACAGCGACGTCAGTTCCCGGTTTTAGCTGAAGGTGCAGGTCGCCCTGACGCGCCGTGGCGGTCTCACGCGGGTCGATGACGATCCAGCGGCCGCCATTGTCACGCTGCTGCCAGAGAAATTTATTCAGAACGGGAAATGTCTCGGCACAGTTAGCCCCAGCAATAATAAGTACTTCAGCAAGCGGAATGTCGCTCCACGGGTTTGCCGCTCGGTCGATGCCAAATGCCTTGTTATTGCCGGCGGCGGCAGAAACCATACACAGACGACCGTTATAATCGATATATCGGGTGCCAAGGCCTGCACGAGCGAATTTGCCCATAACATAGGTCTTCTCGGTCGTCAGCGAAGAACCCGAATAAATCCCGACGGCGTCCTTTCCGTACTTGGCTTGTATCTCCGTGAACTTGGAGACGATAAGGTCTAGGGCTTCATCCCAACTCGCCTGTTCGAACTTACCGTTTCGTTTGATCAGCGGATGAAGCAAACGGTCGGGATGATGCGTCTGAAGATATGCGGTTACACCCTTCGGGCAGAGCCTGCCTTCATTGACGGGAAAATCATACCGCGGCTCGAATCCGACGACGTGATTTTTTTCGACCAGCAAATTCATTCCGCATTGCACCGCACAGTATGGACAATGCGTTGGGACGATCCGGTCGATGACACGGTCCGCCTGCCAACCTCCTATCGGCGCATCGTGTAGATGAGGGCCGAACCGCTCGATGATGTTTTCCAGGTTTTCAACCTTTGACATAGATCAATTAAGAAGAATGAGCGCGATTGCCGCGAAATCTTGCCGCGAGATATGGCGCTGCGGCCATGAACAGGAGCCCGATCGGCATAAGTCCGCCGCGGGCGATATCGTAATCCTCAAACACTCGCTCGCGCGAAAGCCCGGGCAACGGCGCGATGATCGTAAATTCAAAACCCAGCGTCAAAATTACCCATGTAACTCCAACTAGAAGAAGTTTGCCGACACCAAATGCTCCGATCCAACGGATCGACAAATAAGCTATCGTGCCAATGATCACGCAGCCAACAAAAACCCCGATTTGTCTAGCGCGAAACCCGCCGATCAACGGGTCGAGGAACATTGTCCGCAGAATGCCGTGGACAGTTTCCGCAAAAATTATCACTATCCAAACGGCAGCGCCGCGAAGAAGAAACATCTTCTATTCTTCGCCTGCCCGCGTTCCGTAAAAGACGGGCTCGCTCTTGTCCGGTAGGCCTGCGTAAGCAAGGCCGCGCATCACGCGCTTACACCGCGGACAGTAATCCTGTAATGTATGCCCATTCTCGAGTTGGTAATCGAACCCGAGCTTATCAACCACGCCCTTCAAGTCGTCGAGCCACATTTTGCCGACGAACATCGTTCCGCAACGCGGACAAACCGCTTGTTCCATATCGGCTGAGCGCCGCTGATAGAGTTCAACACCGATCGATGCGGGCCGCTGGACGATATGGAACAGCTTTCCAAACGGAATAAAGAACAGCGTCATGATAACGACCGCTTGGTGCGACAGTGCGATGAACGAATACATATAGCCGTCGAACCAAAGGCTCGAAGCCGTCAGCATCAGTCCCGAAACTGATATGGCGATCAGCAGCATGTGCGGCGTGAAATCCAGCAGGAACGTTTGGTACGCTATGGCGCCGCGATCCTTGAGCCGTCGATGGATGGCGATCGCACAGCCCGCGATGACCATGATCGCCGTGAAATCCAAAGCGTGAAACGTGACCCATGCCAGCAGGCTGCGACCTTCCAATAACTGGAGTGGAAAACCGAATAGGTAGGCGCGATAGCCCGTGTTGCCTTCCAGCTTAAAATGGATCCAACCGAATACGAGCGGAAATGTAATGAGCGCTGAAAATATGCATCCCCACATAATCAGCAGGTGCATCAGCCACCGCTGTGTGCCCCGTTTGAAAATGAACCGCTGCTCGATAAGGTTTGTCGCGACCGTCTTCGACGCGAATGCCGTATTTCGGAAAAGCGTCTCACGTTGGAAGAAAAGTTTGAGTCCGCGAATGAAATAAGCCCGTGTCGCCGGCCGCTGCAGCCACAGCGCGTACCTAAAAAATATCGCCCCGAATGCTACGATGCTTGCGACCGTATAACCAAAAAGCGCAGAATCGAAATGTTCAAGATTGCGTGACCCGATGATGACGAGAGCGGTAAGCAGAGCGGACGCCGCTATACCGATGATCGTGGGCTGCCGGTAGTCGACCGAGCCGTTCTCAGAATTTATTTTTGTTGCCATACCGGACGTAAAGCCTTTACTGCTAACCTCCAAGCAAAAAATATTCCGTACTTACAAGGATAGAACACGAATGGAAAATCTCCAAGACTTTTGCGTTGGTAGTAAACGCGCTCGCCGCGACAAGGCGCAAAAATACCGCGAACAGGTCCGCGTTGAATGTGGAGATTTCCACGCAGATTGAACGTCGGTCAGCAATTCTCCGCGATCGACGGGTTCGGAAAAGCCTTCGACTCGTCCTCACCTTTACGCGGTTTAAGGCACGCGAAGTCTTTTTCGATCAACACGCGCAAAGTTTTGTCCGGGCCGACAGGTATATCCGCGTCGATACCGACATCGTCGCCGTCAACCCATTGCATAGCAATGGATTGCGGCACAGAAATCGTTATTTTATTCGATTCGATCGACGCGTTTACGGAATCGATGTCGTCAGTCGAAGAAAGATAATACGTCAAACGTTGATCGGGCCGCGGGCCGAATTCTATCGCTTCGGAGACGCTGCCGGCATCGGCGAACTGACGAATATCGGACTGATCGAGCCGCAATCGAACCGAATTTTTCCTGACCCGTAATTTCATGACCAGAATCATATCAAATCCAATGCCGATGTGTTGCGATAGAGTCAGTCAAGTCTTTGGCTTGTAGTTTGCATAAGATTCAACACCGGAGGTTTTTATAAATGCAGAATATTTCGAATATGACGATACGCGATATAGCGGTAGCAGAACCGGCAACGACGCGTGTCTTTGAGGAATTTAAGATTGACTACTGTTGCGGCGGCGGTAAATTGTTTGCCGACGCGTGCAGTGCTGTTGGCGTGGCTCCGCAAGTTGTAAGCGAGAAGATCGACGCCGTTCTCGGCAGAAACTCATCTGACGAAGTCCCGGAAAGAAAAGGCACTTCGGAGCTGATCCAATACATCATCGACAAGCATCATGTTTTTACGCGGAACGAGATCGTGCGGCTAGCGGCACTGGCGGATAAAGTCGCGTCAAAGCATGGGGGCAACCATCCTGAGCTCAATGAGGTCCGCGAGGCTTTCTCGATTCTCGGCAACGATCTCATTTCACACATGGCGAAAGAAGAGATGATGCTCTTTCCGTATATCGAACGCCTGGATATCGCCAAGCGAAAGGAGCTTCCCATTCCATTCGCTCCGTTCGGCACCGTGAATAATCCGATACGAATGATGTGCACGGAACATGACGAGGCGGGCAATATTCTGAAAAGGCTGCGAAGCCTGACCGCCGATTATACGGTTCCGGACGATGCATGCCCGAGCTTTCGCGCTCTGTATTTCGGTCTGAATGATCTAGAATTAGACCTGCATCAGCATATCCACCTTGAAAACAACGTCCTGTTCCCGCGGGCAGTTGAGTTGGAGAAGCACGGCCTCAACGGTCACTAAATATATATGACGACGCAGCGGATGGCACCGATCGCAAAACGCACCAATATTCCGGCAAAGTCTGTGGCTTTGCCCATCGAACACGGAGCTTGGGGATTTCTATTCGAACCGTTGTTGGCAGGCGTTATTCTTGCACCTTCCATTGGCGGCGGATTTATCTCCGTCATGATCGTCGGCGCTTTCCTGAGTCGTCAGCCGTTGAAATTCTACCTCGGTGATTTGATCGCCGGGAAATCGCTTCCACGCACCGGGCTCGCACGGAAATTCGCTTTTATCTTTGCAGCGATCACCATTGCGGGCTTGGCCGGAAGTCTGCTGTTCGCGTCGTGGTATAGTCTGATCCCCCTCGCGGCTGTCGCTCCGCTCGCAGTATATCTGATCGCACAGGACATCGCTCGGCAAAGCCGGCAGTTGTGGCCGGAATTGGTTGCGTCTGTTGCATTGGCATCGTCTATCACGGCGGTAGCTCTTGCGGGCGGTGTTGCGGTCGAATATTCGTTAGCATTCTGGGCGTTGATGGTGGCTCGGCTGATCCCGTCGGTCCTTTACGTTCGAAGCCGTCTGAAGCTGGAGAAAGGCAAAGATTATGACCGGATATTTACGGTCGGCAGCCACCTGGTCGCATTAGCGGCAGTGGCTGGCCTGTATTATTCCGGCCTCTCGTCTATCCTGACGGTTACGATGGCCGCGTTCTTTGCGGGCCGCGCGGCATGGGGCATTTCGGGCTATGCCAAGTCGATGTCGGCAAAGGCACTCGGTATTCGCGAAGTCATTTACGGCGTTCTTTACGCTCTCTCCATTGTCATCGGATATTACCTAAGTTTCTGATCAAGTGCCCGGAATACGTCTCGCCACGACCCTAAATCCGAGATCGTGGTGGGACAATTCGGGTTGAAAGCTGTCGCGGTAGGCGATTTGCAGCAAAGCGTTGCTGGCACTGTACCAAGAGCCGCCGCGGGCAACGCGCGAGCCGGGAACGTCGTCACCGTTTCTGCCTTCGATCGTCCATGGGCTGTCCTGGTTGAATGGGAGGTAAAGGCTCTGTGTCCATTCTCCGACATTCCCGCCCATGTGATAGAGCCCGTAGCGGTTCCGCCGATAACCGGCGAGCGTCTCTCCAAACCCAAATACGGTGCGTTCCGCGAGCGGATTCTTTTTCCAGTTATACGCCCCGGTCTCAGCATCGCTCAGTTCGTTCCCAAGTGAAAACTCGAAGTTGTCGGGGCCGCGAGCAGCCTTTTCCCATTCGGCCTCGGTCGGAAGGGAATAGATCCATTTTCCTTCGCCAAGACGCCGTGTCAGCCATCGGCAGTAAGCTGCGGCCTCGTACCATGTGACCCGTGTTACCGGCATATCGTCTCCGCCGAATCGCGTAAGGTCTTCGTCGCCAGCGCGCAATTCCGCGGAGGTATGGTTTTGACGTTTCGGTTTCCAGAATCGTCCGGCGATTGTCCAGTTAGAATCGTCGCGAAAACCGTCGGGCGCATCCATAAACTGGCGGAACGCGGCGTTCGTCGTTTCAAAGTCCGAGATGTAAAAGCTCTGGACCCAAACGAAATGCGGCTGTCGCGGTTTCAATCGGTCGCCGAAGAGAAAGCTGCCACTGGGCACTGGCATAAGTTTCGCGGCCGTACCGGGAATTGCCGGCGGGATTTCGGGCATCGGGCGGATGGTCAATAAAAAGCTTCCGTCATCTTCTGTTCCCTGCCGATAACCGCGGATCGTGACTGGATAATATAGCTGGCGGCCGTCGTCATCAGCCTCAATAAAATACTCTCCTGCTGCGAGCCAAACTCGGTCGGGAACTGTGTCTAAAATGAGCTCGGCATCGTCCATATTATTGCCGGCTCGGAATAGGCGCAGCTTGGCCGAGGTTGTATTTGTAAGGACTAGCTCTGTCTCATTATTGTCGTAATGGACGAAATCGGAGTGAAAGGCGTTGTACAGATCAAATGCTTCGCGGGCCAGAAAAAGAGCAGCCGCTAAAACGACAGCCGCGGCTACGGCCAGAAAATACGTTCTTCGGTTAGCGGACATGACCGATCAAATGTCCTGCTTTTTCAGGATCCTAAGCGAAATAAGCAGCGGCGCGGCAACCCAAAGGGCCAGGCTGAACAACAAGGCGGCAATGCCCGAGATCGAACCGCCGAGAAATTTGATCAGTGCGGCGCCCGCCGGGCCGAAGATCTCCTCACCCTGCAGGGCGATCAAGCCCGCAACGCGGACCATGTCCACCGGATTCCCGAAAAGCGATGCAAAAATAAAGTAATTCGCGGCGCGTTCCTTGAACAACAGTGAACCGCCAAGGATCAGCAGGTCATAAAAGATCACGAAAAAGAACCACACAAGCAGCGAGATTCCGAATGCCTTGGTCTCCCTGCCGCTCAACATCGATATCAACGCGGCGACCGCCAGAAAAACGAGCGCCAGTACAAGCGATAATCCTACAAACACCAGATATCCGGCGAAATCTTCGGCTGCGGTCTGCATCGAGATGATCAGTCCACCCGCGCCAAAGCCAAAGAACGTAGCCGTAACGATGGAAGCGAAGAGGCCGGTGATCTTTCCGACCAGGATCTCTGAGCGCATCACCGGTTGCGAATACAGAAGCTCTTCGTCGTCGGCCCCGCCTGCAAAGCTCTGCGTTCCCATTATCAACGCCACAATAGGGATGAGATAAAGCGCCAGGCTCATTAGGCTGGCGCTTGTGCGGTTAAAGCCCTGAAAGCCAAGCTCACCGGAGGTCATCGTTCCAAAGTAGGAGATTGCAACCACCAGCGTGCCGAACGCGAACGCAAAGATTACCGTCCACCTATTGCGTATGCTGATGGTCAGTTCGTTTCGTGCGATGGTCAGGATCGTTGAGCCGTCCATACTATTTCGTTTCCGTCGTCAGATCATCGAATCGAAGTGCGTTCGGGCCGGCGCTTTGATCGTTTGTATATGCGACGATGCCGCTGCCCATCGGCGTCCTTACGGATTCGGAACGTGTGAAAAATGCATTCTCGGCCGGGATCCATTTGCGCGTTTCATGGTCGGTCACGAATGTTGCGGCTACCTTTAGGCTGTCGCCCGATGCCTTACGGTAACGCAGCATGCAGCCGATGTCGTCGAATTTAAGAACAGCCTCGTTTTCCTCGATTATCTCAGCGGCAAATTGTTTTTCGCTTATCGCCATGCGGCAAAACGAGCACATATCGTTCGCCTCGATATCGACGGGCTGGATCTCGCCGGATGAACACGCGGCAAGGATCACGATGATGACCAAAAGACTAATGCGCTTCAGCATAATGCAGATAAACCTCCTCGAGCGTGCCATTTCGATCTGCGACCTCGGAACGTAGATTCTCGATCGTTTCGACAGCGACTAGTCGTCCGTCGACAAGAATTGCAACGCGATCAGCGAGTTCTTCCACATCGGCGAGCATGTGCGATGTAAAAATAATGGTTTTGCCCTTTGCCTTTAGTGACTTAAGAAAACGACGAAACGCGATGGCACCTTTTGGGTCGAGACTGACGGTCGGTTCGTCGAGCAACAAGACCGGAGCATCGGGCAGGCAAGCAACCGCGAGTCCAAGCTTCTGCACCATCCCACCAGACAGCTCGTCTATATTCTTTTCGCAATAGCCGTTAAAATCGAACTCGGAATGATGAAGCACGTCGTCGATGCGCGTCGTCGGAAGTTTTCTAAGGCGGCAGTAAAACTCCAGAACTTCGCGGGCGGAAAAGCAGTGGTTGAAGCGGACGCGCTGCGGCAAAAAGCTTAAAAGTTTTCTCAGCTCGCGTAGATTTTCGCGTACTTCGGAACCGCCGACCCGGACCATACCCGATGTAGGGATCGCCAACCCGGCGATCATTTTCAGTATTGTGGATTTGCCGCTGCCGTTCGGGCCGAGCAATGCGAATGTTTCTCCCGGCCGCACCTCGAACGAAACGCCCTCAACCGCGGTGAAATCACCGAATTTTTTTGTAAGTTCTCGGATCTCGATCATCGGACAAATCCCCGCTTGAAGGTAAAAAGCGAAATGGCAAGCATCAGCAGCGAAGCTGCAGGCAAACCCCAGCTACGGCCCCGCTGACGCGTAAGATCAATGCTCACAGCGATTTCCGCGGGCCTCATCAACGGCTTCCTGTCAACTTCATCCGAGCCCTTAACGATCGGAAACGACTTTTCGGCAATTACCATCGATTGCGCGGCAGGGCTGTTCAGATATATCCGGAGCCGCGGGAAATTACCTTCCATATATTCGAAGATATTCTGGATCTTATGCGAAACGTCGCCGAAACCGTCGTTATCAAGATCATAGCCCCCGTAATCGCTCCAATAGTTGCCTCTATCGCCTTCCTCCCATCGGATCGAACCGCCGCGTCCGACCAAGCTGAGCGGACTTAGGTTATCAACGAAATTATTCTCTGCAAATATGTTGCCGGAAGAACTGCTGAAGACCTGGAGAGCCACGTCGTTTTCCGCTATCGTATTGCGGCGAAAGACAGAATTCTGCGACGCCTCGAGAAAAAGGCCTGTAGCGTTGTTATGTATAAGATTCTCTTCCGTTATGCATTCGCGGCAATCCTGAAAAAGGATGCCAAATGAGCTGAATCCGCGATTGTGGACGAACGCGTTTCGGCGAAGCGTGATACGTTCGGAGTACATAATGGCAGCGCCGGCGATGTTATCGAAAAAGACATTATCCTCGAACAAATTGTCGTTCGAATTCATATAATGCAGGCCATAGCGGAGATTCGAAACGCGATTGCTGCGGATCGTGTTGTTTGGGCTTGCCTGAATATACATTCCGTCACGGGCATGGGAGATAATGTTGTTTTCGATCCGGTTATTCGGTGAATTCCATAGGTGCAACGCAGCGCCCCGCTCGCCGCTTTCGAGTTCGGCTCGGCCGGTTATGACGTTTCGGAGAATTGAGTTTCGGGAGGAATGATAGAGATAAACGCCGAAGAGGACATCTCGGAGTTCGTTGTCCTCGACGACCGTGCCGGTCGACCGAAGCAGTATCCCGGCATCTTCGGCCTGAAGGTCGCCGCCGCTATGTTCGATGATAAACCCGCGAATGACGCAAGCCGGCGCCGCCACGGTTATCACGCTGCCTTTTCCTGTCCCGCGAAGAACGGGCCGGCCCGAGCCTTCGATCGTAAGCGATTTGTCGAGCAGGAGGTTTTCGACATAGGTGCCCGGCATTACCAGGATGACATCGCCGTTATTTGCAGATTCTGTCGCCGATGCGATCGATGAGAATTTTCCGCCGTCGCCGACTGTGATCACTTCCCCTCTAACGGCGAAAGCCGCCGCCAAGCACAGGATCACAAATATCAGGCGTTCCGGACGCATTGGCTAACCCTCGATTACTCGTTTCGTTCGCGAGCGTGCCCGCCAACCCCAAACGATAGCGGCTAGAAGCAATATTCCGAAGGTGAACAGAGCGTACGACGCCACCTCGGGATAGCTGTAAACGGTGAAATTCCCGACGACTTGTGTTCCGAACAGCGGCGGTGTGAACGGTTCGACCTTGATCGCCGCCGTCGGATCGAGGTGGTGCCCGTAAGTGTAAAGGCGGTAATAGAAGCTCCAAAACGAATACAAGCTGAAATAGGCGAAGATAACGAAAACATCAACGAGCTTTGACATTTTTCCCAGAACTGCGGCCCTTAGCGTCAGCAGCATAAGTCCGCCGATGGCGAACGGCAGCCAGACGAATTCGCCGAAATCGCTCTCGAGCAGCGGACGCATTCCGATGTAGTGGTTCAGTGAATTTATCTCGCGAAGGTCATCGCGGTTCGGCGTTTTTCCGCCTTCCAGATGGAACGCGTAAATGTTCAGTACCAGCCCGTCAGTATACTGGTTGGAATAAAATGTCATGTTCCAAAGCGGAAACAGAAATACCAGGATCAGAACGATCGCCGCGACGGCCGCAAGGAGGCGACTGCCAAGCGGCAAGGGCTGCTCTAGAAATGCAAACTCTGCATTGAGCAGCCTGCTGTACCACGATTGTCGTTCATTCTTCAGTTCAATATCCGTTGTCATTTCGCCTCCTTGTTCGTAGCAGGGCGGTTAGATCAAGGGAGCACGAGCGTGAGGTAAAAATTCGGCAGCAATGCCCGTGCTCCCGGGCTTAAGTCGTTCTTATCGAGGATTGACGATCAGATATCCCTGCATTTCCTGATGAAGGGCTGAACAGAAGTTCGTACAATAATATGCGTAGACTCCCGGCTTGTTCGCGACAAATTCGATCGTCTTGGTTTCTCCCGGATCGATAACGACATTTATGTTGTATTCGAGGAGCCCGAAGCCGTGAAGTTCGTCGGTCGTCTGCTCGATATTGGTAATGTGAATCGTGACGGTGTCACCCTGATTGACCTCGATCTTTGTCGGCTCAAGGGTGCTCCGCACCGCTACGACCTTGGCAACCACGTTCGTTCCGTTGCGTTCGACCGAAGCCTGCCCCACCTCCCAAATGGCATTCGGGTCCTTGTTTTCCTCTTTAGGATAGACCTCGATCGGTTTAAGCTTGTCGGCCTTGATTATCTGCGCGTAGTGCGGTTCCGGTTCTGTGAACGCATCGTACAACAGCTTCATCTTCTCGCCTTCGATACCGATAAGCTGAGAGCTTTCCGGCTGCGACGGGCCGACGTTGAGATGGCGGCCGTGCGAGAGTTTATTCAGCGCGATCAGGAAGCGGCCGTCCGGGTTTACCGTGTCGCCTTCGGCTGTTGCGAGGTGGCCGATGTTATAGGTGACGGGGATCTTGTCCGCCACTTCCCATGTGCCGAGTTTCCATTTCGCCACTGCGCTCTCGACGAAGAGGCTTGTGTATGCATAACCTTGATCGTCGAACTGCGTATGCAGCGGCCCTAGGCCAACGTTTACTTCCGCTTCCTTGACCGAATCGTAATTCAGTACCGGAATGCCGTCCTCCTCTCCGCTGAAATCCTTGGCGTTGATCGCTGCCTGGATCTTTTCCATGTTGTAAACGGTCGTGATCGACTGCAGCTTTCCGCTGCCGACGATCCATTTTCCGTCGGGGCTTACGTCGACGCCGTGAGGGCTCTTGCTGCAAGGAAGCAGATAGACGAATCCGGGCGCATCTTTCGGCTCAATGACTTTAACGCCATCAATCGTTTGGAATTTGCCCGCCTGAACCGCGTTTTCGGCCTCGCGCCAATTGACCATCACAATGTAGTCGCGTTCCTTTTGCGTCGATGTGACTTCGAGTTTGCCGATGGCCTTTTCTGTGTTGTAGCTCGTCCAAAACGCCCATCCGTCACTCGGGCCCTTGCCCGCGTCGCCAAGGTCGTAGTTAAAAGGCGGCATCTTGATCTGCCAGCCGACACTCATTTCCCCCGAATTCGGATCCACCGCAATTCCTGACACGACACCGTTGTATTTGGCAGCGTATTCTTCGATCGGAACGGCCGTACCTTTCGGCAGCGGGATCGAAAAACGCGATGCGGCAAGGACGTATTCGGAGTTAGGAGTCACGAAAGAACCGCCGTGAAAGCCGGAAATATTCGGCACCGGGCCGAGAATTTGCTTCGTCTTGAAATCATGCAGGTCAATTCTCGCGATGCGGTTATTGCCGTTGTCGTTGACGAATAGCCAGCGGCCGTCGTAATCACCGTTTGTCTCGCTGATCGCAGGATGGTGAACGTCGCCCCACGTATACTCGCCGAGCATCTCCTTCGTATGTTTGTCGAAACCGTAACCGGTAGCGGGATAAGGCGCGAATACCGGAATGGTCGCGATATGACGCATCGAGGGTACTCCGCCGACGTACACGTTACCGGAGTGCCCGCCCGAATAGAATATGTAGTATTCATCGAGGTCGCCCGGAGCAACATATGTCGAGGTCGCGGCTTCGGCGCTGCCGCCCTTTGTCTCCTTAATAGCGGTTCGACGGCCGCAGCTACCAATGACCAATAATGAGATCAAAATTATCAGTCCAAATAAAACCCACCAGGCTCTTTGTTTTTTGAATAGTTTAGACATTTCAGCCTCCTGTCCGCTCCCTATTTACCAGCCGGCTGCGGCGTGGCAGGTGCTGCGGTTTTCGATTGGTTCTCCTGTTTTCTCTGATACGCAAGCTTCATTAATTCAATTGCCTGACGGCGTTCTTCGGGAGTAAGAATGATCTGCGTGGATAAGACGACCGACATCGTTCCGGTCGGATTCATAAAGAAATCGTCGAGCGTGCGGCCAAACCGGCTCTGCACGTCGGTAACGGCTTCGGAAAGGTCCGGGCCGATCTTCGAGGCTGAATCAACCCCGAGCGATGTAACGGCGTGGCACGTGAAGCAACCTTTCTTGACGAAAAACGCGCCCTCGCCCTGAAGCATTCGCTGTTCGGATTCAACCTCTGCCTGAGTTGGGACGTCTCGAAGTTCTACACCCGGCACGTAATGTGCGGGTACAAACCCTCGCCGCCAGCTCATCACCAGCAGAGCCAGGGCCTGTGCGTCCTTAGACGAAAGGTTAAAGTTCGGCATTACGGTTTCGGGCGAGACCATTTTCGGATTCTGGAAATGGGCGACATGCCAGCCAAATATCGTCGGCCGTCCACCGAGACGCGAGTAATCATACTGCTCGGCAGATTTGTCGCCGACGAATGTCAGGTCCGGGCCGATCGAACCGCCGCGGCCATTGATCACGTGACAGGCCCGGCAATTGTTCTTCTGCACAAGCTCCTTGGCCAAATTTATGTAATCCGCACCTTTAGTCTCGCGCTCGTATCGGTGGCAGGAATTACAGTTCGTCTGCATCAATGCCTTTGGATCGCGCACGAGAAAGTCCGAACTGATCTCGGCCCCGAGAAGCGGTTGTTCCCAAAACTCGACTGAGCCATGAGCTGCCGGAAGTTCCGTTGCAAATCCCTGCCCGCCGTGACATGTCGTACACGCGAAACTTTCTAGCGGATGCTTCTCAAGGATCTCAGTCGGATGTGATTTATACGGGTTAGGAGCATTCTCGAGGCCTTTCCACTGCATTCCCTGATGACATGTAATACAGCGATCGACGCGATCCAGATCTTTTACCCAGATCTGCTGGATACCGGACGGGACTTGCTCGGCGCGGTCCTCACCGAATTTCTCGGCGACGTAATCGCGAAATTCCGCCTGGTAGTCGCCCCAATCCTTCGTATACTGGCGAGTAAAAACCCATATCGTCAGCGCCAGTGCAATAAACCCAAGTATGTATAGCTTGATCGCATCTTTACGAAACATAAATTCCTCCGCCCTAGAACCGCCGCGGCAGCTCGCCCCAGCTTTCCCACGGCATATACAGCTCCCAAAACGGACCGCGCATAAAGGTACCGACGAATGTAAGTATCAGGATGACCGCGACAATCGCGAGAAAGATGATGTTTTGCCATTTGCGTTCGCGTGCGAACCAAACGCCGATCGACGACCGCGGCGAACGGTCGACATACGGCCAGATAACCGCCGCCAGCACGAGCACTGCCGGCAGGATTATGCCGCCGATCAACGCACCGTTAACGGTAAAACCGCCGATCTGAAATGTAGTAAGTGTCACGAGTTCCTGCAGCCAAAGGAAATACCACGGCGCCTTCGCCGGATTCGGCGTTACGTTCGGGTTTGCAGCCTCTTCGAGCGGGGCGTGTACCAAAAGGGTCAGAATTACTGAAACGGCAATCGTCGCGAGTGTTACGACAGTTAGACGAACCGTTAGATTCGGTGACGACGGGACCTTGAACTGGTCGTCGTCGATCATCGAATTCTGGATCTCGACGCTGGTTCCTCCCGTGATCCCAAGCAGCGAATATGTCTTGGAGGGGACCGCCGGCCGGGGCTCCTTTTTCTGCATCTGAGAGCGTAGATCCACACAGGCCAGCCCGCCGTCCTTGCGTATGCGCCACACATGATAAGCGATAAGGAAAAGCGTCACTAGGGGAAGCAGGAAACAATGCAGAACGTAGAATCTGATAAGTGTAGCCTGTTCGATCGTAGTTCCGCCGAGTAGCACAAATCGCGTCCATTCGCCGAATACCGGCGCCGAGCTCGCAATGTTGGTTCCGACCGTGATCGCCCAGTAGGCAAGCTGGTCCCAAGGAAGCAGGTATCCGGTAAACGACAGCAGCAGCGTCGTCAACAGGAGCGCGACCCCGACGATCCAGTTCATCGGCCGATTCTGATTGACAGCGACGCCGTTCTTGAAAGCTCCGGTGATAAAGACGCGGACCATATGAAGGAACACCACCGCGACCATTAGATGCGCAGATATACGGTGCAGGCCGCGGAGGAACCAACCGAAGCTGATCGCAAACTCCAGGTCTTTGACAGAAAGGTAAGCTCGTTCGACCGAGGGGACGTAGAGAAACATAAGGATGCCGCCGGTGATCGTCAAGATCGCGAATAGCACAGCGGAGATAGTCCCCAGCCAAAACGAGTAGCTCCACGATAAGCTCTGCAGGCTGACCTTTGCCGGAAACCAGTGAAGAAGCAGGTTCCGGACGATCGCGTCGCCGGCCTCACGTTCGCTTTCCGGCTTCCACGTCCACCTCATTTTTTCCCAGATCGCGTATTTGCTCATCATAACGTTTGCGTCGATGTGTCAATGGTCGTCATCGCCCTCTTTATTTTTCTTGTCAGCAACAGCATTGTCGGGCTGCACAGGGTTCTGTGCTCCTGCGGCACGGATCTCCGTATGACGGACCTGGCCGCCGAGATTTCCGGCCCTGCCCATCGTTATCGCGGTTATCAGCGAAAGCACCATTACCGTCCAGGTCAGGTATTTGCCGGCGGACCGCAACTTCGAGCTGAAGAACAATGCCACAAATGCAGCGACTCCGGTGACGATCGATGTCCACAGGGCAAACTTTGCGGCATCCTCGTGCTGTTCGATTAGCGCTTCACTGACACCCGGAAGCCTCTCAACAACCTCTTCCGCAGGTTCGCCGGTCAGAAATACCGGTATCGCGACGACCGCCGTAAGGACCAATGCGATAAAAGCTATTCGCAATACCTCGTCGCTGCTTCGAATGACCGCGTACAACAGCAGCAGTAAGCCAACGATCGATCCGAGGATCGGTACGTGGTTTAGCAGTAAATGTATATGAACGGGTTCCATAACTTCCTCCGTTAGACTGTGACGCGGAATTCCTGCCCCACTTTCTGGGACATATCGACAAGCAACTCGCCGTCCTCGGGAGACACTTCTATCTTGAAGTGGTCTAGCGGTCGCGGTGCGGGGCCGGCATAATTTGTTCCGTCGCCGTAATATTTCGATCCGTGACACGGGCAATGAAATTCGATGGTTTCTTCGATCTCGCGGCCGCCGGAAGAAACCGTTTTCGGCTGAGCAAGTTTTTGCATTTTTACTGTGCAGCCAAGATGTGTGCAGGAGGCGGAGATCGCGTGAAAGGTATTCTGATTACGAAAAACGAAAAGCCGCTTGTCTTCGAGGAAATTGCCGCCTTCCGTGAATTTGTCGGGCAAACCGATCTTGAAGCGCTTATCGGGTTCGTACAGCACGTTCGGGACGAGTGACCGAAGCATGACGTACAAATTGCCACCTAGTGCCGCAAGCAGCGCCCCGAGCCCGAGACGCGAGAGAAAGGTCCGACGCGACTGGTTCGCGCCGTCACTTTCCTGATCGCGCAGGACGTCATGTTTTACCTGATCAAATGCTTTCCCGTTCTTCATAATAGAAAACCTCCATTGTCATCGCGTCCGTCGGGCAGCGTGCGGCACAGAGCCCGCATCGTATGCATTTCTCGTCGTCTTTGAGCATTGCAGAAAGCGTCGACCCGCTCGCGAATCCCCCCACGGCGGTCGCTTGTTCCTTTTGTTCCGGCGAAAGGTCAAGTTCGTCGATCGGCACGAGTTTCAGGCAAAATTCCGGGCAGACATCCACGCACCGGTTGCAGAGTACGCATTTCTGCGGGTCGTAGATCGTTTGAATATGGCACGAGAGGCAACGCTCGGCTTGAATTCTCGCAGCGTCCTCGTCGAATCCGGACTCGACCTCTGAAATTCCGGTCCGCCGGTTGAGCGATACGGTCGGCGGGGCCTGACGCGGCAGCTTTTCGTATTCGTCAGGCATCCGGTACATGTTCGTCGGGATCTTTTCAATACTCAGGTGGAATGTCGTTCCCCCGGTCCGGCCGCGAAGGTAATCATCGATCGAAAGAGCGGCCTGTTTTCCGTTCGCAACTGCATCGATCAGGATTCGCGGGCCGAATGCGACGTCGCCGCCCGCATAGAGGCCGGGCGAAGATGTCGCGAGCGTTGCCGCATCGACCTTAATTGTTCCAGCAGGCGTAAGCTCAACGTTGTCGCTGGGTTTCAGGAACGAAAGGTCCGCTTGCTGGCCGATTGCCAGGATCACGGAATCTACCTCAAGACTTTCTGTCACTGAATGGTCAAGCTGTGGATTGAACCGGCCTTGGTCGTCAAATACGCTCGATACGCCGACCATGTCGACCGACCTCAGCCTTCCGTCGTCGCCGACAAATTTGATCGCTGACCTCTGCGGTTTAAAAATTATCCCTTCGTGTTTGGCTTCGTGAAATTCTTCCTGGCCCTGTGCAGTACGCATCACCGGCATTTCGTCGAACGATTCCAGGCTTGCGATCATCACCTGCGCCGCTCCGGAACGTATGGCGGCCCGTGCGGCGTCGAATGCGGAATGGACCTCGCCCGCGGCATCGGTTCGAATGGCGTCGGGACTGCCTTCCAGACCCGCGCGGAGAGCGATCCTGGCGGCGTCAAAAGCGACAAAGCCGCCGCCGATCACGAGCACTTTTCTGCCGAGGTCCATTTTGTAGCCGTTATTGATGTTGATCAGATAATCAACAGCCTTTACGACGCCGTCGAGGTCAGATCCTTCGATCCGCAGGCCCCGGCCCTTTTGAACACCGACACTCAGGAAGATCGCATCAAAACCTGCCTGCCGAAGTTCGTGAACGCCGAATTTTTCATTAAGCGGCGTGCCGTACTTGAATTCAACACCGAGTTCGCTTATTGTGTCCGCTTCCTTTTCGATGATCTGACGCGGCAATCGAAATTCCGGAATGCCGTGAAACATCATTCCACCGGAACGCTGTGACGCTTCAAAGATAGTGACCTGGTACCCCATCAGAGCAAGGTCGTGAGCGCAGCCGAGCCCGGCGGGGCCTGCACCGATGACGGCAACCTTTTCCGCCCTTTTCGCGGCGCGTTTGCCGGTTTCAAGCACAGGCAAATGCCAGCGGACCTTATTGCCAGGCTCACTGCCCGAATCAAAGAGAACGTCTTGTGTATTCGGTTCCAACGATTCGACGCCGTACTTTTCCGTCACAAACCGTTTTAATGCGCGAATACTGACCGGTTCATCGATCTTTCCACGCCTGCAACGGTCCTCGCACGGAGCTGCGCACACACGGCCGCAGATAGATGCCAGTGGGTTAGGCGACCGGGCGACCAGGTATGCGTCCTTATAATCTCCTTTGGCGATCAATTGGACGTACCTGCCGGCGTCCGTTTTTACCGGACACGCCGCTTGGCACGGTACCATGTCCTTCCAAAATTCGACGTCAGGAATTACGGTCTTGTACTTGAAATCGTCCATTGAATTCAATTTTACGGAGCTGTTGATACTGGAATGCGGGATTGCCGGATGAGTTAATATTCAATCGCTGTGCCAACGCATCCCGCTTCAAGAATTTGCGTAATGAAACCGGACACTCAGTGGATTTCGCAATCGGTCAAGCGTGGAATCGCTCGCACCGAGTTGCGAAGTTTTTCGCGGACTCATTGTTTACCAAGGCTGCTATTGTGTCCTTGGTAATTGACGGTGGAAAAAAACTGCCGGCTAACCTAAACTATCTCTGTACATTTGGGCTTTTTATTAAATCGAGGCTGAACCGATGATTGAATCTATTGATCCGAAGATAACTCATAAACCCGCGGTACGATGTACAGAATGTGACCGCGAAATGCACCATTACAATTCCTTTCTGTTGCCTAATAACGTCTCGCGCAATGTTTGCTGGGAATGTCTGGCTAGGATGGAAAAGGGCTTTTTCGCGAAACGCGACTTTCGGCGAACCTCACGCCGCGGCGTCATTCCCCGCTAACCCGATATGGCGATACGAAAGATTACCGAGTATCCCGAGAAGGTGCTGGGCGAAATGGGTAAACCGGTGACGACATTCGACGCCGAACTCGAAGCCCTGTGCGCCGATATGTTTGAGACAATGTACGACGCTGAGGGCGTAGGTCTCGCAGCGCCGCAGATCGGGCTAAACCTCCGCTTGTTCGTCATGGATTGCGACGGCATCAAACTCATCGCCGCTAACCCGGAGATCGTCCACACCGAAGGCGAACAATCCGGCCAGGAAGGCTGCCTTTCCGTGGGCAAAGTGCCGGCCGTCGTTGTCCGCCCGCTAAAGGCGCGTCTTCGAGCACAGGACGAAAAGGGTGAATGGTTCGAAAGAGACGCGGAAGGTTACGCCGCCCGCGCATTTATGCACGAAACCGACCACTGTAATGGCAAGCTTTTTATTGACCACCTGCCGAAAATGCGACGAGGCATGGTTATAAAGCGATTCAAAAAAGAGAAGAACTGGAAATAGAGTACGCAGATCAGCGTTGCTTCAGATAGACTTTTCTATAAACTGGCAGTTCTTTATCCTCAACGGCCTTTTCGCGTTCGGTCTTAACCGGAAAGGGATTAGCGGCAACGGCAGCCTCGGTTAGTCTCAAGTCGTTTCGAAATAGCTCAAACATCTCACCCGCGAGAAACTCAATATCAGTCTGCACAAAGATCCGCCCGCCGGGTGCAAGTTTGTCAACGACCGTTTCGACTAGCTCGGCATTCACCATACGCCGTTTCGCGTGTTTTTTCTTGAACCACGGATCGGGAAATTGAATTGTCACAGCTTGAAGTACACCCTCGGGAAGATCGGCAAGTAGGCGATGGAGCCACAGCATAGCATTACAGAATGCGTATCGAAGATTAGTATAGCCGGCTTCTTCCGCGAGACGGTTTGCTTCGTCAACAAGCGGTTCGCGTATTTCGACGCCGAGGTAATTCCATTCGGGCTCAGCTTGCGCCATCCGTAGCAGAAATCTGCCGCGCGCAGAGCCGATATCCAGCAATAGAGGCCGTTCGGGCTGTTCGAAAAGATCTTCGATGCTGACGGGCTTGGGCGCTTGTCTGTAATACGGTGCCAGCGGATTGACGTGCTGGTGGATTCGGACGCGGGGCATAAGGATCAGATAACTCGAAACATTAGCAGGATGGCAAAGATGGACGCGGCGATAAAGATACCCAATGCGGCGAGCCCGACCATTTCAGTTCCCGGACGCCCGATCCGCGGGTCTTTGTATTCGTCTCCTGGGATCTGTACAAGACCATATACCGCACCGGTTAATAAGCCCCCGATATGGCCCCAATTATCGACGACCTGATAAAGGATAAGCCCGAAAACCAGAATGAATGCAATATTGATCAAGAGACTGCGGCGAAATTCGGGCGAAATGAACTGACGCCGCCGAAAAGCGTATATTGCGAGATATCCGATCAATCCGACGATGCCGCCCGACGCACCGACAGATATCCCGCCCGGTGCGAACGCAAGGCTAAGCAAGCTGCCGCCGATTGCCGACAGCAGAAAGACGATCGCCAGATGCGCTCGGTTGGTCAGGACTTCAACGATACGGCCGAAGCTGTATAACGCCCACGAATTCATCAAAATATGCGGCAGATTGCCGTGTGTTGCGGCCCCCGTAATTACTCGCCAATATTCGTGATCGCGGACGAATGCGATCTTGTCAAAACCCGCAGCCAGGATCGATTGGTCCAAGCCCGTCGCGAACTGTACGACCGTCACACCGATAATGCAGGCAAGAAGCACATAAGTGTAAACAGGCGTCGGAAACACTATTGCTTGCATAGGTTCCTGCGGTTCTGCTACTTGCTCATTGTCGTTGTCGACGTACGTATATGACATTCCTATTTTGATGTTTTGTCCGGGATTCAGGTTCGATTCTATATCGCGAGGCCGCCGTCTGCCTGTATCACCTGGCCAGTAATATATGCCGCCGATGGGGACAAGATAAAGCAAGCTGTCTCGGCGACTTCCTGCACGTTCCCCAGCCTGCCCAGCGGTATTTGCGACAAGGCTTTTTCTCTGTATTCGGCGTTCATCTCAGCAGCCATGTCTGTTTCGATCAGGCCGAGAGCAAGGGCATTTACTGTGATCTTGCGGCTCGCAACCTCTTTAGCAAGCGATTTTGTCAACCCGATCATTCCGGCCTTCGACGCCGAATAATTGGATTGCCCGAGCATTCCGACAACACCGCTTATGGAAGAGATGTTAAGTATGGAACCGCCATTCTCATTACGCATCATTGGTCGCACGACCGCTTTTGAAAAATTCCAGGCACCTTTTAAGTTTGTGTCGATGACGGAATCCCAATCTTTTTCCTTCATTCTCAGGATCAACTGGTCGCGAGTGATTCCGGCATTATTGACGAGATAATCAACAGTGCCGAATTCTGCCTGCACCTGTTTTACGAAATCGGCAGACGCTTCCGTGTTGGCAACGTCGCACTGCGCCGCAAACGCCTTTACGCCCATCGATTCGATCTCGGCTTTCAGTTTTTCTGCTTCTTCCGCGCTTTTCGAATAATTAAAGGCGACATTCGCTCCGCGTTTTGCAAGCTCGAGCGCGATCGCCTTGCCTATGCCGCGTGTTGCTCCCGTGACGATCGCCGATCTTCCTTCAAACTGTTTTTCACTCATAAATGTCGTTATCCGTTCAGTGCATATCGTTGGATCTGGAACAGTTGGCTTATTCCCTTTTCAGCGAGCGCCATCATTTCATCCATCTGATCGCGAGTAAACGGTTCCCGCTCGGCGGTTCCCTGTATTTCGATAAACTTTCCCGCACCCGTACAAACAATGTTCATATCCACGTCTGCGGTCGAATCCTCGGCGTATGCAAGATCGACGATCGGCGTCGCCTCGATGATGCCGACGCTGATCGCCGCGACCTCACTCAATATCGGCGACGTCTTGATCGATCCTTGTTTCACGAGCCGGCGGCACGCAAGCGCCATTGCCACATAGGCACCTGTAATTGACGCGCAGCGTGTCCCGCCGTCCGCCTGAATCACGTCGCAATCCACAATGATCTGCCGTTCGCCCAAGAGCTTAGTATCAACGATCGCGCGCAAACTGCGGCCGATCAGCCGCTGTATCTCCTGTGTTCGGCCCGACGGCCGCTGGATCTCACGCTGCGTTCGCGTATTCGTCGCGCGCGGCAGCATTGCATATTCAGCCGTGACCCAGCCGGTCCCTTTGTTCCTAAGGAATATCGGCACGCGGTCCTCGACCGATGCGGTGCATATCACTTTGGTCCCGCCGACCTCGATCAATGCCGACCCTTCGGCGTAAGGATTGATATTTGGCGTGATCTTCGTACTGCGGATCTGATCTAGCCCGCGTTTGTCCAGTCGTTCGTAGGTCATATATTTGCGGAATTGCCTGTCGGATTTCTTAATCACCCGCCGTCGGCAACGTGTCGGCGCCGTAGATCTCTATGGCTTCCAATTTCGATGGCTGTGTTCCCAAAAAGCGCTCCGCGACGCGAGCAAATCGTTCCGCCGCATCAGTCACGTAAAAATGGTCCAAGTCGTCGCAAAGCCAACGTCCGCCCTCGTGCCGGTGCGGATTCGACAAGGCTTTCTCGTTCAGTAGATTCGCAACCTCATCGGCAGTCGCCTCGCCCGAATCAATTAGCTTAACATTTTCACCCACCGTCCGCTGAATCACGTCCTTCAATATTGGGTAATGAGTACAGCCAAGTACCAGTGCTTCCGGGGCAAATTCAACTACCGGCCGAAGGTATCGTTCGGCGATCGAGAAAGTTTCCGGCTCATGTGTCCAACCTTCCTCCGCAAGCGGCACGAATAATGGACAAGCGGCCTGAAATACGTTCGCCGTGCCGGACGCTCGCTCGATCGCCGCCGCATATGCGTTACTAGCAACCGTCGCTTCCGTCGCGATCACAGCAATTCGCGGCCGATCGGATGCAGCAGTCAACTCGACAGCCTTCCTGCCGCCGGGGCCGATGACGCCGACAACGTCTATCCCGATCTTCTCTCGGATCCTTGGCAGCGCAAGTGCCGACGCCGTGTTGCACGCAACGACCAGCATCTTGATCCCGCGCGATGCGAGAAACTCCGAATTTTCGATCGCATACCGTTCGACGGTCGCAAGCGACTTCGTGCCGTACGGAACGCGGGCCGTGTCACCCAAATAGATGAAATGCTCGTTCGGCAGACGGTCGTGCAGGGCGCGATAAACTGTCAGCCCGCCGACGCCGCTGTCGAAAATGCCTATCGGCAGTTCCCGCATATTCCTCTTTGACATAATTCGTAGCCGCTAACCGAAATGACAAGAATAATTTTGCAGTCGGTAATTGTCAAAATGGGCTGGTTTTTACTGCATTTGGCCAATTACGTACGGCTAAATAAATGTATTGCCGACAAGCCGACAAATCTAATAAAATATATAAGCGGATGTTTTTCAACGATATCCACAGGCTATCCTCCCTGTCCTAATTTAAAACCCGTGCACGAGGTGTTCAGCCTCATGCCTGTCCAAAACAAATGAAAAAGATATTATATGCCGCGGCGTTTATCGCTATCGCTCTGGTACTTTTCCAGTCGTCGTCTTCCGTATTTTCGGCCAAACGCGTGGTTTCTGCTGAACAACAGAAGCAAGATCATGAACTTGCCGAAACGATCCGTCGACTTTCCAATCGTTCCGCGGAAGGCCTGGTAGCGGAAACGTTTCGTGACGGCGGAGTGCACGTAGATCTCCACGGGCGATTTCAAAACGTGATGATCGGCCGCATCGATGATGACAGTGAACCGCTAGCTGCCTGCATCACCGGACTCGGCGAAGCAAATTCGTTTTTCGGCAGGGATCTGGAAACTGGCGAGATATTGCCCCGCACAGAGTTTGCCTCCGCGACCAAGAAGATTGCCGCCGATCATGGCTTGACCGAAAGAGAATACAATTTCTATCTGGATATGATCAGGACAGTGCAGCCGGAACTCAGTCCCGGTTCGGCAACGTTCACGATCTTCAACAACGACGGCGCGGGTGAAGGCTTTAATGATCCGAATCCTGCATTTACCGTTGGCGAAGGTGGCAATATGGGCGCCACGGTCGGTGCGCAGCGTCTGAACGTGTTTAATCACGCCGCCGCGATTTGGGGCTCGTACCTGGACAGCACGATTCCAACGTCGATCCAGGCGAACTTCGATCCGCTTCCGTGTTCATCGGGCGGAGCAGTTCTCGGTTCCGCTGGTACTATCGGGATACGTCGCGATTTTCCCGGTGCCGCATTTCCCGGCACCTGGTACCACGATGCATTAGCAGCAAAGATCACCGGCGATCCGACACCTTTCGGGCATACGATTGCCGCGACCTTCAGCAGCAGCGTTGACACAGGCTGTATGGCAGTCGGTTCAAGGTTCTATTACGGATTGGACAATGCTACGCCTTCGATGCGAATCAATCTTCTCGTCGTAGTGTTGCACGAAATGGGCCATGGCCTTGGGTTCTCGAGCTTTGTCGACGGCGCCAGTGGGACCATGGTTGACGGACTTCCTGACGTTTACATGCATTTCATGTATGACCGCGACCTCGGCCTCTATTGGCACCAGATGACCGATGTACAGCGTCAGGCATCAGCTATGAATGTCAACGACGTGTTGTGGGACGGGCCGAACGTAAAGCTTGCATCCGGCTCGCTTACGAGCGGCCGCGATGCTGCGACAGGCCGCGTTGAACTGTATACGCCTTCTGCCTTTGCCAGCGGCTCTTCTATCTCACATTTCAACACAACGGTGGCGCCTAATCTTCTTATGGAGCCGTCGATCAACACGGGCCTGCCGACCGATCTAGACCTGACGCGACAGCAAATGCGCGACATCGGTTGGTTCAGGGATGTTGGGGGCGACCGTGTCGCGGATACGATCACGGACGTGTTACCGAGTAGCGGGACACTCATTTCAGGGAACACTGCAAATATTACATGGACGAACAATGGCGGATTCAACCGCAACGTCCGAATCGAGCTCTCCGTCGACGGCGGAGCGACCTTTCCGTTCGTGATCGCGTCAAACGTGCCAAATACAGGTAGTTATAGCTGGACGGTGCCGAGTGGTTCGACAACAGCCGCACGCATTCGTGTTCGGGAGTATGATTTCGTTGCGCCAAGTGGTGCTTCGTCCGCCAATTTTGCTATATCGGCTGCACCAAGTGCCGGGATGGTCGGCGTTTCGGGACGCGTTACCGACGCCACTGGACGCGCGGTCGTGGGCGCCGTCGTCAGCCTTACCGGCAATTCCGGTATGGCACAGACCGTGCGAACCAACGGGTTCGGTTATTTCCGTTTCCCCGCGGTCCAAGCCGGCGAGAACTACTTGGCATCCGTTTCGCATAAATTTCACTCCTTCGACTCGCAGGTCATCACAGTTCACGACGAGTTGAACGGGCTGATCTTCGTCAGCAGCAGGTAGAGGTTAGCGGCTTTCTCAGTATTAATGCCTGTGACAATTGAAACTTTTGTCACAGGCATTCCGCGTCTAAGCTAACTGACGGTAATTTTGCTTCTGCTGACGAAAGGCGTATGGTTTGCTGAAACAAATAGCGTTAGCATTCGTACGCACTTACAGCAAATTTTGAGAAATTCCGGAGACAACCTATGAAACTTCTTTCTGCTGGTATACTTTTCGCTCTCGTAATGCTGTCCGGCATTGTCGCTGCGGCACAGGACAAAGCTACGCAGATCGATGATCTGGTCAAACGATATCATTCGTTCGGCCAGTTCAATGGCACCGTCCTTGTCGCCGAAAACGGCAAGGTCATCTACCGCAAGGGCCACGGCCTGGCAAACATGGAATGGAACATTCCAAATACACCGGATACCAAATTCCGGCTTGGATCGATCACCAAACAATTCACCGCTGCGGTCGTGCTTCAGCTCGCTGAACAAGGCAAGCTGAAATTAGATGGAAAGATCACGGACTATCTTCCGGATTACCGAAAAGACACCGGCGATAAGGTAACAATTCATCAACTGTTAAATCACACGTCCGGCATCCCTAGCTACACGGGCCTGCCGAAGTTTTTCGCAGAAGTAAGCCGTGATCCATACACGGTTGACGAATTCGTCAAGAAATACTGCAGCGGCGATCTCGAATTCGAGCCGGGGACTAAGTTTGCATACAACAATTCCGGTTATTTTCTGCTCGGTGCGATCATTGAGAAGATCACCGGTAAACCATACGATCAGGTAGTAAAGGAAAACATTTTTGATCCTATCGGAATGAAGAATTCCGGCTATGACACGCACAGCCCGCTCCTTTCGAAACGTGCGTCCGGATATTCGAAACGCGGCGCAACGTATGTAAACGCGCCTTACCTGGATATGTCTATCCCTTACGCCGCCGGTTCGCTTTATTCAACCGTCGATGATCTATATCTTTGGGATCAGGCACTTTACGTTGACAAGATTCTGTCGGCAGCAAGTAAACAGTTAATGTTCAAACCGGGCCTTGGTCATTACGGGTACGGTTTTGCGATGGAAGACGCGGTGTTGAGCGACGGCACGACAAAAGTGCCGACGATCGCTCATGGCGGCGGAATTAACGGGTTCAATACCTTGCTGACCCGCATCACGCCGCAGCGTCATCTGGTCGTGCTTTTGGATAATACCGAACAGGGCCGCTATCATGCCTCGATCACAAAGGCAATAACAAATATTCTATACGGCAAAACTTATGATGTCGCGAAACGTTCCGTTGGCGAGGCAATGTTCGAAACAATAACTGCGAAAGGCGTGGCGGCCGGTATTGAGCAGTATCGGAACCTTCGGGCAAAGAATGACGCGGATTATACCTTCGACGAAAACGAGCTGAATACGCTCGGCTATCGCCTTCTGCGCGAAGGCAAGATCAAGGATGCGATAGAGATATTTAAAATCAACGTGGAAATGTTTCCGCGATCATCGAATCCGCACGATAGCCTTGGTGAAGCATATGCCGCAGACGGGCAAAAGGACCGCGCTATCAATAGTTACAAACTCGCACTTATGATCGATCCGCAGAACGCCGGATCTGCGGCCGCTCTGAAAAAGCTTGAGGGAGGCGGTGCCCCGCCAGCCGATCCGAGATCGTTCGGAATCTATGTCGGCAAATATGAACTTGCACCGAATTTTGTGCTCGATATAACGCAAGAAAACGATACGCTTTTTCTGCAGGCTACCGGTCAGCCGAAGGTCGCGCTTGAACCTATTGGGGCTGATTCTTTTGAGATCAAGATCGTGCAGGCAGAGGTCACATTCATTAAAAGCGAGGACGGTTCCGTAAAGTCTCTGATCCTCGATCAAGGCGGCCGTAAAATGGAAGCCAAAAGGCAGTGACGACGTAAGGCCGGCTAACGCCGGCCTTGATTTTTCCGGGTGAAGATCTTGCGTCGTATTACGCCAAGATCCCATTCCCAGACTCGGTCTCAAAATAGCTTGCCGACTGAAAGCTCGCCGCAGATGATTTTCGGATCTAGTACACCGGGAACACGAAAGGCAAAAATTTCGTTAGAATAATACTATGTACTGTCCGCAATGCCGGTCCGAACAGGCCGACAACCTGAAATTCTGTAAATCCTGCGGAGCGAATCTGGAAGCCGTTCGAAAGGCGTTGATAGACCCAGGTTCTGCCGAACGGTTTGACTGGAACAAGACATGGCTAGCCGAAATGATGATGTCCGGCGAAGAATCCGTAAAGCGCTCGGCGGAGCTTGACCGTCTCCGCGGCATAACGCCGGAGGTCAAACGCAGGAACGAGATAAAGGCAGGCGTGATTACCGCAAGCGCAGGTTTGGGCCTTATGATCGTCCTTATCGTGCTCATGAACGGTATCATTGCAACCGGCCGCGTATCCGATGCGGCAGCCGAGATACTGAGCCGCATATGGATCGTTGGCGTTATTCCAATACTCGTCGGTGTCGCATTGGTTTTTAATGGAATGTTCGTCAGCAGGGTAGCGAGTCACGGTTCGGCCCATAAAACGGACGACATTCCGCGAGAATTTCCGGACCCACACGATAGTTTTCTGCCGCCGGCCGAAACCCGAAATATCGCGGACAGTGTCCCGTTCAGTGTAACCGATGAAACCACCCGTCACTTGGAAGAACCACTGCGGAATCGGTCAAGATCAGGCGACGCCGAATAAACCGAAACGGGCTTCCGTAAAACGGAAGCCCGCCGAAAATTAGATCTTATGGTGGAGGCGGCGGGAATCGAACCCGCATCCAAAGGTTGCGACCAGTGAAATCTACACGCTTAGCCCGATTGCTCAAGTCTCGCTTTTGACAAGTAAGCAAGCGGGCGAACCTTGCCAAAAGCCAGCCCGACTTATGTCTTTGGACGCGTCCGCAGGCGGTGGACGTGCCCTAGCCCAAACTGGGTTATGCCTTTACCGGTCGCATTGGGCAGACTTTCGGCAAGACATCGCTGTAGCTAAATTTAATTAGGCAGCGAGAGCTAATTCTTGATTAGCATTTGTGTTCTGTAAGTTTTTTTAACGAGCTCACCTACAGAAAGCCCGACGTGCATCCAAAGATCTATACAAGCCCCTGTCGAAGCCTGTCGCCCCCATCTTTCCGGAACCTGACGGCTCCAAAGAGGAAAGCTAGTTTACGTGATTTGGATGAAAATTGAAAGCCTTACGTTGCAGTCATTTGCCTGTTTCAGATCTTGCGGGAATCGTACGCCCAATGAAGCAATGCCTGGCGCTGCCGCGGCCGGCAATCAAGGGCTAGCGGCGGGCAATTGTTCTTAAGCTGGGTCACATGCCGACGGATCGCCCGCCAACGGCGAATCTGCCGTTCGTCGTCCAGACACCGGCGGCCATAATAATAACGACAGTACCACTGGAACCAGCCGCGCGGGTCCTCGCGATAGATCCAGCCGTTTTTCCGCCATACGGCCAGTGGCTGCGATGCGTTTACGCCGAAAAAATTGAGCTTGGGATCATGCCGCTCCGGACAGAGCTTAGCGTTTGCGAACCAATCCGGCGGGAATTCAGCGCGGCAGTCGGTCATATACCTTCCGCCGAACACTCCGAGCGCGAGCATTTCTTTAGGCGTCAATTCGGGCTGAAAATCCGGACTGAAATTTTCACCGGCGGGTTCGACCAACTGGTAGGCGTAGCCGCTCTGCATTTTGTCGTTGACCTCGATCCATTGCGGCTTCATGAATTTACTCGGATCTCATTCGGCTTGATCGGCCTGATTTGCCAGCAGCCAGCGTTCGGCTTCACCGAGGTCGTGAAATATCTGCATCTTGATATCCTTACTTCGAAGGATCGCCTTGCCTGCTTCGGGGATGTCATAGTGCCCATGGCGATCGTAAAATGCGAGAATCCGGCCTTTCAACAGATCCGCGACCGGGCCGATGATCGTCAGCATCTCGGTCATACTTATCATTTCGACAAAGTTGTGATCGAGAAGGATCTTGGAGCAGTCGCGTCTTTCGCATTCGTCGATGATCTCGTTCCAGTAATCCAGCGCAACCTGAGGCGTTACACGCAAACCGCCGACGATCGCAAGCAAGTAGGTTCCGCGATATTCGATCTCTATAAGATAGTCTTTTTCATCCGCCACGCACCTTTATATATTCCATTACGCGTCCGTTTTCAAGATATTTGTTTAAATACAATGATTACGCCGCCTTGCCGTTAGCGATCAACGTAGGATATTTGCCCGACCAGCAAGCCGCGCAGGAGGCTTCCGGGTTCAGGCCGATACTTGTCAGCATTCCTTCCATTGACAGGTACCCGAGGCTGTCTGCTTCGATATAACGGCAGACCTCCTCAACCGACATTTGCGCGGCGATCAGGTCGGCTTTGCTTGGAGTATCGACGCCGTAGTAGCAGGGCGAGATCGTCGGTGGGCACGAAATGCGCATATGCACCTCCTTGGCGCCCGCTTCGCGCACC
>JAEZIT010000033.1 GCA_023436495.1 Acidobacteriota bacterium
GGTGCTGGTTGTCCGAATGACGGACCGCATTGGAAAAGGTATCCGCGGAGCTCCGCGCGACGCTCTGTTAGCTGCGAGCGTTCCAAAGGAAAAACGAGGCATTGCATTTGGATTCAATCGTGCCGCCGATCATATGGGGGCGGTCATCGGGCCGGTCGTGGCATTTATCCTTTTGTCGATGATCGCGATGGACTCGGAAAATCCCACCGCGCGCGAATTTCAACAAGTGTTCCTGTATGCGTCGATCCCGGTTGCACTTGGGTTGTTCGTCATTGTGTTCTTCGTTAAGGAAGAACGACGCGTAGAACCAAACGGACAGGCCACCGAGCCAATCAAGTTCTCGCTTCGCGGATTCGACCCGAATTTCAAGCGCTTTTTGGTGATCATCGCCATATTCACCCTGTCGAATTCGACAGACGCGTTCCTGCTTCTCCGTGCTGAGCAGGCCGGGATCTCTCCTGCCGTTCTGCCGCTGCTGTGGATGGTGCTGCATTTCAGCAAAGTATTCTTCTCACTCGCCGGAGGCCATTGGTCGGACAAGATCGGCCGTAAAAGGCTCATTTTTGCCGGGTGGATCGTCTACGCCCTAGTATATGCCGGTTTTGCATTCGTTCAGTCGCCCTGGCAGGCAGGGGCGCTGTTCGTGGTTTACGGGGTTTATTTCGGGCTTACCGAAGGAGTCGAAAAGGCTCTTGTTGCCGATATGGTTGATGAAGACAAGCGCGGCACCGCGTTCGGTCTCTATAATCTGGCGTTCGGGATTACGGTTTTTCCGGCCTCACTCATGTTCGGGCTTTTTTGGACGCAGTTCGGCGCTGAGACTGCGTTTCTCGTGAGCTCCGCTATCTCTATCATCGCTGCGTTAATGCTGTTTTCGATTCGCTCCAAACGGCCGGCGCCGGCAAAAGCATAAAAAAGGCGGGCCATATAGCCCGCTTTTCGTGATACTGCCGCGAATCTATTGATCACTTATTCGAATCGAATTGATCAAATTGCGGAACGCCGAATTATAACGGCTCGACTCGTTCTCCGGCACGACCGTGTCGACATAAAAAAGGTCGCCGTTTCGGAGCTGCGTTACGTATACGTTTACTAGTTCGACCCTGCCGGTAATTGGCGACTGTCCTGACAGAACGGTCATATAACCAGTCCTTCCCGCCAAAGTGGTTCGTGAAAATCCGCTTCGCTGCCTTAGATAACTGTTCGACTGCAGAATACCGTTGATGTAATCCTGGGTCACCTGCTGCAAGTTTCCGTTTCCCGAACGTGCAACACCGATCATTACTCCGTGAGTGATACCCTGATCACCGTAGGCTCCTTCCGGCGCGAACTGTACCGAGCTCTCGGATGAAAACTCACGCCAGTTGTTCGGCACGTTCATCCTGATCCAGTTGCCGCTGGAATATGTACGTGTCCGCGTCGACGGAAGCTGTACGGAATTGGAATACCTTCCGCCGGCAGTCGGGTTTGAAACCGGCCCGCTGCCGCTCTTATAACCCTGTTCTATCTCCGCCATCGTCCTTGCCTGAGGCATGCTGCGGAGGCGTTCCTGAACACGGCGAAACTCCGGCGTAGATTTGATCGGGTTCGACGACACGCGAAGCATTGAAGCTTCCCGATTAATATTTTGGTACCTATTGCCCGGATCCGGGTGACTGCTCAGCCATTCAGGCCCGCGAG
This sequence comes from Acidobacteriota bacterium, assembly GCA_023436495.1. Classification (GTDB taxonomy): domain Bacteria; phylum Acidobacteriota; class Blastocatellia; order Pyrinomonadales; family Pyrinomonadaceae; genus OLB17. The sequence continues at coordinate 1,681 of JAEZIT010000033.1, forward strand.
CGCCACCTTCCCCTGCGATCGTCTGGAACATATTCGCAAGGTCGCGCGGATCATAACCTGCGTCAGCCATTATCTGCGCACCGAGAATGTCGGCTTGTCGTTCATAATCGCGGCTGTATTTGGTAAGCCATGCCTGCGCGCCCAGCATTCCCAACTGTGCCCCGGTCTGACCGCCCAGGATCGCGCCGCCAAGCACCATACCGATCACCCCAAGCTGATTCTGCCAACTCCCCTGTTTCGTGGCCTGTGCCGTAGCGTGACGCAGAGCAACGTGGCTGATCTCGTGAGCCATGACCCCGGCCATCTCGCCTTCGTTCCTTGCTGCTTCGATCATGCCGCGGTTTACGAACATCGGCCCGCCGGGCAATGCAAACGCGTTAATGTCCCGGGCGTTGACCACATCAAACGTATAATCGAATGCCGGCTGACGGAATTGCGACGGGATAGCGGCAACCAGCCGTTCCCCGACGCGTTCCACGTAGTTGTCTACCGACTGATCAGACACCAGCGGGAACTGTTTGCGGACTTCGACCGACGCTTCACGGCCGACCTTGACGTCGTCCTGCACGTTATACCGATTCTTTGGCATGCTGATCCGGGTTTGTCCCAGAACAGCCAGCGGAGCGGCGGCAAGCATCCAGATCATAGCTGTTGCCGCAAATCCGTTAAATAGACGTTTCTTCATAAATACCCTCCTTACCCTGATTGAATAAACCCTTTATCGATTATTACATATTAAAATAATCGGGTTTCTAAACCAGTTCTAGGATGAACAAGTGTCTTAAAGCCGTTCGCTGTAAATTTAGGCGGGTTATACACCGGGGTCGTAACGTATTTAGTCAGATTTGGTTAGCTAGCGGGGCAGATGCGGGCAAGGAAAGACTCGGATTTCCGCGTTCGAGAGGTTAAAGTATTTCGGAAACACGTCTGAGCAGGGCGTGGATCTCTGTCTTTTCCATGTTCTCGCCATGCTTGTGCTCAACTATCAATGCGTATGCTATTTCGCAATTTATATCAGTAACAAGTTCCATAATAGTGTCCGAATACAAGTAATCATTAATGGATATGAATCGCTTCGGATTATATGAATCGAGTGTTACGTCGGTGTTACAGGAATGTTAATTCATCGAACCACCGGCAAGACAGGAATTGCCCAATAAATGTAAATTATTGTGGAAACCATTATTTTCAGGGCAAATGTGTGCCCGTCAGATAGAGACTTTAATTAGCACAATATTTAAGAAATTTAATCGGAGCGATCGATGAATATCCTAAGATTTTTTAATAACCATTCGGCGGCAGTAATTTTGGCAGCGCTTGCCATGATCGGTACGGCGTGCAGCGGTCAGCAGATGGGTCAAAACGGCTCGCAGCAGTCTTCCGGAAACGGAGCAACAAGACTGACGGGTTCGGGCGCAACATTCCCGAAGCCGATATATGAAAAGTGGGCGAGCGATTACGGCAAACTTCACAGCGGCATAAGTATCGATTACACGGCCACCGGTTCGGGTGCAGGCCAGAAGGCGATCCTCGCGAAAACGGCGGATTTTGGTGCGTCTGACGATCCGATGAGCGACGAAGACCTTAAGAATGCAGGCGCGGAGATACTCCATATCCCTACTGTTTTGGGCGCGGTTGTGCTCACGTACAATCTTCCGGATGTAAAAGAACCGCTCAAGCTTTCCGCTCAAACGGTGTCGGATATCTATCTCGGCAATATCAAAAAGTGGAACGATCCGAAGATCAAGGCAGATAATCCGAATGCTCCGCTTCCCGACGCAGATATCCTGCCCGTCTATCGCGCCGATTCGAGCGGCACGTCTGCGGTCTTTACAGATTATCTGTCGAAGACGGTCCCCGAATGGAAGGAAAAGGTCGGCATGAACAAACAGCCGAGTTGGATAACCGGTATCGGCGTCGGAGCCAAGGGTAACGACGGCGTCATGGGACAGGTTAAGCAGACACCTAATTCGATCGGCTATGTCGAGCTTACGTTTTCAAAGGCAAACTCGCTTCCGGCAGCATTGATCAAGAACAAAGCAGGCGAGTTCGTCGAAGCATCGTTGGAAAGCGTTGCTGCAGCGGCCGCAGGTTCGGCAGCTTCTATGCCCGACGACCTTCGTACCCAGATCACTGACGCTGACGGCAAAGACTCCTACCCCATCGCAAGCTACACGTACATTCTGGTTTATAAAGAACAGCCGGATGCCGTGAAAGGAAAGGCTCTCGTCGACTTCCTTTGGTGGGCAACGCACGACGGCCAGGCTCTGGCAAAGGATCTGCATTACGCAGCCCTACCCGAGGACGTCGTGAAAAAGGTAGAGGCAAAGATCAGTTCGATCACCAATGCCGGGAAGCCGTTAAGGCAATAGCGAAAATGGGCCGGACGCTGGATCAATTAGCTGAATTTGGCAGCTTTTGGGCGTTCGGCCGTACTTAGACATGTCGCAAACCGGTACAATCGGAGACAAAATCTTCCGCACGGCATTGCTGATCGCAGCGGGCGTCATACTGCTCATTGTTGCCGCAATGCTGGTCATGATGCTGCGCAATTCGATGCCGACGATCGATCTTTTCGGCATCGGATTTCTTTTTGGGCGCGAATGGAAACCCGCACAAGAAGAATTCGGCGCGCTGCCTTTCATTTACGGAACGATCGTTTCGTCTGTGATCGCCCTCATCCTTGCGGTACCCCTCAGCGTTGGCGTGGCGATCTTTCTCGTCGAACAGGCGCCGCGAAAACTGGCGCGGCCGATCGCCTTTATGATCGAGCTGTTAGCAGCGATCCCGTCCGTCGTTTACGGCCTTTGGGGTATATTCGTCCTTGCGCCGTTCGTGCGTGATCACCTAGGAGCATTTCTTCAAACATACTTTGGGTGGCTGCCTTTGTTTCAGGGCCGCCTGACCGGGATCGGCATGCTGACCGCCGGGATCATACTGGCGCTTATGATCACGCCGATCATCACAGCCGTCGTCCGCGACGTGCTTGAGGCCGTTCCGCACACACAACGCGAAGCCGCGCTTGCCCTCGGTGCAACCAAATGGGAAACAACACGGATCGTGCTCGGGAATGCCGCATCCGGCATTGCAGGAGCCGTAGTGCTCGGCCTGGGCCGCGCGATCGGCGAGACAATGGCGGTGACGATGGTCATCGGAAATTCGCCGCAGATCTCTGCTTCGCTCTTCGAGCCGGCAAACACCATCGCTTCACTTCTTGCAGCAAATTTTGCGGAGGCGACCGACAAGATCTATCTAAGTGCTTTGATCGAGATCGGCCTTGTGCTTTTCCTGGTCACTTTTGTTGTTAATGCTCTTGCGAAACTGATGATCATGGGATTTGCAAGAGGTAAAGGCACGGCAAGCCGAACGTAGCGGAAAACAGACCATGAATACAGATATCGAGCGATCGAACCACCGCCGCAGAAGGCTTGTCAGCGCCGTTATGACGACGCTTACGGGCCTGAGTGCCGCGTTTGCGTTAGCGATCCTCGTGATCATCATTTCATACATTGCGGTTCGCGGCGTGTCGTCGCTGAACCTTCAGTTCCTGATCGATACTCCCAAACCCGTCGGGGAAGGCGGCGGCATCGGCAACGCGATCGTGGGCTCGGCGATGATGACGGCATTGGCTGCGATCATCGGTTTGCCTATAGGGATCGCCGCGGGCGTGTATCTGGCCGAATATGGGAAAGGCTGGTTTGGTACGATCGTTCGGTTCGTGGCCGACACTCTGATCGGAATTCCGTCGATCATCGTCGGTATATTCGTATATACGCTCGTCGTGCTTCCGATGGGCAGGCAGTCGGGATTCGCCGGAGGTGTTGCACTGGCGATAATTATTATCCCGATCGTCGCACGTACTACGGAGGAGATGATCCGGCTGGTCCCCAATTCGATGCGTGAAGGTGCGCTGGCGCTAGGCGCTCCGCAGTGGCGTGTATCCTGGAACATTGTCCTTCCCGCGGCGTCTGCCGGGATCGCGACAGGGGCAATGCTCGCGATCGCGCGCGTGACCGGTGAAACAGCCCCACTGCTATTTACTGCACTTAACAGCCGTTTTTATAACTTTTACTATGATCAGCCCATGTCGTCGCTGACGGTGCAGATATACAATTATGCGACCGGGCCGTTCGAGGTCGAACACGCGATGGCATGGGCGGCAACTCTCATTCTGGTTGGTTTGATCCTTGTGATCAATATTCTGGTACGCTTTCTGACAAGGAAGCGGTACTGATCGGGGGCTGCATTTATGGATACGGCGGCGACCGCTAAACTGATGGAAAGCAAAATCAGCATTTCGAACCTGAATTTTTATTACGGAAAATCACAGGCGCTCTATGACATTTCTCTTGAGATCCCACAGCGCCAGGTCATCGCGTTCATCGGCCCGTCGGGCTGCGGAAAATCGACGTTTCTAAGAACGCTGAACCGTATGAACGACACGATCGCGGGCGCCCGTGTCGACGGCACTGTGATGATCGACGGAGAGAACATCTACGACTCTGGGACAGACGTTGTATCGCTTCGCCGTAAGGTCGGAATGGTGTTTCAAAAATCGAACCCGTTCCCGAAGTCGATCTTTGAGAACGTCGCGTACGGCATCAGGATCAACCGGATCCACCGCGACAAGGCCGACCTGAACGAACGCGTCCAGAAAGCGTTGCTCGACGCCGCTCTTTGGGACGAGGTAAAAGACCGGCTCGACTCTTCAGCCTTCGGCCTGTCGGGCGGCCAACAGCAGCGGCTTTGTATCGCACGCGCGCTGGCGGTTCAGCCCGAAGTAATACTGATGGACGAGCCCGCATCGGCGTTGGATCCGATAGCAACACAAAAGATCGAAGAACTCGTCGTCGAACTAAAGAAAAACTACACGATCGTCATCGTGACGCATAATATGCAGCAGGCAGCACGCGTCTCGGACCGGACGGCTTTCTTTATGCTAGGAAAGCTGGTCGAATTTAATTCCACCCAGAAAATGTTCACCAATCCGAACGAAAAACTCACCGAGGATTACATCACGGGCCGATTCGGGTGATGCCGCTAAATTGTGCTATAATTGGGGTTTTTGAAACATCATAGATAACTGGCCATCTTGTGCTAAATTAGTTAAAAATGGACCATCGGATCATCGATCAGCAGCTTAATATTCTCAGGGACAAAATCCTCCTGCTTGGCGGAGCAACCGAAGCAGCCGTGCAGCGGGCGATGGAATCTCTTACGACGCGAAACAGCAAATTGGCCCAACAGGTTCTGGATGAGGATGAGGCCATCGACCAGATGGAGCTAGAGATCGATCGGATGAGCATAGAGATACTTGCTCTTCAGCAGCCGGCGGCACATGACCTCCGTTTTGTGATCTCGGTCGCGAAGATCACTCCCATTTTGGAACGAATCGCCGATCATGCCGCCAGTATTGCCGACGCCGCTCTGGTCATCAACAATGAGCCGCTGGTAAGAGAGTACATCCATTTTCCGCTGATGTCCGAGACGGCCGCCGAAATGCTTCGCATGGCGCTGGACGCATTTACCTCGGAAGACGCTGACGTTTCACGCGAAGTCATCGCGATGGATAAACAGATCGACGACAGCTACCGGTTGGTTTTCGGCGAACTGCTTGAACTTATGATCGAGAATCCGTCGGTCACCCCGAGCGCGGCGCGACTGCTTTTCGTCGCCAAGCACCTCGAGCGCATCGGAGATTATGTGAAGGATATTTGCGAACTAAACGTCTATCTTCGCGAAGCAGCCTTTATCAAGCACAGCCAGGAATTTTAGGACCGTCGCATCGTGATCAACTGAGGTTGCCACTGCCGGCGGCCTCTTTTTTATGTTTGATAGACAGGATATTCAGCCAAAGTAGTTGAACAACCGGGGACATCGAATGCTTGTACGAGGAAATTCGTAGTTTCAGGAAAGGCGTCTGACTTTCAAGTAACTGATCGCGAAAAGGACCGCATAGACGCTGTCAAGTATGCCCGCGGCAAAAATGTCGGACGAGACGCGGCCTTGGGCATAAAGCGTAAACACGGGGATGACCCAGCCGAGCTTTTCCAGAATTGAAGGCAGCATCAGCAAGCGGTATTTCACCGGATCGGACGAAATAATAAGAAAAACGAACTGGAACGCGATGGCGACGCCCGTAAAGCCATAGTAATACTCGGCATGCGTGATCGCCGGCGGCATATCAGCGCCGTGTTTGTCGATAAGGAAATATTGCGGCACCACCGACAGAATGCCGAGAACGCCGGCGACCAGAAAGACATACCGCGCAAATTTCACAATTTCACCTCTCAACGGTAAACGCGAAAACGCGTACGGATACGTCTCATTTTCCGAGCAGACGCTCGACGTATTTCGCGATGACGTCAGCTTCGAGGTTGACCGAGTCGCCGGGACGAAGCGTCGAGAGATTCGTCATTTCCCATGTTTTTGGAATGACGGCTATCTCGAAGAAATCGTCGTCCAGCTTTGCGATCGTTAGGCTGATCCCTTCGACCGCAACAGATCCTTTATAGACGAAATACTTCCCGATATCGGGTGAGAATTTTATCCTGACAGTCCAGAATTCGCCGTCCCGCACGGCCGAAACGAATTTACCGCGGCCGTCAACGTGGCCCTGTACTATGTGGCCGCCTAGCCGCGTCGATGGCGTCACGGCGCGCTCGAGATTGACGCGCGAACCAGATCGAAGCCTGCCGAGTGTCGAGCGGTCGAGTGTTTCCTGCGACACGTCCGCCATGAACGAACCGTCGAGGATATCGAGAGCGGTCAGGCAGACACCGTTAACCGCGATCGAATCTCCCTCGTTCGCGTCCAATGTAACGAGTTCTCCGGCGATACGAATGCGGGCTCCGCCGTCGTATGTCTCACGCTCGGCTATGCTTCCTAGTTCTTCGATAATTCCTGTAAACATTTAAGCTCTCTCGATCTGCGACAATTTGCGCACATCTATCGAGATCGGTTCTCCTTCCCTGGTTTCATTGTAGATATTCTTAAACCTATACCCGAAACGAATAGCGTCAGGTTTGAACGATGAACGTGTCTGGACGACCTGCGAAAAGGTTTCGTCATGAGCAGATAGCAGTATCAGTAATTCGGCGTCGGTCTTTCGGAGGTCGCTTTCAGTGAGGCCGAAGAATGGCGAGCGCTCGTCGATCGGATGGACTACTGTCCACGCAAGCGGAAAAAACGTAACACTGCTGCGTTCAAGTGCCAGGTTATCGAACCTTCGCGTGGGCTTGCCATCAACATCAACGAACCGGGCGAACATTACCTGCGCCCGAACCTCGGCCAACTGGTTGCTCCTGCCGTTAACGAGCCGGAACATCAATCCAAAGCCGCCGCGATGGGGCGCAATTACCGCCATGTCGCTGAAGACAATCTTCGCCGTGGGGCGGGCAAATCTGGCAAAAACGAGGCCGGTGATTAGCGCATTTGCGATCAGGCTGTAATAGGATTCGACCGCGACGATCATATTCGGCAAGATACCGACCGGATGGATGGTGCCGTAGCCGATCGTTGCAAAGGTCTGCACGCTGAAGAAAAATTCGCGAATATAAGGGTTTGCTGTTGGATCCGCGGAGGCATCCATCAACCCGTCCGCACCGAGCGAAGCATAGACTAATCCGAACACGACATTGCTGAAAAAATATAGCCCCAGCAGAAGCAGCATGAACACCTTCCAACGCATGGTCAAAAGCGTGTGATACAGGTTCAACGAGGTTGTAAGGCTAAGGCCGGTTCGCTCGACATTGAAGGATCCGTCGGGATTGAGAAGGCGGCGGCGGCTCTGCCCGGCGACAACCGATCCAAACCCGAGGTCGCGCAGGTCTTCCGTTGAATATTCGATCGGCTTTGGCGAACTGTCGAGAAACTTTTCTGGCACGTTATTAGGAGATTATATGCACGCGTCGCCGTAATTGTAAAAGCTGGTGCGGGATGAAATAATACTCATCAATGAGCACATCGGCAGCACAAAACACTCAACCACCTGCGTTAAAGGCGGCCGCGGACGGGCGAATTGAAAGCAATTCACTTGCGGACCTTCTGGAATGGTTCCTGAACTATGACGAACGGACGGCACGCATGCGGCATCCGGATGTAGAACAGATCTTTCAATGGAAACAGCAAGACGATGCGACAAACGGCGTCGCAATATATCCGTTCGAAAATGCGGAAGCTCGATTCGCGATCGGGGTTTTTCAGGCGCTGGAAGAAAACAATACCGAACAGCTTCTGAATAATTGGATAACGGATGTCCTGAACGCCCTTCACGAAGCTCGTCAGTCCAAGGCGGAAATTTCGGATGCTTATAAACTCGACGAGATCGCCGAACTTCCCTCAACAGAAAAAGCCGCCCGCATGACGACGAATGCCGAACGGCGCATGTACCTGACGAGCTGCTGGATCGATGCTCTATGTACGGCCGAGGCAAGGTTTCTCGGGTGGGTTTACCAGGAAATTTACGGCGTGCCCTTCTCGCCCGCTGCAGAAGAGCCGCCTCAAGCCTAACGGATCGTCTGGCACTGCCGCATGTCGCCAGACTGCATTCCACGTGCAAAATACTGCATTCGCTGCTGCGCGGTGCCGTGTGTAAAGGATTCAGGAACGACATATCCCTGCGTCCGTTTTTGGATCATATCGTCACCGACAGCGGCCGCGGCGCGGATCGCCTCTTCGGCGTCGCCTGTTTCGACCAAGCCTTTTTGCTGGGCATAATATGCCCAGACACCGGCGTAACAGTCCGCCTGCAATTCTAATGCTACGGAAAGCCGATTATTCTGACCTGCGGATTGCACACGATCCATCGTTCCAAGCAGATTTTGAACATGATGGCCGACCTCATGCGCTATCACATACGCCTGAGCGAAATCGCCCGGCGCCCGAAATTCGTTCTTAAGCTCCTTGAAAAAATCGAAGTCAAGATAGAGTTTCTGATCACCGGGACAGTAGAACGGGCCCGTCGCCGCGCTTGCGTAACCGCACGCGGATGAGACTTGTCCGGTGAAAAGGACCAACTTTGGCGCTTGATAACGCACGCGAGTCTGCTCCGGAAGTACCTGGTTCCATACGTCTTCCGTGCTACCCATGACAGCGCCAACGAATTGGCGGTTCTCATCCATCGGTTGGCCCGGTGCGGTATTCGACGCCGTCGGCTGGCCAGATTCAGTCGGCAGATTTTCAAGCAGTTGGCGCGGATCGCCCCCGCACAGATATATCGCCAAAGCAAGGATCAAAATGCCGATACCACCGCCGCCAACCGCCATGCCCGAGCCTATTCCCCGCCTGTCTTCGACGTTTGTACTCTGTCTCTGGTCTCTCCAACGCATATAAGTCCTTCCGTTTCGAGAATCGATAGATCGTGGCGCGATTCTAACATTTTTGACGAGGGTTAAGAAGAATTAACTTACTCCATATTCGTGCAAAACATTGTTTGGAGCTTCGAGGCGCGGTCTTTTCCGCCATCGTCAACTAAATGAAATTTTTTGCAAAATCTTGACAGGCGTAGATTTAGGGGCATAATATATTGGATACAAACAAGTTGCGTTTTTCTTTTGACCTACGCAGACAAAAGGAGGAAGTGATGATCAAACTAGATATCGTCAATGAGGTGGCCGACAAAACCGGTGTCCCGAAACAGAAGGCGGAGCAAGTGGTCGATTCGCTCTTCAACGCAATGAAGGACGCGCTCGCAGAGGGAAAACGAATCGAGCTCAGAGGTTTCGGCGTTTTTGTCGTTAAGCCTCGTAAACGCGGGGTCGGGCGAAACCCGCGCACCGGAAAGGAAGTGCCGATCCCGGCCGGAAAGACGATCCGCTTCAAGCCGGGCAAGGACCTTTCGGCAAAGGCCGTAAACGATTAACGTTATTATCTAGATTATTTAACTCTCCTTCTTAACGTCGTAAATCACAGGACAGCCTAAGCGCTTGTGGTTTACGATCTTTGTTTTTAAGCTGTAGTAATGACCGATCCGGAGTATTTTTCCGAACATCTCGCTTACAAGAGAGTTGCGATGCGTCCTACGGCTCGCACATGGGCCAAGCATATTCTGCTCATGTTAGTGACGCTCGCTACCGCGACGGTCGCAGGTTCGATCTTTCCATTCGGCCGAATTCCATTCCCCGCCGCCGAGCCAAACTCCTGGGGCGAACTTGCAAGTTTTCTGCTGACTTTCCCGGCGCTGTATTTGGAATTTATTTCGAGCGCCGTTTATTACATCTTTACTGTTCCCGGAATATTGCGGGACGGATTGAGTTTTTCGATTCCGCTTCTGTTTATTCTCGTTTCGCATGAAATGGGACATTACATTGCTTGCAGGATATACGGCGTGGACGCGACGCTACCGTATTTTATTCCGACGCCGCCGATGATCGGGCCGGCCGGAACATTCGGCGCGTTTATCAAAATAATGTCCCCGATGCCCTCAAAGCGTGCGGTTTTCGATATTGGCATTGCCGGGCCGATCGCGGGGTTTATGGCGTTGATTCCGATCGCTGTGATTGGCATAACAACGATGGAAACAGTGACACCGGAACAGGCCGCGCGGATGCAGTCGATGATCACCTTCGCGGACCCGCTGCTGATGCGCGGGATAGCATCGGTCTTCGGCATCGACCTTCAATTTGGTTTCGGTAATCCGTTTTACTTTGCGGCTTGGGTGGGGCTGCTGGTTACAGCTTTGAACCTTATTCCGTCGGGACAACTCGACGGCGGCCATGCTATATATGCGGTACTGGGGAAGGCTGTACACTACTGGACCGGCCGAGCTGCATTCGTTTTTATGGCTGTATTTTCGATCGCCGGATGGTATTTCTACAACAGCCCGAGCGGCTTCCTGATAGCGGTGCTTCTCGGCGTGATGATGCGCGTCCCGCATCCGGAACCGTGGGACCAGACGCCGCTCGACGCAAAACGGAAAGTGATCGCCGCACTGACACTGCTGATCTTTATTCTCAGCTTTACGCCGTTCCCGATACGGATCAACTACTAGAAATCAGCGTTTCGCAGCTGCCGCGGCATCCGCAGCAGATTCTATCATTTCGGCCGCGTGCCTGCGTGCGGAGTCAGTTATCGTCTCACCCGCGAGCATACGAGCCACTTCATCGATGCGTTCGTCAGCGCTGAGTTCCCTGACGCTGATATCTGTTTTGTTTTTGGCCGTGCGTTTTGCGACCACAAAATGCCGGTCTGCCAGCGAAGCCACCTGTGGCTGGTGAGTAACGCAAAGGACCTGCTGTTCGTACGCGAGTTGTTTAAGCTTAAGCCCGACGGCCTGGGCCACGCGGCCGCCGATGCCGACATCGACCTCGTCAAACACTGCCGATCGGTCGCCGCCTTCGTTTTTGGCGGTGGTTTTGATGATAAGCATCAGCCGCGAGGCCTCGCCGCCGGATGCTACCTTTGCGAGCGGTTTAGGAGACTCGCCCGGATTGGCGGAAAAATAGAATTCGACGCGGTCGAAGCCGTTGGCGTTAAATCCTGAAGAGTAATTCTCGTCTGCCAGAACGGCATCAGACGGCAATTCGATGCGCACCTCGAAGCGCGCTTTTTCAAGCGCGACCGTCTTTAAATTCGATTCAACCTCTTTTTCGAATTTGCGGGCCGCGGCCGCGCGTTTATCGTGCAGAGCAGACGCAGCTTTGACGTATTCTAACCGCAGGACCTTCAGCTTCTTTCGAAGCTCTTCCTCGCGAAATTCCGCGGTTTCTATATTTTCAAGCCGCTGCTCGGCATCGGCAAGATGGCTGAGTACCGCATCAAGCGAATCACCGTACTTACGCTTAAGTCGCGTTATCTCCGCCAGGCGAGTTTCTATCTCTTCAAGGCGTTCAGGCGAAAATTCCAATCGGTTCCGAAAATCGCGCACTGCGATCGCGAGGTCTTCGACGACGGCACGAGCCGATTCGAGGCCTTCCGTATACTCCTTAAAATCCGATTGGTATTCGGCGAGTTCCAGGATCTTGCGCGCGGCTTTTTCGAGGGTCGCGGCCGCAGATTCTGTGTTTTCGTAGAGAAGGGCGTACGAATCTTCGCTGAGGGCCGAGAGCTTCTCGACATTATTCAATCGATGTTTTTCCTCTTCCAGCTCTTCGTCCTCTCCAGGGCGTAGTCCGGCTTTTTTTATCTCGTCGACCTGAAACCGCAGAATATCCAGGAGCTGAAGTTTTTCGGCCTCGTTCTTTTCCAGCATCCCGAGTTCAGTGCGGGTAACGGACAAATTATGGTAAGCATCCGCAACTGCTGCCTTTTGCCGATCGACCCCTGCGTATGCATCAAGCATTTCGAGATGCGTCGAGACATCGAACAAGGCCGCCTGTTCGCCTTGGCCGTGAATGTCGACAAGCATATTCCCGGCGCGCTTCAGCACTGCCTGAGTGACTAGCTGATTGTTAACGAAAATGCGGTTCTTACCGGTTAGCGACAATTCTCTGCGCACGATCAGGTCGAATTCTTCGCCGTCGTCGGTTTCGATTCCTGCCTCGTCCAGAAGCGCTGTCAATTCAGGGTTTGAGCGAACGGTGAACAGCCCCTCGATCTGAGCGGACTGCTCTCCTTCCTTTATGAGATCAGATGAAACACGGCTACCGGTCAGAGCGCCTAACGAATCGACGATGATCGATTTTCCGGAGCCGGTTTCGCCGGTCAGCAGATTCAGGCCATGGCCGAATTCGATCTCGAGCCGGTCGATCAGCGCAATATTTCTGATCTTAATGAGGCTGAGCATACTACTATTTGCGCGGCACCACGCCTTCACCTTTGACCCATTTTCCCGCCGAAAAAACAGCGTCCGGCTCGAAACGCTTTTCGAGATCGGCAGCGGCCCAATCGACGGTCCGCGAAGTTTTGTAGAACAAGAGATCGCCCAAGGCACCGACGCTAAGCGTCCCCTGCCGCTGCACTACGTTAAAACCAGAGGCATCGTATTCCTCGAGCCCGACGCCACGTCTTATATCGCCGATCTCGCGTATGTACACCGGTGCCGTGATGCTTGCACGGCGGCGCTCCGCGTTCATCGCGACATCCGCTTTGTAGATCTTCCTGCCGTTGACCGCTGTGACAAGATTGGCATCGTGAAACAGAAAATTGTATAAATTCCCCGAACCGTTCTCGACAAGCGAATCATATGGTGCGGTGCTCTGTGCGGCTTCGCTGCCGTCAGCAAGCGACCTGAGCGCGGTCATCAATGCGATGAAATTCATTTTGACCAGAAACATCTCATCCTTTCCGTGCAATGCCCCGGTCTCGACCAGGATCACAGGCGTGCCCCACGCGCTGAAATTATCGCCGAATGCGGTTGGTGACCAGCCGTCATCATAACGGCCGATATAACCAGGAATGAATTGGTGCAGAGCGATCGTCATTGCCGAAGCAACGCGGCGGTTGCGATCGAGACCCGGCGTTCTGGTCTTTGCCGCGTCACCGTACACGACCAACAGAGATATCGCCGCTTGCTTTCCGGTCCGGCCCACGGTCGTCAGC
>JAEZIT010000101.1 GCA_023436495.1 Acidobacteriota bacterium
AGGTTATTTCCGAGGCCGAACTCAACCGGCTCGCCGTAGCCGGCAATCTGACGCGGGTCGAGATATTGTCCAAAGACAACCGCCTGCTTGCTTCGAGCCGCGTAAATCTCGATTCCGAATCCGACCCCGCCATCGCACGCGAGATCCAGCTTATCCGCAGCGGCAATTTCTACGACCCGACGCTTCAGGACGGCATCGGCATCGACGCGATCGTCGCGAATTTCACCGATGGACGCAAACTGCTGATCGTCCCGAATCTAAAAGGCGGCGACAGCGTCAGCCGCATGGTCGACACATCGCTTGCCGAATTCGACCGGTTAAAGGACCAACAGATCACCGTGCGCCAGATCGGCCTGCTCACGCTCGGCGTCCTTACGTTCCTGCTGATCTTTGCGTCCACGTGGACGGCGTTTTACATCGCGCGCGGCCTTACCGTCCCGATCAAGGCGCTGGCCGAAGGCGCGGGCGAGATCGGCCGCGGAAACCTCGGCTACAAGGTCGATGTTCTGGCGGAGGACGAACTTGCGCTGCTCGTTTCCGTGTTCAACGAAATGTCCGGAAAGCTCGAGCAAAATGCCGCCGAACTCCGCGAACGCCGCCGCTACATCGAAACCGTCCTGCAGTCGCTGCCGTCGGGCGTCATCTCGCTCGACGCCGAAAACCGCGTCGAAACCATCAACCGTGCCGCTGCCAATATCCTTAAGCTCGAAGACGGCGATTTCCGCGGCGTCGCATTGGAACAGATCGTCGCGGCAGGGAACCTGCAGATATTGGAACGCCTTCTGGCACGTGCCCGCAGGATAGGGAACGCCGCCGAACAGACCGTCCTCAAACGCGAAGGTTCCGACGGCCGATCGGATGCCGACGCCGGAATGCCCGCTGCGCTCATCGCGACGGCGCTGCCGGACCAGAACGGCGCCGTGCTTGTGATCGAGGACCTTTCGGAACTTATCGCCGCGCAGCGCGCGTCCGCCTGGCAAGAGGTCGCACGCCGAATGGCGCACGAAATTAAGAATCCGCTTACGCCGATCCAATTGTCCGCCGAACGCATCGCGAAACGCTTCGCCGTACCACAGGCGGAAACAGGGCCCGTAGGAAATGTGTTCCCCGGCGGATCCGACTCAAAAATAATCCGGGACGGTACGAACACCATCCTACGCGAGGTCGAATCGCTGAAATCGATGGTCGACGAATTTTCCCGATACGCCCGCCTGCCCGACGCACGGCCCGAAACCGGCGATATTAACGAGATCGCCCGGCACGTGGCAAATCTTTACCTCGACAGGCCCGGATCCGTTAAGATCGAGCTGCGTTTGGACGAAACCGTTCCCAGTGTCCGGTTCGACCCCGAACAGATAAAACGCGTTTTCGTGAACCTGATCGACAACGCCATCGAATCGTTCGAAAGCACCGACGAGGCGGGCACCGTCGCCATCGTCACGCGTCACGACAATGCTAAGAACATCGTTTTGATCGAGGTCGCCGATGACGGAAAAGGCATCGACCCGGCCGATCTTCAGCGGCTCTTCCAGCCGTATTTTTCGACCAAGAACCGCGGAACGGGGCTCGGCCTCGCGATCGTCAAACGCATAATTCTCGAACACGAAGGCAAGATCTACGCCTCGGCGAACGCCCCGAAGGGAGCGAAGTTCAGCATTGAATTGCCGGTCGTATAGTTTCCGCAATGGTTGCGTTTTGTCATCGCCGCCGTCGTCGCCTATATTAATTCAAGATGAGTTCAGTTCTTATCGTCGATGACGAACCCGGAATTCGCGAAACGCTGCAAGGCGTGCTCGAGGACGAAGGATTCGAAGTAGAGACCGCCGCATCCGGCGAAGAATGCCTTGCGCTCGCCGAAAAGCGGCATTTTTCCTGCATTCTGCTGGACATTTGGCTGGGCAGCGGCATCGACGGCCTGGAAACGTTGAAACGGCTGAACGAAGGCGGCCGCGAATCGGCGGTCGTTATGATCTCCGGCCACGGCAATATCGAGACCGCGGTACGCTCCACCAAACTCGGCGCATTCGATTTCATCGAAAAACCGCTCAGCCTGGAAAAGACCGTCGTCACCGTCAAGAACGCGGTTCGCCAGCGAGATCTCGAACGCGCTAATGCACAGCTTCTGAAAGACCTCGCCGCCGAATACGTCATGGTCGGCGAATCCGTCGCTATGCGCGCGCTGCGGAAACAGATCTCGATCGTCGCGCCGTCCGACGGCCGCGTGCTCATCTCCGGCGAAAGCGGCACGGGCAAAGAGCTTGTCGCACGCGCGATCCATTCCCAATCAAAACGCAGCGGCGCGCCGTTCGTCGAGATAAATTCTGCCGCGATCCCCGAAGAATTGGTCGAATCCGAGCTTTTCGGCCACACCAAAGGCGCGTTTTCCGGGGCGAATAGGTCGAAAAAAGGGAAGTTCGAGATAGCCGACGGCGCCACGCTTTTCCTCGACGAAATAGGCGATATGTCGCCGCGTGTTCAGGCAAAGATGCTTCGCGTTCTGGAAGAGCAGCGGTTCGAACCCGTCGGCAGCAACACGCCCATCCAGGTGGACGTCCGCGTGATCTCCGCCACGAACAAACGGCTCGAAGACCTGATCGACAACGGCAATTTCCGCCACGACCTTTTTTACAGGCTCAACGTGATCCCGTTCCAGATACCGCCGCTCCGCGAACGTGCCGAGGACATCCCGATCCTGATCGATCATTTCAACCGGAAATTCTCCGCCGATTACGGCAAGGCCCCGAAACAATTCTCGCCCGCCGCCATCGATACGCTGCAGCAGCATTTCTGGCCGGGCAACGTCCGCGAACTCAAGAACACGATCGAACGCGTCGTCATCATGACCGCCGCCGCATCCATCGGCCCCGACGACCTGCCCGAACTCGGCACCGGCGACGAACGCCCGCCCGTAAGCTTCCGGTTCCAATCGTTCAAAGACGCGACCGACGCATATCAACGCGAATTCATCCTCCACAAACTCGCCGAATTCGACGGCAACATCTCCCGCGCCGCCGAAGACATGGGCGTCGACCGCAGCCACCTCTACCGCCGCATGCGCAACCTCGGCATCCAGCAAAAATAGCGGTAAAGCTCCGCGTTACCAGCCGCTTCCTTCTTGGGGCTCTGCCCATCTATTTGCGGCAAAGCTCGGCGTCACGATGCGCTTCCTTCTCGGGGCTCTGCCCCTCTATTTGCGGTGAAGCTCTGCTTCACCGATACGCCGCCCACACCCGCACGCGGCTCTGCCGCCGCCCAACCGCAACGAAAAATCATTGACAATTCCGCGGGTGCTCGTCTAAATTGGTTGCGTCACCTTTTTCCACGAAACCTACATATGTTTAAACGTCCTCTTCTCCTATCGCTCTTTTTGCTTGCGCTTTTGTTTGCCTGCCCGCAGATCACTTCTGCCGCGGACCAATGGACGCGCGTCCAATCGAAGAACTTTCACCTCATCGGCAACGCTTCCGACAAAGAGATCCGCCGGGTCGCGACGAAGATGGAACAGTTCCGCGAGGTCTTCAGCCGCCTGTTCCCCAAGATGAAATTTACGTCGCCCGTGCCGACGACGGTGATCGTTTTCAAAAGCGGGAAGGCGTTCAAACCCTTTAAGCCGGTCAATGCCGACGGCAAGACCACAGACTGGACGGCAGGATACTTTCAGGGCGGCGAAGACATCAATTACATCGTGCTCTCGACCGAGGGCGAGAAAAAGGAGACATATCAAACTATCTTTCACGAATATGTTCATCTTCTGCTGAACAACAGCCTTGGTAAATCCACGATCCCGCCGTGGTTCAACGAAGGCCTCGCCGAATATTACGACCAATTCTCGATCGAAGACGATCAGAAAGTGATGCTGGGCGGCATCAACAATTCGCACCTTTACACACTTTCGCGTGCAAAGCTGATCCCGCTCGATACCTTCTTCAATATCGACTACATGTCGCTGCACCGGCAGGGAAATCACAGTGCGAACATTTTCTATGCGCAGTCATGGGCGCTGATGCACTACCTGATCCAGGGAAACCAGGGCAAACGCCTGCAGGAAATGGCTGCGTTCCTGGAAATGGTAAGGTCGGGTACGAAACCGGCCGACGCATTCACCCGCGCGTTCAAAATGGATTATGCAGCGATGGAGCAGGAGCTGAGAAAATACGTCGAGCAAAATCGATTCAGCGCCACGGTCGCTACATTCAGCAAGAAACTGCAGTACGAAGATTCGATGAAGAGTTCGCCGATGACCGAAGCCGACGCCAAGGCGAATCTCGGCGATCTTTTGCTGCACTCGAACCGGCTGAAGGAAGCCGAAACTTATCTTGCGGAATCGCTCGCTCTCGAACCCGGTTCGGCGATGGCGAACACGTCGTTTGGCATGGTCCGCATGCGGCAGAACAATTTTGCCGAGGCAAGGAAATATCTCGACAAAGCGGTTTCGTCCGACAGCCGCAACTTCATGGTGCTTTTCCGCTACGCCTATGTGCT
Source organism: Acidobacteriota bacterium (assembly GCA_023436495.1). Lineage (GTDB taxonomy): Bacteria > Acidobacteriota > Blastocatellia > Pyrinomonadales > Pyrinomonadaceae > OLB17. The sequence continues at coordinate 4,483 of JAEZIT010000101.1, forward strand.
AAGCCACGAAGGCCGGTCCACGGGCATGGTCATGGCAAAATATTCCAGCGACGACGCGGAAAAGATCCGTGCCGCGCTAAAGCGTTCGATCGAGCTGAACCCCGATTATCCCGAAAGCCACGGACTGCTTGCCTACGTCGGGCTCATCCAAAATGAACAGCTGGATGAATCCGTCAACAGCCTGAAAAAGGCCCTGGCCCTGTCGCCCGGCAATCAGGTGTACCAATTCAACCTCGCTTCGCTTTATCTGCGCAAAAGCGACCCCGATGCCGCTCTGGCGATCGCCGAAGGCCTTTACCGTTCGGCCGACGATCCCGGGCTGCGATCCCGCGCTGAAGCAATTATCAACAGCATAAAAAGTTTCAAAGAACACGTCGCCAACATGGAGAAAATTCGAGGCGGAGCTGCCGACGCTCCGCAGATCGTTTTCCGAAACGATGACCGCCAATTGACCAAGGAAGAGATCGATAAGATCAATGCCGACGCGCACCAGCAATCGATCGAACATGCCCTGCGTACGCCGCAAGCGGGCGAAGTTCGCATCGCGGCACATCTTACCGCGATCAAATGCGTCAACGGGAATATCTCATATCTGGTCCGCCACGGCTCATCACAGCTAAAACTGCGAAGCAAGGATTTCGATGCCCTGACACTCATGTCCTTCGTCCCCGGCGACCTCCAGATCGGCTGCGACACCATAACCAAGGAAATATACGCGATCCTGACATACATCCCGAATCCGGACCCAAAAACAAAGACCCAAGGCGAAATGATCGCGATCGAGATCGTCCCCGAAGTATTCAAACTCACCGAAGACAAATAACAGCCGTCTGCATATTCCAAGTCAGAACCACCCCGCATAAGCGGGTGGGTACTTCCATTGCGGAAGTCCGCCCATAGCAAGTCAGAACCACCTCGCGTTAGCGGGTGGGTTCTTCAATTGCCGAAGCCCGCTCATCACAAGTCAGAACCACCTCGCGTTAGCGGGTGGGTTCTTATAAATTGCCACGGGCTTCAGCCCGTGGTCACCGCCCAACAAACGCCCCGGCTTTAGCCGAACCACCTCAAAAAACCAACCATCCTTCTGGCTTCAGCCAAATTGGGCTAAAGCCCGGTCAAAACTAACACCTGACCCCCGAGCTAAAGCTCGGGGCAACTTATAAAACCTAGCTAACCATGATCCATTTTCTCCCCCACTCCGCGTCTCCGCGTCTCTGCGGTGAACATCCCGCGAGAACCATCAAACCACACCCTCCCAAATCCCGGAATAGTGCTTTTAACGAAACAGGGCGATTTTTATGAGATTTATGATTTTTATGAAATTTATGATTTTAATGGGTAAGAGCGAACACGCCGACCTCAAAAACCCGCAAAATTTTCATGCGCGCCGCGCAAAATGTCACTAACCGGCCATTCGCGCGCGAACAACCGGGCATACCTGCGCCAACGGGAATCCGGACACATTTTGCCCTTCGGCGGCCAAAACGGCCGCCCGTCGAATATTAACGACATCGATTGTTATGAAGGGAATTAAGGGAATGAAAGAAGTGGTACACCCGGCATGATTCGAACATGCGACCTCTTGATTCGTAGTGAAGAACACGGACACAATCGTTTTATTTCCACGTATTTCGAAAAGATTTCATAACTGCATATAAAACAACGGGTTCCGCATTGAAGTTATTGCGAAAATCGTTCATAATATTTCACGGAATAACAATCTTGTTTCACGTTTTTAGGTGGGAATCGGGTGGGAATCAGGTGGGAATCTCAAATAACAGGTGGGAACCGCTATGCAGATCAAGACTTCCGTATTCAAACGAAAGGCACGCACAAAGAAGGTCACGCGAAAGGACGGCAGCATTCACGAAGTGAAGATAAAAGGCGGGTGGGTTTACCGCATCCGGTACACCGCGGCGAACGGACGGCCGAAAACCGAGGAACGCGGCTTTTTTGACCTGAAGAACCAGGCAAAGGACGCCATGAACGAGGCGGCCCGCAAAATAGAGATCACAGGCGGCGAGATCGGCAAAGGCGAACGGCTGACCTTTAACGACCTGGCGGACATTTGCGAAAAGGAATTCTACCGGCCCGCCGTCATTGTCGAAGGCAAGCGGATCGCCGGCGTCCGTTCCGACGTGTCGGCGCGGGCTCTGATAAGCAATCTGCGGGCGTACTTCGGCAAGATGCGTATAAACAATATCTCGGGCGAAAGTCTGATCGCGTACAGGCTTCACCGGGTAAAGCCG
>JAEZIT010000036.1 GCA_023436495.1 Acidobacteriota bacterium
GTATCAATCGAAGGGCGACGACGGATTTTTTATCTGCCGCGATGTTCGCCCGTTCTGGTTATGGCTGTCCGAGGTGCTTCGAAGCATCAACCTCGGTGCGTGGATGTACCTTCTTCCGGGTATAAGCCGCCATCCTGTCGAGCCCGAAAGCCTGATAGTAAATACAAGGGTCGCGAGACTATTTCCGCTGCAGATCTTTCACCTGCTGGGTTTCAGAAAACGGCGCTGGGCCGAGCATCGTCTCGTTGTCAGCCGGCGAAGGCACGATACCGCAGGCCCGTTCACCGCAAAACGAGCGTGAAAAATGGGAGACAAAAGCGTAACAGGCGATTATGACGAACAAAGGCTGCGGCAATTCACACGGGCGGTCCTGAACGACCTGGAAGCGCTGGAAAAGATGTTGGCGGCGGGTATGTTCGAGGACGACGTACTTAGGATAGGCGCCGAGCAGGAAATGTTCCTTGTGGATTCCGCGATGCATCCGGCGCCGCTGGTCACCGAGGTGATTCAGGAAGCCAAAGACGGGCGGCTGACGACGGAGATCGGGCGGTTCAACCTTGAGGCGAACCTGACGCCGCGTGTTTTCGAGGGGAACGCGCTCGCCGGAATGGAAACGGAGCTGCACGAAATAATCGGAAAGGTCCGGCGGGCGGCGGCAAAATTCAAAGGCGACGTCGTGCTGGCGGGAATTCTGCCGACGATCGAGGCATCGGACCTGACCCACAAGAACCTGACGCCCGATCCGAGATATCTGGAGATCGACCGCGTCGTTTCGAAGCTGCACGGCAAGGACAGGATCATACAGATCCAGGGCCTCGATCAACTTCAATTAGTACTTCAGGACACCTTCATCGAATTCTGCAATACGAGTTTTCAGATACATCTGCAGGCCGGGATCAGCGGGTTTGTCGAGCATTACAATTGGGCGCAGATGATATCGGCGCCGGTGCTGGCGCCGGCGGTGAATTCGCCGCTGCTGCTGAACCACAGGTTGTGGCAAGAGACGCGCGTTGCGCTTTTCCAATGCGCTACGGATACGCGTTCATCGACGCACAAGGAGCGGAACCAGACGCCTCGGGTGAATTTCGGAGACCGATGGATGGACGATTCGATGATCGACGCCCTGCACGAAGACGCAGTGCGGTTCAGGATCATATTGACACGCGAAATAGAGGAAGACGCGCTCGACGTGCTGTCGAAGGGACGCATTCCGCAGCTGTCCGCGTGGCGGCTGCACAACGGGACGATCTGGCGATGGAACCGGCCGTGCTACGGGATCATGAACGGCAGGGCAGGGTTGAGGATAGAAGCGAGATTTCTGCCATCGGGGCCGTCTGTCGCGGACGAGATGGCGAACGCGGCGTTTTTCCTGGGACTGCTGATGGCGCTGCCGAAGGAATTCGGCGACGTGCGAAAGCTTGTGCCGTTCGATGCGGCGAAGACGAATTTCTTTAACGCGGCGAGGTACGGCCTCGGAAGCCAGTTCACGTGGGTCGATGGGCGTCAGTGGCGTGCCGGGCGGCTGATCCTGGAAGAACTGCTGCCGAGAGCGCGTGAAGGCCTGCGTGCGGCAAAGATCGACGATGCGGACGCAGAAAGGCTTTTGGGCATTCTGGAAGAACGCGTTCGTGCGGAAAAGACAGGCGCGAAATGGATGATCGATTCGATCGGCAATATGGACCCGCGGGCGAAGCTAAACGTGCGGATGCGGACGCTGACCGGAGCAATGAAGGCCAATCAGGTCAAGGGAAAACCGATGCATACTTGGAAGCTGGCGGAAATACCGGCGCGTTCGGAATGGATCGACAATTACAAAACGGTCGGGCAATTCATGGCAACGGACCTTTTCACGGTGCGGCCGGAAGACGTGCTGGACCTGGCGGCAAGCCTGATGCATTGGCGGCACGTGCGGCATGTTCCCGTGGAAGACGACAAAGGGGAACTCGTCGGAATGATCACGCACAGGCATTTGCTGCGGCTGTTCGCGACAGGCAAGGCCGCGGGCCCATGCGACCTGGTGGTCCGCGATGTGATGCGAAAAGAGCTGATAACGGCGACGCCCGAGATGCCGACGCTAGAGGCGCTGAATCTGATGAGGGAGAAAAACATCGGGTGCCTGCCGATCGTGCGCGGAACGAAGCTGGTCGGTATATTGACGGCTTATGATTTTCTGACGGTATCGACGAAATTGTTCGAGGAGAGGCTTTCGAAAGTGGTCTCGGCACCGAAAGCCAAGTGAAACAGGAGGACGAATGGACAAAGCAAAAAAAGAACATTTGTGGCCGCCTTTATTGAAATATTACAGCGAACAGAACGCCGGAAGGCCGACGCGATTGGGCGTCTTCGAATCGGGCGAAGGGGACCTGAACGACCTTTGGATAGAGGACGGGCTGCCGCTGACGGGGATCGACGTAGATCCGAAGAACATAGCTCCGACGATCGAGATCGTTCTCGGGAATTACACGCATGTCGTGAAGGCGGTACGGAGCGTCGAGATCCGCTTATCGGCGGACGGCGAAGAGGACGGATTGAACGTGACGGACCTCGGCGGCAAGACGACGATACTTCGGTTCGAGAACGATTAGAGTGCGAAGATTTTCGCAGAACGGCTTATTAATACACGGCCGTAACCTTGAAAATTTGCGAAATTCGCCTGCGAAAGCCCGAAGTGAGCGGCTGCAAGAAAGGGAATGGATATTGCATTTGCAGCGAGCGGAGGAACTTATCGTGATCGACGAATTTCAGACAAGCAGGCGACAAAATACAGGTTACGGACGGGTGGCGCTCATCGGCTGCAGATTTACGTCAGCGGCCGATGTTTATGCGCTGCTGTCGGGCGGATTTGTCCGGGAAGCGCTGCTGATCGGTGACGGGCGGGAAAAACTGCTGAAGGAACTGAACGACCTGCAGAGGTTTGTGCCGCCGCCGTCGACGGCCCGCGTAAGGTGCGGCGAGATCTCCGAGACTGCGGGGTTTGACATCGCAATAATCGGCGTCGGATCTTATGCGGACGAGGGCGAAACGCGGCTGCACCTGATCGGGAGGAACTCGGCGGAAGCGATCGCGGCCGTCGAACAACTGCAGGCGGCGGGATTTGACGGTGTGATCGTTATCTCGACAGAGCCTGTCGATGTGATCGCGCAGCTTGCTCAGGAACGGACAGGATATAACGCCGCGAAACTGATCGGCATAGGGACGTATCCGCCCGATTCGGACTTTGAGAACCTTGCAGGAACGGAGGCCGTGAGGCCGGTCGCACATTGGTGCACGGCGAGCCCTTTCGGGCCGCAATATTTCGATAATTGTGAGCCCGGATGCCCTCGATTTGCGGGCGTGATGCGTGCTAGAGTATTCGGCGGGGAGAGCGTATCGCCGGCGGCGCGGCTGCAGGCGGATTCGCTCGCGACGTGTATCACAAAAATTTGCGAAGCGGTCCTATGCGACGGCCGCGAAGTGCTGCCTATTTCGACGATCGCTGCCGGCGAATACGGCCTGTCCGGTGTTTATATGACCCTTCCGGCCGTAGTAGGCAGGAACGGCGTCGAACAGATAATTCAGATGCCGATGGACGAAGGGAATCTTGAGGCGCTTCATAAATCGGCAGACCTGCACAAGCAGGCGACGGTCGAGCTGGCGAAATACGGCCAGAGAATAAATCCCGCGACGCCTGCCGGAGGCGAACAATGAAGATATTAGTTGCGACGGACGGTTCTGTTTACAGCTCCGCGGCCGTCGATCATTTGTGCCACAGGGTCCTTAAACCCGGGGACGAGGTCTTAACGGTTTCGGTCGTCGAGGCAATGGCCCACGTGGTCGGAGCGCCGTTCGGGGTCGTTGACGAATATTATTCGAACGTAATGGCCGAGCGGAACGAAACAGCGGAGAAGACGGCACACGCAGCGGCGGCCAAGATCGGGTCGGCCGTGGCGGGAGTTTCGGTGTCGGAAAACGTCCTGTTGGGTTCGCCAGCGCGTGCGATCGTCGAAGAGGCCGAAAGATTCGGCGCGGAGCTGATAGTGGTCGGTTCGCATGGTGCGGGATTCTGGGAACGGATGCTCATTGGATCGGTGTCGCAAGCGGTCACGAGCCACGCTGCGTGTTCCGTACTTGTTGTCAGAAAATAGTTTAAAGGAACGGACGGCTATGTTAATATTTGTTAAAAGCCGAACCAGCTCAATCCTATGAGAGTTCTTGATACATTCAAGACCCAGAACAAATGCCAAGATTGCAGTTTGCGGTCAAAGGAATTCTTCTGCAGTTTATCAGCGGAAAGCCTCCGCGAATTTGAAGCTCTCAAGATCACGAACATTTACCCGAAAGGCTCGACCCTTTTCATCGAAAGCCAGCCGGCGAACGGCGTTTTCATGATATGCCAGGGCCGGGTCAAGCTGACGACGTATTCGCGGGACGGCAAAGCGCTGATCCTTCGGATAGCCGGACCGGGCGAGGTGCTCGGCCTGAGCGCCACGGTTTCGGAAGCGGCCCATGAAACGACGGCCGAGGTGATGGAACCGTGCCAGGTGAATTTCGTCCGAAAGGCGGATTTTCTTAAATTCATCGCGCAGAACGCCGAGGCCGGATTCAGCGCCGTCCGGCAGATCAGCCAAAATTACCACAAGGCCCACACGCAGATATGCTCACTCGGGCTGTCGGCGTCGGTCGCGGACAAGCTGGCGAAACTGTTCCTTGAATGGAGCGAGAACACTACGCCGAACGGCGCCGTGCGGCTGAAAATGACCTTCACACACGAAGAGATAGCCGAGATGATCGGGACGTCCCGCGAAACGGTCACGCGCCTGCTGAAGCATTTTCGCGAACAGGACCTTATCACGGTCAAGGGTTCGGACCTTTACATACACGACCGCGACCGGTTGGAAGCCACGATCGGCACTCGCCCTAATCTTCGCCGATAAAGGTGATGCACGTCACATCGCGGTGTGACGCCCGTCCTAAATCCCCGATCTAAATAATGAAAAAATGGCAATGAACCTGCTTTTTATAAGCAGTACGGAACGATGCCATCAGAAAGATCTACAGCCACAGCCGCCGTATACTCCGGGTCGCTGCTCGCGGGCCGGCTGATCGAACTGATGGACGAGGCCGCCCAGGCCGAACTGGTCCGTGCGGGACGCAGCCAGATACTTGATAAGGGTTCGCTGGTGCTGACGCGGGGCGAGAGGCCGAACGGCATTTTTATATTGGACGAAGGGCGCGCAAAGGTTCTATTCAAAGACGAACCCGAACGCAGCGTGCGATTTATGGAAAGCGGTGAGATCGCGGCACTTACGGAAACGCTTGCTGACAAGCCAGTCTCGTACGATCTCGAAACCGAAACGGCGTGCCGGATCACCGTCATTAGCGGCGAGGATCTGGAAAGGATATTGAAAAATAGCCCTGACGCGTCGTTCGGGCTTGCCAAGCTATTAAGCGAGAACTTTCTCGAGAGTTTTGAGAGCCTTCGGCAGCAGCCGGCGGAGATGTGACAACGCTCACATTTTGAAATTCATTATCAGGATAAACTCGTAACGGAAAACGACCTTTCGGCCGCAATTTTAATACAAGCGAGAACGGAGACTTATATGCTTTCAACAAAAAATATCAAGCTGGGAATGCTTGGTGTATTCTTGATAATTTTTGCATTTTGGATGGTTTCCGGAACGCTTTCCACCGCTGCGGGCATTACAGAGCCCGTCGAGGCGGG
>JAEZIT010000064.1 GCA_023436495.1 Acidobacteriota bacterium
CTACTACTTCGCCGGCCTCTACGGCGTAGCTATCGCGGCGGCCGGAATGATGTCAACGACCGCCATGCAGCTCGCAATTGACGCCTTTGGCCCGATCGCAGACAACGCCGGCGGCATCGCCGAAATGAGCCAACTGCCCGCCGAGGTCCGCGAACGCACCGATATCCTCGACGCCGTCGGCAACACAACGGCCGCGACGGGTAAGGGCTTTGCGATCGCAAGTGCTGCACTGACAGCACTTGCACTTTTCGCAGCCTTTGTCGGTATCTCAGGTATCGATCGTATTGATATCTATAAGGCCAATGTCCTCGCCGGGCTATTTGTCGGCGGCATGATACCTTTCATCTTCTCGGCATTGGCGATCCAAGCGGTCGGCAAGGCAGCGATGGATATGGTACAGGAAGTCAGGCGGCAGTTCCGTGAAATACCGGGCATCATGGAGTATAAGGCACAGCCGGAATATGAAAAGTGCGTGGCCATCTCCACGCAGGCATCGATCCGCGAAATGCTCTTGCCCGGCGCGATCGCGCTCATTACGCCGGTCATCGTTGGTTTCATCTTTGGCCCTGAGGTCCTCGGCGGATTGCTTGCAGGCACGACGGTTTCAGGCGTGCTTATGGGAATGTTCCAGAACAACGCCGGCGGCGCCTGGGACAACGCCAAGAAGTCGTTCGAAAAAGGCGTAGAGATCAACGGCGAGATGTTCTATAAAAAATCGGAACCGCACAAAGCGTCCGTCACCGGCGATACCGTCGGCGATCCGTTCAAGGACACGTCCGGCCCGTCGATGAACATTCTCATCAAGCTGATGTCGATCGTGTCACTGATCATCGCTCCGTATATTTACGGGATCGGACAATAGAAGCGGTTGCTTGGTAACTTTTTAGCGGCAGTGACATATCACTGCCGCTTATTTTATTGCTCTGATACAGATAAAGGCTGGCATGCGTGACAACTCTTCGTAATGTTTTGGGTCCGCAGTTTTGAATTCTTCAGTGGGCATCGGCTCAACGATCTTTTCGATCTTGAAACCGACTGCCGTCAACGGCCCGAACATACCACTCAGCGGCCGACGATAACTAGGCACAAAGACCTTTAGCGGCCTGAAACCCCTCCACACACTGCCTACCGCTTCAGTTTGAAGGTAATTTTCTGACTGGAAATAAAGATAGTCAGAAAACGGATGTGACGCAGAGAACACGAATCGACCGCCGGTCTTCAGGATGCGAAAGAACTCCTCGAAGGTGCTTTGCCAATTCTTTATATAATCCATCACCAACGGTGCCAGCACAACATCGAATGTTGAGTTCCCTAGGTCCAGAGGTTTCCCTAAATCCGCGAGCCTGACGTCAGCACCGCCGCCTAGCCTTTGATTTGCCAGATTTACCATCTTGGGGCTGGCGTCGATCGAAACTACTTCTGCACCGTTAGCTATCAGCCACTCCGAATAAACCCCAGGTCCGCAGCCTGCATCGAGAACCCGTAAACCTGTAACCTCAGGGAGCAGCGAAAGCGTAGCCGGACGCTCATAATAGGCGTTATGCGGTTTAGTATCGATCAGCGCTGCGTAAGCCTCGGCCAATTCTTCGTAAGCTTCAAGAGGGGAAGGCCTGTCGGACATAACTGATCAGTTATTCATTGTCCATCAATCCGATAAACTGTCTGAACAAATACTCCGAATCATGCGGCCCGGGCGCAGATTCCGGGTGGTATTGAACGGAAAATATGGGCAGCGACTTATGCCGCATTCCGGCGACGGTATTATCATTCAGATTGACGTGAGTGACCTCGACATCTGCCGGCAAAGATTCGACATCGACCGCAAAACCGTGATTGTGCGAAGCGATCTCCACACGGCCGGTCTCCAGGTTCTTGATCGGCTGATTTCCGCCGCGGTGTCCATACTTCATCTTGTAGGTTTCCGCGCCGAATGCCTCGCCCAATAGCTGATGCCCCAGGCAAATGCCAAACATCGGCGTCTGCGATTCGGTGAGTTTCTTGATCTCTTCGATCACTTTCGTCATCGATGCAGGATCACCCGGCCCATTTGATAGAAAGATCCCGTCCGGTTTCAACTCAAGTACGGCTTCAGCGGGCGTGTCGGCGGGAACGACCGTGACCCGGCAGCCGTATTTTGCAAATTCGCGCAGGCTGTTCGTCTTTACGCCGAAATCGTAACAGACCACGTGAAATCGCGTTTCATCCATTGCGGGATAGTCGAATGCTTCTTCGATCGTGACCGCCGACGCAAGCTCGCGGTTCGTCATCTCCGGCGAATTGCGGACCTTTTCCAAAAGGCTGTCGCTGTTTAGGTCAACAGATGAAACAACGGCGCGCATCGCCCCTTTGTCGCGGATGTGGCGAACGAGGGCACGTGTGTCGATATGCTCAATGCCGACGATCTCGTTTCGCCACATATATTCGTCGAGCGGTTCGCTTGAACGCCAGTTCGACACGACACGGCTCGCTTCCCGGACGACAAACCCTGCCGCCCAAGGCTGCCTCGATTCCGTATCGTCTTCATTCACACCATAATTGCCGATCAGCGGATAGGTCATGCAGACGATCTGTCCGGCATACGACGGATCTGTCAGGATCTCCTGATATCCCGTCATCGACGTGTTGAAAACCATCTCGCCAAAGGTTTCTCCCTCGGCACCAAAAGACGCACCGTGGAAGGTGCGTCCGTCCTCAAGTACCAATACTGCTTTTTTCGAAGGATTCATCTAAGTAATACTGATCACTGATTAACGGGTTCCTGCGCCCGAATGTCGTCGATCTTCGGCTCCTGCGGTATGTCGTATTCTCCGTGCTCGAGAAACCCGATATTGGACGGCTTCCAGTAGCGAAAGAACGCCTTACCGTAAATATACTTTTCCGGCACCAGGCCCCAATAGCGCGAATCCGAAGAATTGTCACGGTTGTCGCCCATCACAAAAAAGTAGTGTTCTTCGACTCGCCGCGGCGGAAAACTCGGCAAATTCTTGTTGTGCTCGGAATCGAGGTACGCTTCCTTCAGCTCAACCCCGTTTATAAGCACCTGGCCGTTACGCACCTCAACGATCTCGCCCGGCAGTCCTATGATCCGTTTTACGTAACTCTTGTCCGGCTCTTTCGGATACCAGAACACGACGATGTCGCCGCGTTCCAAATGGCCCCAACTCACGCTGTCGATCTTGTAATACACCAGCTTATTCACCAGCAGCCGCTCACCATCGTGAAGCTGCGGCAGCATCGATGTGCCTTCAACGACCACGGGCTGGATGACAAACACACCGAACAGAATAAAAACTACGATGATCAGGAAAATATCGCGCACTAACCGAAGGCTTTCGTTCCAAAGCCCCTGACGCGATTCCCGCCTCATGCGGATCACCTCAATGTCCGGATCGTCAGCGGCCGAAACCGCTCCGAAGCTGATCGGTGTTTTCCTGCGAAAATCGAACATAATCAACGAATTATGATGTTGTACACAACGAGCGCGGTTGGCTAACATCAAGCCAAATTAAAAGTTAGCGTTCATAGCCCGATTTGTCAAAAGAAATCTCCCCGCTGGCGCCGTTGCGCTTGACCTACACGCCCCACAATTCTAAAGTCTATCCGACACGCCGATTCGGCCGGGCTCGCTTAAAAATATGAAAACACGGATCTTGACGGCGGCGGTGGCGCTTCCCGTTCTGGCAGCGGCGATCGTCCTGCCGTCTTATTTTCCGCAGACTGTATGGTTGTTCGTGACGATCGCCGTCCTGGTGCTCGCCGCGGGGCTGTTCGAGTTTTATTCGCTGACGAAAAAGCTTGAATTAAAAGCAGATGCTGCAATGGGATATCTCGGAGCGGCGGCCTTGGTCGTGGCGTTTGTTTTCGACGCACCGGCGCAATCGCCGGACCTGCTGCTGCTGACAATTGCGCTCTTCATCGCCGCACTGCTGGCCACACAGGCGTTCCGTTTTCAAGCCGACTTTTCAAAGATGCTCGCGGGAACCGGCGTTACTTTGCTCGGCGTCTTTTATCTGGCGTTTTTGGGCGGATACCTCATTGCGACGCGTGTTGGATTCGAAACCCATCCGTCTCTATCGACGCATCTCCTCGCCTACTTTTTCATGGTAATAATGGGAGCGGACACGGGCGCTTATTTCGCCGGAAAAGCCTTTGGCAAACACAAGCTCGTGCCGAAGATATCGCCCGGAAAAACCTGGGAAGGCTTGGCCGGCGGCCTGATCTCCGCGGCCGCTTTTGCCGCGCTTGCCACATACTGGTTTTTTCCCGAATTGCCCTATCAAGCCTCGATCCCGCTTGCTCTCGTAATGGCATCTGTCAGTGTTCTCGGCGATTTGGCTGAAAGCGCCATGAAACGCGGCTCCAACACCAAGGACGCCGCCAGCATTCTCCCGGGCCACGGCGGGTTTCTCGACCGCCTCGACAGCCTGCTGTTCAATGCCCCGATCCTGTACTATTTTGCAAAAATATATTTCCAGGTCTGACGGCTTCGCAGGTCCGGGCGATTTGTTAAAATTCCCGGTTCTCTTCGCCAACTTACGCAAACAATCCGCGCATCCAAACATTGATGCCGTACGAGAAGTTCATCGATCAGATCATTCAGGACGCGATCGCCCGCGGCGAGTTCGATAACCTTGAAGGCGCCGGAAAGCCCATCGATCTCGACGCATATTTTTCGCTTCCGGAAGATTCCCGCGTCGGTTATTCCATGCTCAAGGGTCAGAAATTCGTGCCCGAAGAGGTCGAGCGGCTCAAAGAGGTGGGTGAGCTGAAGGAAAAGGTCCGCTCCTGTACCGACGAATCGGAAAGAGCGGCCTTAAATAAACTTTTGAACGAGCGAATGCTTGCGCTCTCGATCATTCTCGAGCGCAACAAACGCAAAAAATAAAGGCGGCACGATCGATTCGGCCGCCCTCTTTTCTTTAGATCCGCGACAATTTATTGCCCGTCGAACAGCGTGTCGAATAGTTCGTCGATCGCATCGCGCGCGGCCGCCGTTGCCGAACCGTCGAATTTTCTTGAGATCCGACCCTGTCGCGCCTTGCCGCCGCCGGCAGCGGACAGGCTCGCCGAAATTTCGACATCTACCGAACCGGCTTTTGTATCGACGCCCGTCACCTTGCCAAAAATTCCGCCGATCTTTCCTGCCGTCGATTCCTTGAATTTGCCTATATTGATCGTAAGCGTCTGGTCGGCGGCTCCGCTCGTGACCGGGTCATAGCCGTTCTCGCGGACCTTTTCCAGGATCAGGCGGTTGAGCTCCGATTGGTCGGCCTTAACGCCCGACGCGAAATTGACGCTGACCGAGACCTTTTTCCTCGCTGCCGCCGTCGGCCGATTATTCGTATCCGATTGCCGTCCGTTTCTGGCGTCGCGGATCATGTCTGTCATGCTGGGCATCGCGTATAGCGCCTGCGCTGAATCTGCCTGGCTGTAGCCCTTGGGAATATCGAAAAGCTCTGCCGGCAGCGGCGCACGCGACAGTTCTAGTGTCTCCGTCGTCTGCGTCATCGTGGCCTTTCCGTTGGCGTCATACATCGTCATCGTGCCGTTCAACAGGAACCCGAGCTTTGCCGCTCCGCCGCCTTTGACGACGAATCGGTCACGGCAATCGGGTTTGGACGGCGTGTCCGGCATTGTCGGCGGAATGTCGATCGGGCAATTGAATTCCGCCGAAAAATCGACGTACCAACCGTCAAATTCCATCTTGGTCTTGCTCGGCCCGCTGCACGAATCTGCCGACGATTCCATTTCCTGCGTTATGATCAGGTGCCGGGCCGTCAGGCCGAACATCTGCTTTCGCTCGCCCGTATCGCGGATCGAATACGTCATCGTCACGGTACCGCCTCGCCGCGTAACGGTTTCGGTCCTGGCGGCCGGCGTCGTGCGTGTCGTCGGCGCGGCCGTTTCGGCCGTCGCGAATGGCTCGACGAAATAAAGCTGTTTCTTATCGTTCAGCTTCACCGTCCGGCGAAGGTCGCATTGCGTGATCGTCGCTATGTTCGGGATCATGTCCGAGCCCATGCCCTGAATATCAACCTTTGATTCGGTGCGTTCTCTGGAGCCCTTGATCATCTTCGTTGATTCGATGCTCTGCCCGCTGAACGTCATTTTTTGCTTTACCTTTACGTCGGCAAACGCCGAGGCCGAAAGGCCCAGAACGATCGCTGCCGAAACTAGTACAAATAGAACCCTTTTCATAATCTCTCCTAAATATAGCTGTTTAATGATCTGATACCGCGCTGGTGAACTCTGGCCTGAAGCTCTTATTATCACGCAGAAATGCAGTAAATTCAATGAAATTTAAGCGCGGCCGGAAGGATAAAACCGCGCGGCCTTTTGCAATTAGACGTGCCAGTTTGTATTATTTTGCACGGACAAATTTTCGCACTATGAACGCCTTGGTTCGGTATAACGACGATAATAATTGACCGGCGAGTACGTTAAATAATTAGCGTGCCGCCTTTCGTTCGTCGTGATTCGAAAGGCGTTTTTTGTTTGTTCAGACATTGTTTTCCGCGAAACACGCGAAAGGACGCGAAAGATAGAAGGCATTTATGACGGAGATCCTGCACAAAGACGAGAGCTGCAAAATCATCGGCGCCTGCTTTGAAGTGTATAAGCAAAAGGGGCCCGGATTTACTGAGCCGGTCTATCAGGAATGCCTCGCCATCGAGTTTCGCATGCAAAACATCCCGTTCGTGTCCCAGCCCCTGCTGCAGATCGAATACAAAGGGCACATGCTGTCGCAGCAATTCAGGCCGGACTTTATCTGCTTCGACAAGATAATAGTGGAGATCAAGGCTCTTGCAAATCTGATCGACGTTCACAAGGCGCAGGTCCTCAACTATTTGAATGCCACTCGATTCGATTTGGCACTCCTGGTAAATTTTAGACATTACCCGAGGATAGAACACGAAAGGATTGCGAATAAGGATAATCGAGCGAGGAAAGGCTCATTAATGGAAGAGATCGCAAGTTGGGGAGCCTAATGAGTCCTATTTCTTTTTCGCGCATTTCGCGGACAAATTTTTATGCTAGACGTTTTAGGAACTTTACAGAGAACACATACCTGCGGCGAGCTTCGCGAATCCGATGCCGGGACACAGGTCATACTGATGGGATGGGTCGCAAAGAAACGCGACTTCGGCGTATTTACGTTTATCGACCTGCGTGACCGCGAAGGCGTTACCCAGGTCGTCGTGAGCGAAGAGGACGCGCCCGAGGCGCACGCAAAGGCCAAGAATCTTCGCGGCGAATTCGTCATTGCCGTCAAGGGCGAGGTCGTTCCCCGCGCCGAGGGCACGCATAACAAAAAGCTAGCGACCGGCGACATCGAGATAAAGGTCAGCGAACTGCTTGTCTTTAACGACGCCAAAGTTCCGCCATTCCAACTCGAAGTTGCCGGCTCGGAAAACCTCGCGAGCGAGGATACGCGTCTGAAATACCGCTACCTCGACCTGCGCCGGCCGCAGCTTCAAAACAACATCCGCATGCGTGCGAAGGCCGTCCGCGCCATCCGTGAATATTTCGACAACCGCGGTTTTATTGAGATCGAAACGCCTATCCTGTTGCGATCGACGCCCGAAGGCGCCCGCGATTTCATCGTTCCGTCACGGATCCATACCGGCGAGTTTTTCGCTTTGCCGCAATCCCCGCAGATCCTTAAACAGATCACTATGATCGCCGGCTTCGATCGTTATTATCAGATCGCCCGGTGTTTTCGCGACGAAGACCTCCGCGCCGACCGCCAGCCGGAATTTACTCAGCTCGACATGGAAATGTCCTTCGTAAACCGTGAACAGGTCTATCGCGAAATGGAAGGGATGTTCAACCACGTACTGAAGCTGATCGACGTTCAGCTGCCGGACGAGTGGCCGCGGATGACCTACGCCGAAGCGATGAGACGATACGGCAGCGACAAGCCCGACCTGCGTTTCGAGATGGAACTCCAAGACCTGTCTGACGAATTACGCGATACCGATTTCGCGCCCTTTGCCGACACTCTGTCAAAAGGCGGCGAGATAAAAGGGATCGTCGTTAAGGGCAAGGCCGATTACTCCCGGAAACAGCTCGACGAACTGCAGGAATTTGTAAAACGTTACGGTGCCGGTGCGCTTGCATGGATCAAGATCGGTGAAGGTGAGGTCACGTCATCGCTGCTGAAGGTTCTGGGTGAGGCAAAGATCGAACAGCTCGCCGCAAAGGCCGGAGCCGAGCGGGGAGATGCCGTCCTGATCGTAGCCGGTAAGAAACCGGTCGTCGCGGCCGCGCTCGGCGCTCTTCGTAACGAGATCGCACGCCGCGAGGATCTGATCGACCGCAGCCGATATGAGTGCCTGATTGTCACCGAATTCCCCATGTTCGAACACGACGAGGAGACCGACCGTTACCTTGCCGCGCATCACCCCTTCACTTCGCCAATGGACGAAGACCTCGAACTTTTCAAGACCGCGGTCGAAAACGACGCCGAACACCACCTGCTCGGACAGGTGCGGGCCAAAGCATACGACGCCGTGATCAACGGCTACGAATGTGCCGGCGGATCGATCCGTATCCATCAAAAAGCGATCCAGGACCTTAATTTCAAGGCCCTCGGAATGACACCCGAAAGCGCCCGCAGCCGTTTTGGGTTCTTCCTCGACGCGCTCGAATACGGCACACCACCGCACGGCGGCTTCGCAGCGGGCATCGAACGCACATGCATGATCCTCGTCGGCACAGAGAATATTCGCGACGTGATGGCATTCCCGAAAACCGCATCGGCTCAAGACCTTATGATGGACGCACCCGGCGAAGTGGACAAGAGCCAGCTCCACGAACTCGGGATCGAGGTTTCGAAAAGGGCGGACGATTGAAAATGCCGTCTTCCTGATCACGAACCGCTGTTGCTTAAATAAAACACTTGTCCGTCTGCGGCACATCCTCTATAATGACAGCGGCGGGCAGCTAAGAAGGCCCGCAGAGTTGGTCTTTGAAAAAGTTTTTTAAAAAAACGCGGAATATCGGGCAAATCGCCGCGTAACTCTAATGATAGCAAGTATTTGCACGTTCCAGGCCATGGTGGAACGCGGCCGGAACGCCGGCGGAACAAGCGCGGAACCGGAACAGCGTCACGCCGGCAAAGCTCAAAAATTTGAACTAAACCGATTACGATGTCGTAAAATATAAACGACGATGGCCAAAAAATACGATACAAATCCGCTCGATCCGGAATTTCCGGAAAAGGCACGCGCCGCCGCGAACACGGCGGGGATGGAGCCCGAAAGAGAGACCGTTTCGCTTCCGCGGACGGGATACGAGACCGGACGGTTCGCGCCGGGCAGCGTCACCGAGGAGGAGACGCGAAGATTCAGCGACGCGAATTTTCACGCCTACGCCTACAACCATCCACAGCCGGCAACGCTTTACCGGACGGCAAAACTGGACGTGGAATCGACTTCGAATAGAAAGGTAGCCGGCATCGGCCTGCCGGAAAATGTGCTGTCGATGCTGCCCTATCTTCCGTTCACGATCGGCCTGATCGCGGGCATTCTGGAGCTTGTCTTTGTTCCAAAAAGCGAGGCCAAGGTCAGGTTTCACGCCGCGCAGGGACTCGCTGCTCACCTCGGTATCCTGATCGTTACCACGATCCTGGGCATATTGGGAAATGTTACCGACCTTGCGGGTGTCGGCAACGGCATATTTCAGGCCGTCACGACGGTGATGCTGATCGTATTCGCGATCAAAGCGTGGCGCGGAAAGCCGGTCCATATCGAATCGGTCGATGACCTGACGAATTGGCTCGAGGATAAGATCAGTCCAAAATCATAAATGTACTGTCAAAACTGCGGAAACGAGATCAATCCTAAGCTGAAGTATTGCAGCGGCTGCGGCGTGCAAATACGCGACGATGAAGACAAGGACGGCACGCCCGGGAAAATGCTGGACAATATCCTGACGACGCTCTTTCTGGTCGTTATGTTCGGCCTCGGCATTCTGGTCGGATTGGTCGCGGTCCTGATGAGCAACGGGGTCGACCCGGATCTGGTCGTCAAGCTTTCTGTTATCTATCTTGCGGCTGTATTCGGGATATGCTTTCTGCTTCTGCGGCAGGTTCCCAAGCTCGTCGATGCGAAACTTAATAAAAGACGGGAGCCTGCATTACCGCAGCCGGAATTCGTTCCGCCGCAGCGGCTTCGGCAGGCTGCGACCGCACAGCTCGAAGAATATCAGCAGCCGGCCGTAAGCATTACCGAACACACGACGCGAACGCTGGAAGAAGTTCCGCTGAAACGAAATTAACCGAGCTGTTCCCGAAGCATCACGGCGTAATCCTTTATTGCCTGTTCGCCATCGCCTTGAAACACCGAACCGTGCATCGTCGCCAGCACTTTGGGGTTTAAGGCCGCCAGCCGCTGCAGCGTCGCGTCCGTGTAGCTCGTATACGGCATATAATTCGCGAGCGGCCCCTGCTGATAGGCAATGAACGTCTCTCTGGCACGGCCGACAACGTCAGACGTCGTCGTGGCTTCGACATCGCCGTTCTGGTGAAATAGATCGGAGCAGAACAGCACTCCGGACGTCTCTTCGAACAGCAGCCCGGCTTCCCAGCAGTGCGGCACATGCGGCGTCTGGAGAAACCGGAAACGCTTGCTGCCGGTTTCCAGGATGTCGCCTTCGGACATGCCGAGCGCGGGATTTGACGGAGCAAAATCATCGACGCTGACCACCTTGCCGACAAAGCTGCACACAGGCGTCGCACGAGGGGCGATGGCCTGCCATTCGTTGATCGAACCGCATTCATCGGCTTCGAAATGGCTGAACCCCAGCCATCGCAGGGTCGACGGATCGATCAGCTCCGCAACGGCATCTCGTATCAGCGGAAACAAAGCTCTCATTCCGGTATGGAATAGCAGTGGCTCTTCGTCGCGGATGAGAAACTGGCTGAACCCCAATTCAGCCTCGGGAATAAATGTATTGATGCGGAAAATATCGGGAGCGATCTCGGTGATACTCGTCATATTGCCTCCATGCGAATAAAATCGCTGCACTCATCCCACGCGTGCTGCGCTGCGGAAGTCTATCACGACATTTTCCCGCGCCCGTGCCGGCCTGCACGCGTTTCGTGTCCAAGCGATTATCGTTTAACATTTGATCATGAGCAAGGAACTCTCGATACAGGAAACCTATTCACCTAACGGGATCTGTTTCGGCTGCGGGCCGAAGAACGATAAAGGCCTCAGGATCAGGAGCTTTGCCGAAGGCGACGAGCTTGTCGCGGAATGGCATGCGGAGCCTCACCATCAGGCATTCCCGGGTGTTTTGAACGGCGGGATCATCGGGGCATTGCTCGATTGCCACTCAAATTGGGCAGCCGCTTATTTTCTTATGAAACGCGACGGAAAGGCCGAAGCTCCGTGCACGGTTACAGCGGATTTTAGCGTGAAGCTGCTTCGTCCGACGCCCGCGGACCAGCCGATACACCTTCGGGCGCGCGTCGTGGATTCTTCTGAGGACCGCGCGACCGTCGAAGCGGAACTGATCGTGAACGGTAAGGTTTGCGATACGTGCCGCGGAACATTCGTCGCGGTCAAGGAAGGCCACCCGGCGTATCATCGATGGTAACCACCGTCGATAAACTTCGGATCTTTGTCATTTGAATTTCGAATTCCCGGATCAACCCGAGTTTTTCCAGCCACGCGTACTGTTCTCGCATCAAGTTCGGCAGATGTATCACATCGGAAAGCGCATAATCGACGAGTTCCTTTGTCCACACGCCGTCCCAGTTTCGATTGAAAGACTTTCGGTGTGATTTCTCAAGGTCCACGGCGAAATAGCGATAGAGGGTTTCCGCGAGCGATGACGATTGGTTAGCCCCGCGGGTCAGCACCTTTTCCGCGATCATTGTATCGAAGACGTTATTGACCGTGTATCCGTTTTCGCGCAGGAATTCGAGGTCGAATTTCGCGTTGTGGAATATTTTTACGGTACGATCGTTTTCCAGCAGTTCCCTCAACCGTCCGATCGCAACGCCCTCGCTGAACGGAACAAGAACATTGAAGTTACCGTCAGAGAACTGGATCGAGAATAGGCGGCCATATTTTGCGGACAGAGAAGAGGTTTCCGTGTCACAGCCCAGCACATCGGCCGACGACAGTGCGTCGTAAGCCGTTTCGATCTCTTCGTTGGTCCGGGCGACAAGAATATTCACTTTTTAATTGTAGAGCAGTGAACTCGAACAGGAAAATGTATTAATCTATCCTTTCGCTCGTCGAGAGACGTCGCTCTTATATATGCCCGATATTTTGAATGAAGTAGAGATCCGTGTTCTTGGCTGCCTTGTCGAGAAACAACTGACAACGCCCGAGTATTACCCGCTGACGCTAAACGCTCTGACCGCTGCCTGTAATCAGAAAAGCAATCGCGATCCGGTTGTTAATTACGATGAGACAACGATCATGTCAGCCATAGACAGCTTGCGCGACCGGAATCTCGTTTATCTCTTTTACGGCAGCACGAGCCGTTCGGTCAAATACAAACACATGCTCCCGAGTGTTTACGAACTCGACGCGGCAGGCGTCGCGATCTTGGCCGTCTTGTTTCTCCGCGGCCCGCAAACGCTGGGCGAGATCCGGGAACGCACCGGCAGGCTCCACGAATTCGGCAGCATCGGCGAGGTTCAGGAGAAGCTCGACGATCTGACTCGCCGCGACGAGCCGCTGGTCGTAAAGCTTGAACGCCAACCCGGCCAAAAAGAAGCTCGTTATGCCCACCTGCTGTCCGGCCCGGTCGATGCCGCGTCGGTCGCACCGGCAAGCTCACGTGCACAAGCGTCCGGCGGTTCTGAACGGATCGGTGAATTAGAGGAAGAACTAAAGCAGTTGCGAGCAGAGCTTGAAGCGTTTCGTTCGGAGTTTTCCGAGTTCAGAAAGCAGTTCGAGTGAGGCGGCTCAGTTGAGGATTCTGTCTGGGGATTCTACATGAGCAGATCGAACACCCGTTGACCCCGCCGATCGGACGCGTGCAGCCGAAAACACAAAAACGACGGGAGTTTAGCCCGTCGTTTAACTTGTGATCCCGGCCGGATCTTATCTAGACCAAACGCCGATCTTCTTCTGCACCAATTGCTCGACGGTGATGTTCGGATTTTCGGCACGTGCCTGGCGGACGTACGCCGCGTCGATCTTGAAAATGCGGAGCTTGACTACCTGTTCCGGATCGAGGTCAGTCAGCCCTTCTGCCCGCAATTCATTGAGAAATTCCGGGGTGACCTTGAAAATGCTGTATTTTACCAGATTTTCAAAGCTCTGAACGCCGAAGCCCATGTCTTTGATCTCGCGAACGTAATTGGCATCGATCTTGAATATACGCGCCTTTACAAGGTCTTCCATCGACAGGTTCGGAAAACCTGTTGCTTTCATCTCCGCCATAAATTTGGAGTCGACCTTGAAGATTGCCGCCTTGAACAGATCATCGACATCCAGCGGCCCGAAATTCGCAGCCAGCAGGTCGTCGGCAAGTGCGGTGGTCACGTTTATCGTAGCAGCAGCGAACAGCCGGTCTTCAACCGTTCCATTGCCCTTCGACGTAAACTTGTCGAAATCGAAGCCGCGGCTGCGCATCGCTTCGACATAGGCCGTGTTCGGCGTGAAGCGATAGTTGCCGGAACCCTTTCCGTTTTCGAATGAGCCTTGGCATTCGATCGTTCCCGCTTCGCGGACGATGCGGAAAGAGGCCGATCCACTGTCCGCCTGCGAGCGTGTCAGCCCGTCGATTTCGCTATACGGAATGGTCACGCCCTGCCGATTCCGCTCGTTGCCGCGCGAATCGCGTGTAAATGAAATGTGGATCTTTTCGGGACTTCCTTTTTCAGCGTTTGCCGTCCATGTACCGGTGACCGGCGATTGGGCCACGATCACATACGATCCGATGACGATCACGATGAGAGCGAGGGATATAAGTCCTTTGAAATGATTTCTGTGCATTACTGCCTCCGTTGGTATTAAATATTTGCCG
This sequence comes from Acidobacteriota bacterium, assembly GCA_023436495.1. Lineage (GTDB taxonomy): Bacteria > Acidobacteriota > Blastocatellia > Pyrinomonadales > Pyrinomonadaceae > OLB17. The sequence continues at coordinate 13,996 of JAEZIT010000064.1, forward strand.
CAATTCGTGCGTTATATTAGTGGAACACCAAACAAAGACGATTTGTGACAGAATTTTTATCGGGTCATGAGGCAAGGGAGTCAAAAGCAGCATCGGTAAATTTGAAATGGCGTTCAGAGTCGTCCCGGACCGCTCCAAGTTTTACGTAGAATCCTATCGCGGAGGTGTTCCAGTCCAGAACCTGAAAATCGATGCGTTCGAATCCGCGGGAGCGCGCCGATGCCGCGATCGCTTTTAACATCGCCTCGCCGATCCGTTTTCCCTGATATGCCGGGCTGACATAAATATCTTCAAGATAAAAACCACGCTGCCCGCGAAAGCTGGAAAAGTTCGGGTAGAACAAAGCGTAGCCGACTGCACGCCCGTTGTCGCGAGCAACCAACCCCTCGACAAAACCCTTATCTCCGAACATCGCCTCGCGTAGACGCGGTTCGTCCACCGTACAGAATTCACTCAATTTTTCGAATTCCGCGAATGCACGCATTAATTCCAGTATTTCCGGAATGTCTTCCTCGTGCGCGGAAAGTATTTTGATCGCCATAAATATAAAAAGCCGCTGCGGAATTATATCAGCAGCGGCCCGCGGTTAGGATAAGAAAAAGTTAGTTCTTTCGTCTGGTTGCAGGAACTTTCTGCGGAGTAAGCTTCTGCGACTTCAGGTACTCGACCGCATCGGCAACACTCTGCTTCAGCCGGTGGTTCGCCGGGGCGACCTCAACGAATTTGACCATATAGTTGAGTCCTTCCTGACGCTGGTCGTTGTTCCCGGCGGTTTCGCCCTCGGCAAACAAAGACAGCCCGAGACCGGCAAGCGCATCGGCGTTGTTCGGTGCAAATTCGATCGCCTTACGATATTCAACTATTGCATTGCCGGTATCGCCGGCCACGCGATATACGTCACCGAGTGTTGTCAGAGCCTCGCTTTTCTTGGCAGCGTCGGCTTCTGTTGCGACGTACTCCGGAATGAGAGATTTAGCGGACGCGGTCGCGGCCGGATCAACTTGTTCGGTCTGTGCCATCAGCCTAAACGTGTCCTTGGCTCCGGCCAGAGCCGCAGCCTTGGCAGCTTCTGCAGTTTTCGGATCAGTGAGCTCTGCTACCGGAGCATTCTTAAGTATCGTAAATGATTTGTTATAGCTCTCGGCTGCATCCAAAAGGTCTTTGCGAACCTTACCCATTCCCTCGGCACGTGCGGCCTGATCGAGCTTGATGCTTGCGTTATAGTTTGTTACAGCGCGCTGACGCAATGCAGCACCCTTGTTATTCAAAAGTATCGGCGCTGTTCCGGCATAGGTCGGATCAGCATCAATGCCTTCGCTGTACTTCACGATCGCATTGTCCCAATCCTTGGCACCGAAAGCCGTATTGCCGTCGGTAAGTGCCTTCTGGATGACCGCGTTCTTGTTCTCGATCTCTTTGTTCCTGGCCGTTACCTCTGCAACCTGTTTCTCGTACTCTTCTTTGGCCTTCTTATCGGCCTCGCTCGGCTGGCGCGGGGCTTCGCCCGGCATCGGAGTATTGCTTATAGCTGATCGGATCTCTTCTTCGGTCCAGCGCTTACCATCGCCTTCCTGTAGGACGATCTGGATCTTTTCCATTCCGGCTTTCACGTTGGGATAGTAACCAGGCTTTGCTCCCGGAGCGCTTATTGACAGAACGAAATTAGCGCCCATCGGCAATCCGGCAAAGCTGAATTCGCCCTTCTTATTCGTCTTATCCGATGGCAGTGTCGATTTTATATCTGTACGGTAAACTTCCACCAAAGCACCGTTCACCGGAGTCTTGGTTCCGTCAGCCTTCTCCATAATTACGGTGCCCGTCACGGGAGCGGTCTGCGCCGCTGCTGCCGAAACGCCGATCAAAAATATCGCGAACGTAAATATTACGCTAAAATAATTCTTCCGAAACATTGAATTCCTCCGATAACTGTGTGAAAAACGCGAAATGCTCAATTAAGATGACATCCCAGCGAAAAGGGTTTGTCTTTTTAGCAACATTTTAACCTTATTTTCACGAAAATTCGAAGCAGGAAGTCTCCATCTTGAAATAATTTCCGGGCAGCGAATATTAAACGCCGCGCGGCCGTATGTTATTGTATGGCTTTTGAATACATCGACTGATACTTTACGTGCAACTTATGGATAAGCGAATCTATAATTTCAGCTCCGGACCGTCGATTCTGCCGGTTCCCGTCCTTGAACGCGCGCAGGCAGAACTCCTTTCATTTCACGGTATAGGCATGAGCGTTATGGAGATCAGCCATCGCTCGGCGCACTTTGAGCGGGTATTGAATGCGGCCGAAGCCGGACTTCGCGATCTGCTGAACATTCCCGAACATTATCGCGTCTTGTTTTTGCAGGGTGGTGCCTCGCTCCAGTTCACGATGGTGCCGATGAATTTGCGTCACGAAGGCGAATCGGCCGATTATGTCGTCACAGGCGCCTGGGGCGAAAAAGCAGTAGCCGAGGCCGCCCGTAGCGGCTCGGCAAATACAATATTTTCGTCCGAGAAAGACGGTTACCGTAACGTGCCGGCGCAGGAAGAACTTAATTTTGGCAGCGATGCCCGGTACGTCCATTACACTTCGAATGAAACGATCGAAGGCGTCGAGTTCAAATACGACCTCGATGCCGGAGGAATTCCAGTGGTCTGCGATGCCTCATCAAATATCTTGTCCAAACCCATTGATATTGAGAAGTACGCCCTTATTTACGCCGGCGCGCAGAAGAATATCGGCCCGAGCGGCGTAACGGTGGTTATCATTCGGGACGACTTGATCGAACGTGTCCCGGACGGGCTGCCGCCGCTGCTGGATTATCGAAAATATGCCGAAAACGTTTCAATGCAGAACACTCCGAACACTTGGGGTATCTATCTGATCAGCTTGGTGTGTGATTGGCTCAAGGCTCAGGGCGGCGTCGATGCCATTGCTAAGCGAAACAAGGCGAAGGCCGAGATTTTGTATAAAGCGATCGACGATAGCGATGGGTTTTACACCGGACATTCAAGTCGCGATGCGCGTTCGTTGATGAATGTTACCTTTCGGCTGCCTTCGGATGATCTCAATTTAGAATTCTGTAAAGAGGCCGAGGCATTAGGGCTGGATGGGCTCGCTGGACACCGGTCGGTCGGCGGCGTCCGCGCGTCCATTTACAATGCGTTTCCAAAAGAAGGCGTCGAAAGGCTAGTCGAATTTATGGAGGATTTTGCCGATCGGAAAGGTTAGTTCACCGAACTGCCGCCGCAATAGCGTCTATCAATTCGTCCTCTTCGTTTTCGAAAACGGTCCGAAGGTCTATCGCAACGCAATCGTCTACGATCCGGGTTATAACCGGCTTGGGGCCGAGTCGCAGTTTTGCCTCGAATTCATTACTCGAGCAACCACGAATTCCCATCAACACAAGCACGGTTTCGAGTTCGACATTCGGTGCGGAACCGCCGCCCACCGCAGACGAGCCATTGATCATTTCGATATCCAGAGCCGCATCTCCTACCGATCGTCGTAACCTTTCCGCAAAATTTGCGGCTCGGGCCGACAGATCGCTCTTCGTCAGCGAAAGCATTCTGATCACGGGGATTTCGTTTGCAAAGTTGCCACTTCGATAAGATTCCAGCGTCGCGCCGAGCGCCCCGTACGCAAGTTTGTCTGCACGCAGAGCCCTGTATAGCGGGTGTTTTCGGATCTTTTCTACTACTTCAAGCTTTCCGACTAGCAGACCCGCTTGCGGCCCGCCTAGCAGTTTGTCGCCGCTGAACGTAACTATATCGGCTCCGGCGGCTATGGAGTCGGCGATGACAGGCTCGTCCCGCAGGCCGTAATTGCTGAGGTTGACTAGTGCTCCGGAACCGGCGTCCTCAAATAATAAAATGCCTCGGCTGTGCGCTAGGCTTGCCAATTCGGCGATTCCCGGCGAGGCAGTAAATCCGACAATACGGTAATTTGATGGATGGACGCGGAGGATCATCTTCGTCGAATCATTTATCGCATTTTCGTAATCGGCAAGCTTTGTGCGGTTTGTGGTTCCGACCTCCGCCAGTTTGGCCCCGGACCGCTCAAGTACGTCTGGCACTCGAAAATCACCGCCGATCTCCACTAGTTCGCCTCGAGAGATAACAACCTCGCCGCCGGCTGCGAAGACCGTTAATACCAAAAATGCCGCGGCTGCGCAGTTGTTCACAACCAGCGCAGATTCCGCGCCCGTAAGTTCGCACAGAAGCTCTTCAACGCGGCGCCCGCGTTTTCCCCGTTTCCCGGTTTCAAGGTCGTATTCGACCGAGGCGTATCCCGCGGCCTCTTCCGCTATTGCGCTTCGCGCCGCTTCCGACAATGGCGCGCGGCCAAGGTTTGTGTGAATCACTACACCCGTCGCGTTGATCACGCGTGTAAGCCGTGATCGAACGATTGACGCCCACGCGGCTACCAGCCGGCTTTCAGCCTCGGCAAGCAGAAACTCGGCCTGCAGGTCCGCGTCTGCGACATCGCCGTTCGCGATCGCCTGCCTTAGCCCTTCGGCGACGGCCCGAGCGATCTCCGTCAAACGCGCGGATCCGGCGTCCGGCATCAGGCGTGCTGCGGTCTCCGAACGGATCAGTTCATCTACTGAAGGCAAGTTTCTAAACCGAACCGAACGTTCGGCCGCCTTTGATGTTTCCATACGGCTATTCTATACGAGTTTCGGAGAAAAAATGGAACGCCGCGGGTCTTCGCCGTTTAATATTTTTAGGCACGTTCGTGCGCTCCAAAATCTTTCAAGGAAACCCGCAGATCATGGCAATAACTGGAAACACGCTTTACAGGCAAGATCAGACCAAGCGAGAGGAATCCGCCGAGGTCGATAAACATCTCTCCCGGCTCGAGGACGACATTCGACGGCTCAAGATAGAGTTTGATATCTATTTCAACGGTGCGTCCAAACGGCCGCCGCTCGAGGCTAGAGCCCGTCTGGAAGCCACGATGAAACGGTTGGCTGATAACCGCAACCTTACGTATGCCCAGCGCTACCTGTTCAATACGCTCGTCTCGAGGTTTACTTCTTATCGCGAGCTTTGGCGGAGAACGCTGAAAGCAAAAGGCGAAGAGCTTGTATAAACAGAAGAGCGAACCTGACGGATCAGGTTCGCTCTCTTTAAGAGTCACTCGCCGGCATTAACGATGGGAATTCCGGAAGCGTCCATTGATCTAACGTTCAACTTAGGCGACCTTTGCCACATTCTCAGCCTGCGGCCCCTTCGGGCCGTTGATCACTTCGAATTCGACTTCCTGCCCCTGAATGAGCGTCTTATAGCCATCGCCCGTGATCGCGCTGTAATGCACGAAAATATCCTGCTCACCAGGCTGTTCTATAAAGCCATAGCCTTTAGCATTGTTAAACCATTTGACCTTGCCGATCGTTTTTGACATTTTTCTTAATTCCTCCTGCAAACTTCAAAAATTAAATTCTTACCGTAAGTGCTCTAAACACGCGGGCAAAAAGCAATCAACCACAAATGCAAACGGCCAATCAGGCTGATCTGCAGCGGCGGTCCGTCTATTTATGTCAGGTGTAGCATTTCCAAAGAAAATTGAATCTTAAACTTCAAGATTGTTGGGATTTACTTTAGTGTGTTCCTGTTAGACGAACGCAAATTTACCCAATATCCAGACCTTCTGTCAAGATATATCAGCCAAATTCTTTAGGAGTTTGGAAAATTGACTTGAAGGGCATATTGGTCAATGATTAGACAAGGCTCGAAACACGATTTCCGCCGCTCCTTATGTCATACGAATACGGAAATAACGCACCGCTTTCCTACAATAAATACCTGAAGGTCCCGGAACTCATCCGGCTTCAGGAGACGCTGTCGGATCCCGAAAGCCACGACGAACTTCTCTTCATAATCATCCACCAGACATACGAACTTTGGTTCAAGCAAATACTGCACGAACTGGATGCTACGGCGAAATGGATGAGCGAAGGCAGAACGTTTCGTGCGAATCATAGCCTGAGGGCGGTGATCGGGATCGAGAAAGTGCTCGTCACCCAGATCCATATCCTCGAATCGATGGCGCAGATCGGATTTCTCGAATTTCGGGACAAGCTGAATCCTGCGAGCGGATTTCAATCGATGCAGTTCCGCGAGATGGAATTCGCGTCAGGGCAAAAGGACGAAAAGATTCTTGAATTCTTTAAGAACGATGAATTTGCTTATAAGCGGCTGAGCGAACGCTATGCGAACCCGAGCCTCGCCGACACGTTCTGGGCCTTGCTATGCAAGAACAGTTTCGCGACGGAATCCCATGAGGAAAAGGTTCAGTCCGTAGTCGAGATCCTGACACACCCAGAAAAATATCCCGACTTGTTCATCATGCAGGATCTCCTGATCGAACATGACGAAAACGTTTCACTTTGGCGGTACCACCATGTGCTGATGGTCGAGAGGATGTTAGGCAAAAAGCCCGGGACAGGCGGTTCAGAAGGCGTGGGATATTTGATGACCACCGTAACAAAGCGGTTCTTCCCGGAATTGTGGGAGGCAAGAACACACCTGAAGGCTTAGCGCTTCTGCTTGACCGCAAGCTCGCTCGCCGGTGATTCATTACCGAGACGGTCAACAGCCGTTATGCGGACCTTTTCGATCTTTCGGTCCGCTGAGAGCGCGATCGATCGTTCGGTCGACGGCAGTACCGAATAGCTCCAGCCGTCTTTATCTTTTACGCTTATAACGAACCAGAATGCCTCGCGCTTGCCGCGTTCGGCCCAATTCGCTCGCACGTATTTATCGTCCGCCGCCAGCTTCAATTTCGGTGACGATGGTTTCTGTGATCGGATCCACGGGAACTCCGGAATAACAGCATCCGCGACATAAGCTTTGTTTCGCAGCACTTCCTGTATCCCGCCCATATCGTTTCTAAGCGACTTGAAGCTGAAATGCACCGAACCGAGTGTTTCGGGCGATTGCCGCGTTACAGCGATCTGAGACGCGATCTCGTCCGCCGTGAACGTCTGTGTCGATCCGATGCGATAGGTGGCCATACCGGGCCATATATGCCGGCGTTTTGTGTTCTGCGAGCGCCACCAATCCAGCAGCACCGGAAAACTCAATCCCTGCCTTGCGGTCTCCCAATATAGCTGCGGCGTAAAATAATCGACCGTCCCGTCCTGCAGCCATTTGCGCGAATCGGCGTAGAGCTCCGCGAAGGCATTGAAACCGTTGATGCCCTTTTCCGGCATCGGCTGCCATATGCCGAAGGGCGAGATTCCGTACAGCACTTCAGGTTTGATCCGTTTCACCTCACGTCCAACCGCTTCGATAAAGCTATTGACGTTCTCGCGCCGCCAATCGTCGCGGCTGAGCTTTCCGCCGCCCGCGCGGTATGCCTCCCAGTTCTTGTCGTCGGGAAATTCGATCCTTTTTCCCGCTGCGTCATTTTCTGCGTAAGGATAAAAATAATCGTCGAAATGCACACCGTCGATATCGTATCGTCGAACGACATCCGCAATGACCTTTACCGAATGTGCACGTGCAGCGGCGTCCGTCGGGTCCAGCCACATGAAACGCCCGTACTGCCTGACCATATCCGGATTAGTTTTCGATACGTGGCCGTCCGACATCGTTTTGGCCGCCGGATGGTATGAACGGTAAGGGTTGAACCATGCATGGACGAGAATTCCGCGTTTATGCGCCTCAGCCACGAGAAATTCCAGCGGATCGAAATCCTGCGCCTTTCCCATCTCACCGGTAAGAAATTCGGACCATGGCTCGAGGTCGGACCGGTACATCGCATCGGTCATCGGCCGCACTTGAAAAATAAGGGCGTTAAGCCGCAGCTTTTTGGCGAGTTCCAGGCTTTTTAGCAGCTCGGCTTTTTGTGCGTCTGGCGGCAGGCCTTTCTTGCTTGGAAAGTCTATGTTGTCGACGGTCGCTATCCACGCCGCTCTGAACTCGCGTGCGACTGCCGGCGGCCGGTTTTCCTGCCTTGGCTTTTGTTGCGGCTTTTGGCTGTTTTGCGGCTGAATTGCGTTTAGGGTCGGCACGCTTAGCAGAAGCAGCGCCAGCACGAGTAGAAACAGTTCCTGCGGCTTTCGCTTTTTTCCCTGCAACAGGTTTGACTGCCTTTGCGGGTTTGACGGGTTTTGTCGGCTTACTCGGTTTTGCGGCTTTTTTGACATTTGCGGATTTAATAGGCTTTGCGGGCTTAGTCGGTCTCGCTTGCTTCGCCGGGGAGACAGGCTGAACAGGTTTATCCCTCTTCGCCGACCCAACAGGGTTAGCTGATTTGCCCTTTTTTGCTGATGCGGCTGGTTTCGCCGGCTTCGGTTTCGTTTTTTCGCCGTCAGCGGAAATGCGAACGGCTCTTTTCGCTGCGGCCTGCTTCCTTGGTTCTATCTTAGCTTCGTAAACGTTTCGCACGCAACTAAATGACCGTGCCGCCACAAGATCTCCGATCGCCGCCGCGCGCGATGCGTCGTCTTCTTCCCGAAGAATGCATAAGCTGTTCGCGTCATTCTGCTTGATGCACTTGGCGCGTCTGTGACGCTTCAATTCCGCAACGATCGAATCCGTCTCACCTATGCAAACTACCGCGTGATGAGCTCCGCCGGCCCGATAGAACACGCGGCGGGAAAATATGAACACGGCAGCGCTGTCACGAATATCGGCCGCGAGCGGAAAGACATCGAATTCATAGATCGAACGCTCTCCGCGAAACACGGCTGTCGAGATCTTACGTGTTCTTCGGATCTGTGAGTGTTTCATATGATACATTGTATCATATGTGGTACGTACCACATAATTGGAAACACTCCCCGAACTCTAAACAAACACGCTGAAAACTTCGTTCGAGAACAACATCCCTTTAGCCGTAAGACGCAGGCGTGCGTTATCTGTCCGCACCAATCCTGCATCGAGCAGGTCATTTAGCTCGGCAGCGTATTTGACCCTGAGGTCTTCACCGTAACGCTTTTGATGTGATTCAAGTTCAATTCCCTCCGTGAGCCGCAAGCCCAGAAAAATGGCTTCAGAGGCGGAATTGATCGTCTCGCGCATTACCTCAGCCGTGCCCGCCGTCTCGATAAGATCCACATATCGCGCCGTGTCCCGTTCGTTTGCGTAACGGTCGCGGCCGTCGAACGAATGTGCCGAGACCCCAAATCCGAGCACCGGATCGAGCGTCCAGTATTTTGAATTATGCCGCGATTCGAATCCCGCCTTCGCAAAATTAGAGATCTCGTACTGCCTGTATCCGGCCGCGGCTAGGCGTTCGACCATCATTTCGTACATCTCCGCCGCGAGTTCCTCGTCCGGCACCGGTTGACGGCCGCTTCGGACTTGTTCCGCCAGCGGCGTGGATTCATGGATCTCCAGCAAGTAGAGCGACAAATGTTCGGGCTGCATCGCGATGGCTTCGCCCAGATTACGTTCCCAATCGCTAAGCGTCTGCCGCGGAAGCCCGGCGATCAGGTCGAAACTGACATTCTCGAATCCCGCCTCGCGCAGCAGGCGGTAAGTCTCTCGTGCGTCGGCAGCGTCATGACCGCGGGCGAGCCGCCTAAGCTCCGTGTCGTCAAACGTTTGTACGCCGAAGCTCGCTCGATTTACACCGAGCGAGCGGTAATCTCTCAATTTCTCGAGCGTGACGGTGGCCGGGTTCATTTCCATCGTCAATTCAAAGCCGGATGTGAGAATGAATCGATCGTTCAAGGCTTCCAGGATCTTTTCAACCTGACTTGCCGACAGCAGCGATGGGGTGCCGCCACCAAAATACACGGTGTCCGCCTCAACCTTTCCATCCGCACCCTTGACCTCCGTGCACAAAGCACTAACATACCGCTCAACCGCCTCGCCGCTGCGATAAACGTCAGTCGCGAAATCGCAATATGAGCACCGCGACTTGCAGAAAGGTATATGAAGATAAACGCCTGCTGACATGGTTAAGGCTAATCACTTATTCTGAAAAAAATTACTACCTAATACAAACGTAATTAGTTAGAATTGGGCTGCCGCGGCTATTGCTTATGAGACGTCTTACCCTAATTGCTGTTTGTTTTCTTGTGTTTGCCTGTAGTGAAGCGCCTCTTGATGAGTGTGACGAATGCCCGCAGGAGGGATCGATCTCGCATGAATCCGACGCTTATAAAGCGACCGAACAATCAGAGGAAGCAAAGTATCCAGGCGCATCTATGGCTTCGGTTTTTCCGGTCGTTAGTTCTATTAGCACGATCGACGACAACGGCGCCGACGAATATGCAGAATTAACCGCCGACGACTATTCTGTTAAGGTTAAGCATTACCTGCCAATGTCGCTCAGCAAGAACGGTCAAGATATCTTCAAGTTCAGGGGAAGAGAAATTGGCGGATATTGGGCGACAGGAATGGGAATCTCTGCCCTTACGGGTCCAGCAGCAAAGGAGGTCTACGTAGTAGTTTCGGGCCCGGCCGCGGTGTGCTGCACCAACTATTCGATAATTGACGTGTCTTCTGCGAAACCCAAGAGTATTTTTCATAGTGAAGAATTTGGATCCTTTCGTGATCCTATGGAAGTCTTCGACGCTGAGGGGGATGGTGTCTATGAGATCATGCAATTCGATACATGCTTTCGATATTTCATGGACGATTGCGGATCGTGTACACCTCAACCGCGTGCCTATTTTAAATTTGATCCGAGATCGCAGCGTTACCTGCCGGCTATCGGAGTACTTCAAGATTTCGTAAGGACCGATCTAGAATCGACCGAGAATTGGATAGCAGAGAGATCTGAAGAGCTAAAACAGACAGGCGATCTAAAATCCGACGTTGATTTTCGGCGGACTGTTTTGAGTCATGTGGCAGATTTGCTGCATATCGGGGAAAGGTCGCGGGCTTGGCGAATTTTCGATAATTATTATGATGACCCAAACCAAGCGGCAAGAAATGAGATCAAGGCGCGTCTTGCCGCGTGCAAATTCTACTAAGCGATTTCAAATCAGCGAAAAAACAATAAAGCGGGATAACCGTTCCGCGTCTAAACACCAACCGCGACATTTGACGTGGGCGCCATGATCTGCAGAAAGGTAAAGATAGATACCTGATTTATTTATCGTTCTGTCCAATTTTCTTGAACGCGTCCGTCGTCATTAAAAATCGAATGGTTCCGTCAACGTCGATTCGATATACAAACTTTTGGGTAACTATTAACTCGGGGATTTTCGGCTCACGGGCAAGTACGTGAAATACGTCGGTATCTTCCGGGATGTCGTCGACGACTGCAGTATGATATCCGGTCTCGGGCTTTACGCCGGGAGGAACTTGAAATTCGATGATCGATTTGTGCATCTGGCGGGTGTTCAGGATCTTTGACCCGTCCTTCGAAACCGTGAATCGTGTATCACCGCCAATGGGGAAAATCCCCGTTTGTGTTTGAGCGGGAACAAAATATACAAGGAATCTGCCGTCGCCATCGGGCAGGACAGCGGCATTGTATGGCCGCCTTTCCGCGGGTGAAAATGCTGCCTTTGCCGTTTCGAACGCCCGGGCAGCGTTCAAAAAGTAATCGCTGTCTTCCTTCGGCTCTTCAAATCTTTTGATCTTAAATTCAGCGGGAGATGCTTGCTGGATCGCCTCGAATACGATCAGGTACTTGTCCTTAGGTTCATTCAATCTGCCGTAAACTACGGTCCACACATTTCCGGTCTTTCGGGCGATATAACCGTTGAAGCTGCCTTTCTCAGGCTTTGTCGCCATTACAGCATCGGTGGAATGCCAAGCGGCCGCATCATATTCAGCCAGAAGCCTTCCCCTGGAGGTAATTTCCTTTAGTTCAGCCTCATCGGCAGGCTTGACCCTTTGCGCTGCCGCAGAGATAGTCGCAGTAATAAAGATCAGCAGGAGAATGATCGTTTTTTTCATTTAATTTCCCAATCGATGTTCAAGCGCCGTTTCCCAGGCCGATTCGAGGTCTGCGATCGACGCCGATATTTCTTCGGCTCCGTCGACGGAGATGCGCAGCATGTCATCGCCGGCTTTTCCGATCACAGTGAACGGACAGCCACCGGCGATCTCACGAACTTTTTCCAGGTTTTCGGCGGCAAAGCTAACGACGATCCGCGAGGGCGATTCGCCAAACAGCAGCTCTTCCTTAGAAACGCCGTCCGATGCGAGGTCGATCTGTGCCCCTATGCCATCGCGCCCAAGCGATGAGAAACAGCTCTCGGCGATGGCAACCGCAATGCCGCCTTCGGAACAGTCGTGTGCGGAATTAAGCAGAATCTCGTCAGCGATCCGCAGAACCGTCTCCTGCACTAGCTTTTCCCGGTCAAGATCGATCGTCGGGACAACGCCGTCGGCGATCATTTCGTCGGTCGTGACGCCGAGAACGGAATATGCATATTCGCTGGCCGCGAGCTCACCGCCAACGCGGCCGAGAACAGCGATAATGTCGCCGTCGTTCTTGAATCCCTGCGTGATGATCTTGCGCGTGTCGTCGATCAACCCTACCATTCCGATCGTCGGCGTCGGCAGAATGCCTCGGCCTTCGGTTTCGTTGTAGAACGAAACGTTCCCCGATACCACCGGCGTTTCAAACGTCTCGCATGCCTCTTTCATACCGTCGATCACGTCCGAGAAGGAACGCATCACCTCCGGACGTTCCGGCGAGGCGAAGTTTAAACAGTTGGTAACGGCAATCGGCCTCGCCCCGACACAGACGACGTTCCGCGCGGCCTCTGCAACCGCAAGCTTTGCTCCTTCGAAAGCGTTAACACCCACATAGCGTCCCGGACCGTCGAGGCACATCGCGATCGCGCGGCGTGTTTCTTTGACGCGGATCACCGCTGCGTCAGCACCTGGCAGGACCGCCGTGTTTGTCCGGACCATCGTATCGTACTGTTCGTATACCCAGTGTTTCGAGCAAATATTGGGCGAACTCAGCAGAATTTTCAAAGATTCGAGCCGGTCCGCGTTCGTCGTTCGTTTGGAAATTGTCGCCGCGGCCCGATCGGCCTGCCCCGGCTCATCCCGCGGAGCGCACGGCCGTTCGTATTTCGGTGCTTCGTCCGTCAACGCCATTACCGGCATATCGGCTTCGAGCACGCCGTTATGGAAAACTTTCAGCCGGTCGCCTTCGACCACGCGGCCGATCACCACGGCGTCGAGGTCCCATTTGTTAAATATCTCGACGACCTCTTTCTCGCGGCCCTCGCGCGCGACGATCAGCATTCTCTCCTGCGATTCGGACAGCATCATTTCGTATGCCGTCATTCCCGTTTCGCGCTGCGGAACAAGTGTCAGGTCAAGTTCCAGTCCTGTGCCGGCACGTGCCGCCATCTCGACCGACGACGACGTCAATCCCGCCGCGCCCATATCCTGAATTCCCTTGATAGCGCCGCTGCGCATTGCTTCCAGGCATGCCTCGAGCAAGAGCTTTTCGAGGAACGGATCGCCGACCTGAACCGTCGGGCGTTTTTCCAGTGCTTCGTCGTCGAATTCGGCCGAAGCCATCGTCGCACCGTGGATTCCATCGCGTCCCGTCTTCGCACCTGCGTACAGGACCGGGTTGCCGATGCCTGAAGCCTTTCCGAAAAATATCTGGTCCTTACGAACGATGCCGAGCGCAAATGCATTTACGAGCGGATTCAGATTATACGATTCATCAAAAACAACCTCGCCTCCAACCGTCGGCACGCCGAAACAGTTGCCGTAGTGGCCAATGCCTTCAACGACGCCCTTCAGGATCGAACGGTTGCGGTTACCGTGCTTCGGATCGTTCAACGGCCCGAACCGCAGGCTGTTCATAGCCGCGATCGGCCGCGCACCCATCGTGAAAACGTCACGCAAAATACCGCCGACGCCGGTAGCCGCTCCCTGGAACGGTTCGATAAAGCTTGGGTGATTGTGAGATTCGACCTTGAACGCAACGCACCAGTCGTCGCCGATATCGACGACGCCGGCATTCTCTCCCGGCGGGACGATAACGCGTTCACCGCCCGTGGGCAGGCGTTTCAGGTGAACGCGTGACGATTTGTAGGAACAATGTTCGGACCACATCACGCTGAAAATGCCGAGTTCGGTCATATTCGGCTCGCGGCCCATTATTTGTTTGATCTTTTCGTATTCTTCGGCCGTCAGGTTGTGCTGTTCGACGATCTCAGCGGTTATCTGTGTTTCGGTCATCATATGTCTGTTTCCGATGATAAAAATAAAACAGACATTTTATCGCGTCGGACAGGGGATGTCGAATGACTCAGAGGACTGCCCGCCTGAACACTGCTGTCCGCGAACCGAAATAGCGGGGAACGCAGGTGTTTCTGGATCGAAAATGTGGGAGACTTTACATTGCTATGCCATTGCCGGCATTCCCATTGCGGCCCATTCTTCTTTGGCCGGGCCATAGACCCCTGGAACCGGCAGCCCGGCCTGCCGCATCAGTACGGTCATCTGCCCACGGTGATGCGCCTGATGCGCGATCAGATAAAACAGGGTTATACCGCGAGCCCAGGTTTCGCCGTACATTTCGTCTTCCTGCAGCAGCGTTTCATCCGTCCAGTTCTTATTTACCTCTTCTGTAACGGATCTCGCGGCCTTCTCATAGGCGGCCGCGATCTCGGCGGCGCTTGCCGGCACATCCTGATCAAATCCGGGCGCATCGATGGTAAGCCCTACCAATCCAAGCATCTCACCGAGCGTCTGCGTTAGATGCCAGGCAAGAAACCCGAGCGAACGCCCCTCCGGCGTCACTTTCTGCGACAACGATTCGTCTGTCAGCGCGTTTAGCACTTTCCCCGTCGATTCGACCTCGTATGCCCAATCCTTTTGAAAATCTTCGATCTTTCTAAGCATTATTTAGACTCCTTAGTTGTGTAAATGCAAGCATGTTGCGTGTATGAAACTATCACGAGGCGGAACGGGAATCAAGAAGACTTTTGAAGTCCTCATTTAGCGCCGCGCCGGAGCAGCAGTACCGTCCGTTTTGGCGGGTGTTCCGAGTTTTTCGATCTCTGCCCGGACGGTCTCTAGCCGGATCTTGCCTTGCCGAAAATACGCGATCTCGCCTTTTTCGTTGTATAGGATCGTAAACGGAAGCCCACCTTGCCAATCTTTTGCAACGGCGGCGATCGCAACGCTTTCGTCCGGTGTCTTCAACAAAAATGCCGGCATCTCTGCCTTCATGGATGTCAAAAACCGCGGCACGGCCCGCCCGATCTCTTCAGGATCGTCCAAAGTGACGGTAATAAAATCGATCTTTCCTCGAAACTCGTTGTCGATCTTTACGAGGTCGGGAAATTCGTCGCGGCACGGGTCACACCATGTAGCCCAGAAATTAACAAGCAGCGGCTTGCCGGCCGGCTGCAGCACCCTTTTAAGGCCGGCCGCGTCTATCTGCACGATGCGCGGTGCTGAGCTGCCGGCGTCCGCACTGATTGCCGGAGTTTGCGCCCCAGCGGGAAAGAACGCTATCGAGATAGCGAATATTGCTCCGAAAACGGAGCCAAGGCCGAATTTTATCATTGAGAATTCCGTTGTTATTCGACGCGTTTTATCGTGCATCCGAATGCATTTGCCGATGTCCGCTCGACCTTTTTGCCGCTCAGCGACGAATCGAACGCCGCCTTAAGGTAAGCATCCGTGATATTTCGGCCCGCTCTGTCGTTGTCGATCGCTCCGTGATACAGCAGGACGTTCTTCTTGTCGATGTAGTACACTTCCGGCGTTACGGTCGCACCAAGCTTATCGGCGAGCACGTTGCCTTTATCAATAAGCATCGGAAATTTATAGTTCTCTTCCGCGTGCGATTTTACCCATTCGAGCGATTCAGTAACATTCGAATTGATACCGATAAAGTTAATGCCTTTCGACTGATATTCCGCGGCTATCTGATTGATCCTGTCGTTATATCCTTTGACGACCGGGCACTGTGCAGACAGAAATATGATCACTGCGCCGTTCGCTCCCTTTAGTTCCTCCAGCGAACGCGATCTTCCGTTAATATTGGTCAGCGTAAAGTCAGCTATCGCGGATCCGATCGCCGCCTGCTGGCCATTTGCCGTTGGAGCAGTTGCGAGAACGGTGAATATGATCACGAGGCTAAAAACAGTGATAAATGCTTTTTTCATAAGTACTTCGCTCCTTATTGCGGCCAAGGCCTGTCGTGCCGCAATTTGCTCCTAATTTAAGAATTCGGCGTATTTACGGCTAGAATAACCAAAAAGTTTATAAAAATCGATGTTTTTGACGCGTATAAGGGAAAAATTATACATTCGCGCGTCATATAGATGGTATAATCTTTGAACCCTAAATCTTGAAAAATTGTAAGTGTTGTAACCTTAAGGATTTAAAGCAGCGAAATACGCCTCACGCGTGTACATTGAAGGGAATAAGCCCCCTCACAATAAGGGCAAATTCGAATTATGTCAGCTGAAACACAAGAAAAGGTAAGAAAGATCTTTGGTGAAGCTTTAAATCTCCCAATCTCAAAGCGTTCATCCTTTTTGGACGAAACCTGTGGGCCGGATACGGCCTTGCGAAGCAGTGTCGAATCATTGCTCGATTCGTTCGATAATCTTGGCAGCGGCCCAAGCATCGCGTCGGAGCCTACTCTCGCCTATTCTGAAACCGCTCCGATACGCACCGTACGTGTTGGCGATACCGTCGGCAAATATAAGTTGACCGAGGTTCTGGGAACCGGCGGCATGGGCGAGGTTTTCCTGGCGGAAGATCCGAAACTCGGGCGAAGGGCCGCAATTAAGTTCCTGCGCAAGGAATTTAGTCGCGAGCTCGACCCGCTTAAACGATTTACCCGAGAGGCCAGATCGGCATCAGCTCTTAATCACCCAAATATCATAACCATTTACGACATCGGTGAATCAGAAGGTGCTGATTACATTGCCATGGAATACGTGCAGGGCAAAAACCTGCGCCTCTTGATCTCAGAAGGCAAGCTGACTCTTAAGGACTGTGCAAACATCGCGATGCAGGTGGCCTCGGCACTTGAGGCGGCGCACGCCTCAGGCATTATCCATCGCGACATCAAGCCGGAGAATATCATCGTAAGGCCGGACGGCATCGCAAAGGTATTGGATTTCGGCTTGGCGAAATTTACCAATGCCGCCGTCGGATTTGACAGCGACGGGACCACGATGGGAGCCGATAGCACGATCCCCGGCGTGATCATGGGGACCATAACATATATGTCTCCAGAACAGGCGCGAGGAAAGCCGACGGACGCCCGCACCGATATCTGGAGCCTCGGCGTCGTCTTATACGAGATGATCGCCGGCCGGCCGCCGTTTACGGGCGAAACAAAGAGCGACCTGATCGTCTCGATCCTGAAATCGGAGCCTGCACCCATGGAAATGCAGGATTCAGAAATCTGGGATCGGCTACAGACCGTGCTGAAAAAGGCATTGGCAAAAGACGCCGACGCTCGTTACGGATCCGTACGGGAAATGAATGCTGACCTGAAAATGCTTCAGAGCGGAGCGGGCGCCGACACGGTCCAACTCCGCCTGCATGGAATGTCCACCGGCCGGGATTCACGGATCGAAACGAACGAAACACAGCCCTATTTAACTGAATCACACGAGAAAAAGCGTTCGTTCGGCTGGATGACGATCCCCGCTGCCGCTGCAGCGCTTTCGGTCGCCGGAATGGCATATTACTGGATGAACCCGTCGGCCGGCCCGAGTGCGGCCGCCTTTACGAATGCTTCGCCGGTTCAGGTCACAAGCTGGAAGAGCGCTGTAGGCGAAAGCGACCCGCGTGCACGCATTTCTCCGGACGGCAAACTGCTTGCATATGTCGCTGTTGAAGACGGCGCAACCTCCGTTTGGCTAAAGCAGATCGACGGCGGTGAGCCTTTCACCCAGAAAAAAGGTAATTCCGTAGACCTGAGCCCTATATGGTCACCCGACAGCAGCAAGATCGCCTTTGTCTCCGACCGCGACGGCCAACGTGGGATCTGGGCTGCACCTGCGCTCGGCGGCGCCGCAACGCTGCTTACTCCGCTGGAATCCCTCGGGACGCTGGTACGGTGGTCTAAGGACGGCTCGACGATCTATTTCCAGATGGGTCAAAACCTGCATTCGGTAGACATTGGGACCCGATCAATTTCAAAGCTCACGAATTTTGACGAGACCGCGGCCGTCGATCGAAGCTTCGACGTCTCCGCCGACGGCACGAAACTAGCATTTGTCGACGTAAAAGACGGGCAAAATGATCTGTGGACCTCCGACCTTAAAGCTGAGAACCCCGTCAGGCTGACAAACGATCCCGCCAGGGACGGCTCTCCGGTCTGGTTTCCTGACGGCAAGCGCATCGCCTATAACTCCGACCGCAATGGTGTAGATCAGATCTTCGTAATCTCAACGGATGGCGGCGAACCGGTGCAGATCACCCGTGGAGAAGGAAACAGCGACCTTCAAGACATTTCATCTGACGGCGGCACGATCATGTACGCGTCGTCGAACGACGATTCGGACATCTGGGGCATACACCTGAACGGCGGAATGGAGTTTCAACTGACGTCCGAGATCGGAGCAGAGTTCTGGCCGGCCTTCTCGCCCCAAGGCGACGCGGTCGTTTACCAGGCCGCGCGCCAAACAGGAATCGGGTCGCGGTTATTCTCTTCCCAGATAATTTCACAACAGATCTCGCCGGGTGCCCGTCCCGCGTCTATGTCCGCAACAGGTTATTATCCAACGTGGTCGCCCGATGGCGCACACGTAGCATTTTTGAATTTAGAAAACTCTCTCAGCACTATCTCCGTGATCTCAACCGCCGGCGGCGACGCACGGAAGATCGCGGAAGACGGCGTCATTGTCGGCGGCCATTCTATGATGCCATTCAACCGGATGCAAACACAGGATGTTGCGTGGACGGCAGATGGAAAGTCGGTGATCTACAGCGCAAAGCGCGACGGCGTTAATAATATCTGGTCTGCCGCGATCGACGGTTCCGGCGAGAAGGTGTTGACCAAGAATACCAACGGCTCGGTTGTATTTGTGAACCCGGCGCTGTCTCCCGACGGATCGACACTCGCATGGACATCATTCGATTTCAGCAAACCGGCGGAACGGACCTGGGCACTATGGGTCTCTTCGGACGGACATGATCGGCAGATCTACAGGTCGGATTCATCGCTCCGTATTATCGGCTGGTCGCCCAACGGCGAAGGTTTGATAGTAAAAGCCGTCGATCGTATGAAGGATGCGTGGCCGATGCCGCTCGATGTCGACGTTTTCGAAGTTTATTTGAAGAACATCCCGCCACGGCAGATAGTAACGCTAAAGGACTGTTACCAGGCCAATGTGAGAATGGCCCCGGATGGCTCTTCCCTTGCGTTCGTCGCACGGGAACAGGATCGCGACGTCATCAATTTGCTGCCGCTCGACACGCGTCAATTGCGAACGGTCGTGGCCAGCAACGATCCGCGGGTCTACTTATCAAGCCTCACATTCAGCCCTGACGGGCAAACGCTGTATTACGGCAAACAAGCCGATTGGAAGATCATTTCCATGCTAAGGGGTACTAATTAAAAGGAGAAACCACTACAAATGAACGGGAGTTATTCCAGCAAATATATGGAGCTTCGGGCGGTGCTCGACGCTCTTGAGGCAAACGCTTTGAAATATGTCCAGGAAACGAAGGACGAACAGGAGCGAATAGATCGCGCCAATAAGGTCATCGAGAGTTCGATGTCTGTATTGAAGACAATACCCGGAGCCCTTCCAGAAGAGTCAAGCGGAGGAGGAGCTCCATGCTCTCCATGGTTCGATTGTTACGGCGTCTGCCAGCCCTGGCCCTGTTAATTAAAAACGTCCAAAGTCAACTCCGCTAGCCGAAGAGCCTCGGCAGTCGCCTCTGTAGGTTCTTCGGCAGCAAGATCTCCATCGCATCATCAACCGTCACGATTCCCGCGATATCACCTTCATCATCGATCACCGGCAGCGCCAGCAAATTATACTCGGAGATCGTTCGGGCTACGTCCTCCGCGAGGTCTGACGGATGAGCGGACCGAAACTCCGTTCGCATAACTTCCTCAAGCGTGCTTGCCGGATCCGCAAGTATCAGGCTTCGCAAACTGATCAGCCCACGCAGCTTCCATGATCCTTCGACGTCCACGACATAAAGGTAGTAGATCATATTCGGCGTCTCGGCCATGTCACGAAGACGCGCGATCGCCTGCCCGGCCGTTAGGTCCATCGGAAAGACGATGAACTCCGTCGTCATCAATCCTCCGGCTGTGTCGTGCTCATAAGGAAGAAGCTCCGCTACGTCGGCCTTTTCATTCTCCTCCATGAGGTTGAAAAGTTCCTCGGCCTTTTCTTCCGACAATTCGCCCAGAACGTCCACAGCATCATCAGGCGACATCTCTTCCAAAATGTCGGCCGCCCGCTCTTCGTCCATTTCCTCGAGGATTCGGGCTTGGGCTTCCGTGGACATTTCCTCGAGCATATCGGCGGCAGTTTCGTTATCGAGGCTCTCGACGACCTCCGTTCGATGTACCGGAGAGAGAGTTTCTGCGAGTTGAGCGATCTCGACCGGATGAAGACGCGAGAGTTTATCCTTCGATGATTTCAGCTGTACTGTTACTGTTGCGGTATCAGTTGCCAGATATCCGACATCCGCCCAATCAAGGACCTCGACGGGCCGGTCACTGCCGTAAAACCCCTTAGGCATCAGACGTCGTAGAAATCCCTGAAAACTCACGTCCGCCCCGGCCACGCGCCATGATCGTCCGGCTTCTATTAACTGTACGTCGTTCACACGTACGACGCGTTTGCCGTCAACGTCGATAAGCTGGTTATCCAGCACGTCTTTCCCGAGAAGCACCTCGCCTTTTCGCCGCGTGAAGGGATTAAGGTCGATAATGGCGGAGCTCATCTTTGCACCGGTTTCGGCAAGTTCTGAAATGTGACGCCTCGGGATAAAGAAATTACGCCGCCGGTACCGCGCAACCAATCCTATCACCGGCGGATAATCGTCCTTTCCGTAACGAACGATGACGTCGCTGATATAGGCGATCTTGTCGCCGGCCTTATCGTAGATCGGGCGATTGAGGATCTGCGATACGTAGAGCATAAGCAAAGATAACTCAATTAATAATAACGCAAAAGGCCTTGTGATCCGGATTGTAAGATTTCAGAAAGTATGTTAATCTTCAATTGCTTCGGATAAACACTGTTTATCTCTGCACAAGCAGTTTTGGAAGCGTCAGCCCTTTACCTGTTTTTAAATCATAGGCACCTCTTGTTATGCGGGTGCCCGCGTAAGATCTCTTCAAGATCGGACTTTTACCCGAAAATAATTCACAGCTCTTGTTCGAATGAAGATATACTTTGCTGCCCTTTTTATTTGTGTCGGCCTCAGCGTCTCCGCTGCGGGCCAGGTTTCTCCGGTGCTTGAGAACTGGGATACTTCTAAAGGCGTTCACGTCTTCGTACCCGCGCCTAAGCCTGAAGCCAAACCCAAAGCCGGCAAGGGCGTTAAGCGCACGGCCAGCACTCGCTCTACCAAGCCAAAGGTCTCCGTGGAAGAGAGCTTTGCGTTGCGGACCGCGGTCGGCAGAAAGCTCGTGATGGGCACGAACACGCATCTGAAGGGTTTCACGACCGGCAACACCGAATTCGACGCATATATTGTCGATTCGAGCCGCCGCTATAGCATCGACCCGCTACTCATCTATTCACAGATGCATCAGGAGTCCTCCTTCAAAGTCCAGGCAACTTCCTATAAAGGCGCCAGCGGGCTGATGCAATTAATGCCTGCCACGGCCCGTCGATTCGGCGTGACAAAGATCTACGACCCGAAACAGAATATCGAAGCCGGGATCAAATACATGCGCTGGCTGCTCGACACGTTCAATGGCGACGTGGCGCTTGCGCTTGCGGGCTACAATGCGGGCGAAGGCGCGGTGATGAAATACGGCTGGAACATCCCGCCTTATCGCGAAACACAAGAATACGTTCGCCGCATTTCCGCACGGTACAACACGATCTCGGACCCGAAATACGTGCATTCCGCCAAACGCGTCAGTTCCCAGGTCGCCGCTAAGCTGGAACAAAAGGAATCGCGGCCGCTGACCATTCTCGAACCGGATGCCCTTACAATTCGGCTGCCGGACGGCAAAATGATGCTTGTAAATCAATAGTTTCTCGCTCTCTCACGGGTTTCTCTCTTCTCCATTCGTCTTAAAGACATGCGGCCGGAACGGTTTTCGGCCGCTTTTTTGTTTAGCTGCACCGTTTACGCTATCATTTACGCGAAGCCGCACGGGCGCTTCTAATAACGATCATGTTCTGCACGAAATGTGGTGAAGAAAATTCGGACCGCGCCGTCTATTGCCAAAAATGCGGCGAGATGCTCGAACCCGAGGAAGAAACGCGTGTCGCACGCCGCGAAACAGACGCGCCTGATG
>JAEZIT010000117.1 GCA_023436495.1 Acidobacteriota bacterium
CCGCCGAGGAGATAGATTTCGACCTGATGTAGAGAGGTGACGTTATGCCCATAAATATCAGCAACGCCAAGAACCGCGACGCGGTGGTCGCCATGGAGGGCCTTTCGCCCGCACGCGAGGTCTATTACCGCGACGAAGGCAACAAGCCGGTCATCACGCGCAAGCTTTTGAAAAGCGATGTCGACCACGATCTCACAAAGCTGATGAAGAAGCGCAAAAAGATGGAATCGGTCGCGAAGGCATTGATGAAGGAGGACCCGGAAATCGATATCGAGCGGTTCGGGAAGTATCTGGCCGAAACATCGCGGGTCTATGTCTCGCCGCGAGGGATCGTGCACGTGGTGGACGAATACGAAGTGGTGAAGAAACCCGATGGCACCGTTCGCGATCGCCGGCCGCGAAAGAAGGAACTTCAGAACATAAACACCGACGTTCCGCTGAAATGGACGGGCAAATACATCAAGAAAAGCGAGGCGGTGCACCGGTTCGTCTTCACGAACAAGAAGCAGCTCGTCCACATCAACGGGCTCACCTACGACTTCCTTTACCAGATGGCGAAGGACCTGGATAAGCGGAACGCTTTGCTGCTGATCCGCGGCGGCGAGAAGGGCGATCAGCCGGTGGTGATGAACCGCGGCGGCAAGCCGTACAACGCGTTCCTCGAAGGCCGAGTCGAGGGTGATTCGTATTGCCTCATCCTTCACCTTTCGAACATGGAATTGAAACGCCCGAAGGACCTGAACATCGATGCCGAAAAAGAAAGCTGAAAAATCGATCATCGATAAGAATCACCTTTCGTGCAAGAAGGGGGATTATTGCACCGCAAAGGCGCAGAATCTGGCCGACCCGCAATGGCAGATCCGCGCACGCGAATACCGCCGCCGCCTCAGCGGGGCGATGCGGCCGCTCGCCGCACACGATATCCAGAACATTCCGAAGGCGAAGTCACTGCACGTCGTGCGCAAATATGACGGCGAATTCACCTATGTCGTGTTTGACGGCAAGCAGATATTCAGCGTGAATCCCGGCGGCACGGTGCGGATCGGCCTTCCCTGCTACGCGGAGGCAGAGAAAGCGCTGAAGAAGGCGAAAGTGAAGTCGGCGGTGTTCGCGACAGAGCTTTACGCGATGGGCGATCTTAAGGGCCGCAACGCTGTTCAGGAGATCGTCGGGATATTGCGGAATCCGAAATCGGAAGCCGATTTGAAACGCGTCGGGATGGCCGTGTTCGATATCATCGAATTGAACGGAAAGGAGATCGAAACCGCGTCGGCAGTATTTAAAGAACTTAAGAAGCTATTCGGCAAAGGCAAGCTCGCGCTTATGGCCGAACACGTCGTGGCGGACAAGCCCGAGACGATCGAGGAACGATTCGCCGAGTGGGTGATCGAGGAAGGCTCCGAGGGGCTAGTAGTGCGGCACGACCGGCTCGGGTATTACAAGATCAAGCTGCGTCACAACCTCGACGCCGCGATCGTCGGGTATTCCGAGGGCACCGAAAATCGTAAAGGCATGCTGCACGACCTGCTCGTCGCGGTGATGCGTGAGGACGGGACGTTCCATGAGATCGCGCGGGTCGGCGGCGGGTTCACGGAGGAAGATCGGAGGATACTCTTCGACGAACTGAAACGCCGGGTAGTGCCTTCGGAGTATGTCGCCGTGAACAACGATTACGTCGCCTACGAGATGATAGAGCCGGGCCCGGTGATCGAGATGTCGTTCCTGGATATGATCCCGGAAAATTCGAAGGGTGATCCGGTGAAGCGGATGGTGCTGGAGTTCGACGGCGAACGTTACAACGCCCTCTCGCGGATGCCGCTGGTGAGCGTGATCTCGCCTCAGTTCGTGCGCATCCGCGACGACAAGGAAGCCAACATCGAGGACGTGAACATCCGCCAGGTGACGAATCTTGTAAATGTGCGTGATGTGGACAAACCGGCCCGTGCAGGCGACCTGAAGCCGAGCGAACTGATCGAGCGGCAAGTGTATAAAAAGACGATGCGCGGCGCGTCGATGGTGCGGAAACTCCTGCTCTGGAAGACGAACAAGGAGGACACGGGCGAGTATCCGGGCTACGTGGTTTACGGCACGGACTTCAGCCCGAACCGCGTCGAACCGCTGCAGCGCGACGTGAAGATCGCGAGCAATGAAAAGACCGCGCGGCAGCTTTTCACCGAGATGGCGAAGCGGTACTTTGTCGGCGGATGGGAGAAGGTGGCGTGACATGGCGGTGACCGATATCGAACAAAGATTCGCCGGCGACCGCAGGATGCTCTGGATCGCGTCCGAGTGGCAGGACTACGCAGACCGCCTGGCCGAGTGGGCGATGGAGCGCCTCGCCAATCGCCGCGACGTTTGGAGCCAGTACACGCTTCGCGATGGCGAGGTCCGCGTCGTGATGCTGCCAATAAAGGAACGCCGTAAGGCGGGGACCGACATGGTCACACTGAACAAACTTCGCCGCCATTTCGCCGGCCGCGCCGTCTCGCACCTGATCGGCCTCCATTCCATAAGCGATCACAGCACGGCAAAGTGGTTCGCGATAGATATCGATTTGCACGACGAGTCGATCGCTAACAGCGACGACGTCGCTGCAGCGAATCTCGCCGCCGCACTCGAATGGACCGGCCGCCTTCGCGAAGCGGGCTTCGATCCGCTGCTGTTCGACAGCAACGGCGTCGGCGGGTATCACATTTGGGTGCTGCTCGATGATGAGTATCCGCTCGCGAACGTGTTCGACTACGCGGATTCGATCCGTGCGGATTGGGAGGAGTTGAACCTCCCGCGTAAGCCCGAGATTTTCCCGCCGAAACGCGAGGTGGACGAAGACGATCTGCCCTACACGCTGCGTCTGCCGGGGCGGCATCATACGCGGAAGCATTTCACCCGTGTGCGCAATTTTGACCCGCTCGTCGATGCAGTATGGCTCGAGGGCGGCGAAGCAATCGAGGCGATCCTTGCCGCGCGGCATGCCCCGCTGCCAAGGCTCCCAAAACGAAAAGGTGCCGTCGCCAAACGAACCGCAAAAAAGAAGGCGGCGGCCGCATCTTCGAATCGCCGACGCCCGCGCGTTTGCGTCGATCTGGACGGAGTACTCGCCCGCTATGATGGCTGGAAAGGGCCCGAACACATTGGCCGGCCGCTGCCCGGCGCTCTCGAATTCGCCTGGTCGCTCAACGAGGTTGCGGACATCGTGATCTTCACTTCCCGGTGCTCTCCCGACCTCGCCGCCGAGACGGGCCGCAGCATCGACCCGGCGCGGATGCGCCTCAAGATCATCGAATGGCTCGAACGCCACAAGTTCCCGTTCCGCGACGTCTACGTCGGGCAGGGCAAGCCGGTCGCCTCTGCCTTCATCGACGACCGCGCGGTGCACTGCAGCCCGCAGACCGACCGCTCCGCATTCACAACCGCCCTTAAACAAACCCGCCGCGTGATCCGCGGGAAATGACCCAATGATTAACACGGCGGCGAAATCACTTTTGCAAATAGCCGTTAGCTAATAGCTATTAGCTTTTTATTTAATATGCTCCGCCCTCAGCTGTTGGTATCAGTGATCAACTTCCTGCCATAGCGGTCCATCTCGGTTCCGCATTCCGTGCAGGTCCAGCCGCCCCAGAAAGCCTGTCGAAGTGATGTCGGGTGTCGGTACATCGGCACCGGCGTACCGCAGGCCGGGCAGCCGCCGCGGTCGTTGACATCCTTTGTCATTTTGAATGCGATCGCCATTAGAACGCCGATCGTAACGGTAATTGAAAATAGGATGACCATAACTGCAAAACCTCCCTATGCCGCGTTGACGCTTCATCCGGGAACTTTTGCAAATTAAAGTTGACCGTAACCCAACAAAAAAGCAGTAAGCGGATTTTGACCACTTACTGCTTTTCGCCGTCTGCCGACTGCCTACGGTTTTTCCTTACCCTTTCCACCGCCTTTGCCGTTGCCGCCACCTTTGTTGGGGTTACCGCCTCCCTTATTGGGATTGCCGGCGTTCTGCGGTTTGTCGGGCTTGTTCGGATTGTCCTTTGCGGGGTTGCCGCCTCCGGGGTTATCGCTCGGCGGGCCACCCTGGTTCTTGTCGGCCTTGTCCGGTTTGTTCGGATTCCCATGGTTGGGATTTCCGCGTTCCGGATTTCCTCGGCCAGGGTTCGCGCTTTGCTCGCCCTCGCGTTTCTTGCGCTGCCCCGGAGCGTCTTCGGAAAATCCCGGGCCGTCCGCCATATCGCGGCGTCCGCGTGCCGGAGGGACCTTGTTCGATTTCAGGAACTTTTCCTGCTCGCGCGTCGGTTTCGCAAGCCGCGCATAGACACGATCCATCCACTTACCGTCGTAAGGGGATCTGATCCTCACTCGATCGATGAACGTCGGTTGGGTCGTGTAAACGAATACCGGTTCAGGATAAAGCCGCTCGATCCTTGTCCTGTACACCGGCGTTTCGTCGATGTAATACGGCTCGTACCAATCCGGGTAATTGTCGTAGTAATAAGGCGAACGGTAAGGATCGCGATCGCCGAACAGCGCACTTACTATCCCGATCGTCTGGTCCAGCCAGTTCGATTCGTAATAATAATTATCACCATAGATCCGCTCGTCGCCGTAAAGCATGACGCGGGAGCCCGGATAATTCGGCTGGTCGCGGTAGAAGATCACCCGTGCGATCTCCTGAACGAGGTCCGGCCCGAAGCGTGAATACAACGAGAGTCCACGCTGATTCGGATCGTCGTCGTAGCCGTATTCGTCGACGCTGATGTAATCCGCATACCCGTCGCCGTTCAGGTCGAGATTGTTGATCCCGTCGTCCTCGTTCAGATACCGCTCGAACTCCTCGACATTCCGCGATCGCCGTAGGATCGGCCCTACGCGCTGCAGATCGAAATTGTCCTTCGCCCAATAGTCATCTTCGGCGAGGGTTTCTTCCTCCGGCGGCAGAGCCTCCTGCTGCTGCGGGTTCGACGCTACCGGCTGCTGCTGTTCAGTGTTTCCGCAGCCCCAAACCAGCAACCCGATCGCCAATATCGCTAAAAGCTGAATGTATCGTAGTTTCATCAATTCCCTCCTTGTCTAATGTTCACAATGATTTACGCACACATCTATACACTGTAATTCGGCAATATACTGGCAATCTGTATGCCAAAAACGGTGGTCGAGGGTTGCGCTTCGGCAGTCTGCGGTGTTTTAATTATGGTTTGCCCTCAAAGGCAGAATTTTCGGCCGAGAGGAGGTGAGAGGATAATGGCTTATATTTCAGTAAATTCGAACGAATCGATCGAGAGCGCACTGCGTCGGTTCAAACGCAAGGTCATCTCAGAAGAGATCATCAAGGACCTCAAAAAGCACGCTCACTTCATTCCGCCCGGCCAGAAGGCGAAGTTGAAATCGGCGAACGCCCGCAAGCGCAACCGCCGCCGTTTCCGCCAGCAGCGCCCGATGAACGCGCCGCAG
>JAEZIT010000130.1 GCA_023436495.1 Acidobacteriota bacterium
TTCTACGGCTTCCCGTTCGGCGTGGCGGGAGACGTGCCTTCTTCGGGAGACTATGACGGTGACGGAAAGGCGGACCCTGCTGTGTTCAGGTCAGGGACGTGGTACATCAACCGCTCGGCGGCAGGACAGACGGTAATCGGGTTCGGTACAGCAGGAGACGTGCCGGTGCCGAGTGCTTTTGTCAGATAGGAAAAGCTTAAGGCAAAATAAAAACGAAGAAGACGAGGCGGAGTGACCAGAGCACTCCGCCCTTTTTGCATTCGGGATGGTGCTGATATTTATTTGAAAAGCTGACGAAGCTATTGTTTTCCTTTATTATTTTAATTTAAGGAGTCGAAGAGGTTGAATCAGAGTTTTGATGTAGTGGTCTTGGGTGGCGGTGTGATCGGGCTGGCGGTGGCGAGGGAGTTGCGGCGCGCCGGCGTCGCGCGGTTGGCGGTGGTCGATCGCGGCATTCTGGGCAGCGGGGCCTCGTCGGCGGCCGCCGGAATGCTCGCGCCGGACGCAGAAACGGACGAATTGGACGGATTTTACAAATTCTGCCGCGAATCACTGGAAATGTACCCGCGCTTTGCCGAAGAGCTACTCGATGAGACGGGCGTGGACATCGAACTCGATCGAAGCGGCACGCTTTATGCTGCATTTACCGCCGCAGACTCCGACGAAGTCAGGCATAGGCTGGAGACACATGCGCGCAACGGGTTAAACGTCGTCTATCTGACCGCTGAAGAGACTCGAAAAGCCGAGCCGTTCATCTCGCCAGACGTTCGCGAGAGCATTTTTTTTCCGGATGATTGGCAAGTCGAGAGCAGAAAGGTGCTAGCGGCACTACGGAGATTTGCAGAACTAAACAGCATCCATGTCTTCGAAAATACTGAGGTCTTACGCTTGGTTTCGGAAGGCGGACGTGTCACCGGGGTCGAAACGACGTCCGGACGGATTGCTGCCGGAACTACTGTCCTTGCAACGGGTGCGTGGGCTTCGCTCATCAAAATCGACGACACACCAATGCCGTTCATGGTTGAACCTATACGTGGACAGATCATCAGCTACAAGACGGCCAAACGCCTATTTGAGCGAGTGATCTATAGCCCACGGGGTTATTTGGTACCGCGTGCCGATGGACGGATACTGATAGGAGCAACGTCCGAAGATGCCGGATTTGATGCTTCGGTGACGGACGCTGGAACGGCATATTTGAAAGATGTTGGATTTGAGATCGTTCCGAGCCTCTCTGGCTTGGAAATAAGCGACGCATGGGCTGGCCTGCGGCCGCTTGCGTCGGGCGGCCATCCGATCATAGGACTGCTTCCGGAAACGAAAGGGATCGTCGTCGCGGCGGGTCATTACCGCAACGGGATCCTGCTGTCGCCGTTAACGGGCAGGATCGTCGCCGATCTGATCGCCGAGGGAATGGATTCGGAGTATTTCGGAATGTTCGGGCTTGGCAGAATGTCGGCCGTGCCGGGTGTATTATAGGATCAAAATGCGTTTATCAAGCTTATTTTTAATCTTAGCGGCAGTGATTTCGATATCGGCGCAATCGCGTCGGGCGACGCCGCCGGCAAACGCACGGCAGGCGGCCGCGGCGGACAGCACTGGCAACCGCCCCGTCAAGGCATTATTCGACGAGGCAAACATTTACGCAAAAACCAAGGAAGCCGAATACGATCAAAAGAAGATCAAAAAGACGGATGCCCTGCTGGAACAGACTTTGCGCGAACGTAAACAGCTCGCGGCAAAATACTCGGCGGCGGCAGAACTGCGTCCCAGTCCGTCGGCTGAAGACGTTTATTACACAGGAATGCTGCACTGGCTGGCCGATAATATGGACGGTACCCGCTCGGCATTCGAGAAATTTTTGATGACGCCGGAACCTACCGGTGAACGGGCACAGACGGCGCGTACAATGCTGGTGATCGCGGCGTCAAAGCAGAAGCGCCTCGCGGACGGCGAGAAGCTGCTATCCGAATACCGGGAATTAGGACCCGTCAAACAGACCGAGATCGGGCGGATGGAAGTCGAGCTGGCAAAGGCCTACACCGCGCAGAAAGAACATGCCAAAGCGGCTGCACACGCCGTTGAAGCATTAGCCGCATATAGGTCGATCACGCTCGATCCCGCCACGCGCGGGCGGGGGGCAGATGAACTGCTCGACGCGGGAATGATCGCATTCGAGGCGTATAAAGCCGCAGGCGATCGAAAGAACGCCGAAGCCTCACTCAATAGTTTGCGGAAGACCGCGGCGGAACTGAATTCGTCGAGCTTTTACTACTATGCCGTGGATCAACTGATCAAATATCAGATACAGACGGGACGCAAGCCCGAAGCAATGGAAACATTTGCGGGAGCGCTATTGCTCGCAAACAAGGACCTGGCCACCAAGCAGGCGGCGAACGACGTGATTCAACGCCTAAAAAAGCGTGAGCGGCAATATAGGCTGTTGGGCGAGACAGCACCAGAAATAGAGCAATTTGAACAATGGTTTCCGGGCAAGCCGGTAACGCTGGAGAGTCTTCGCGGAAAGGTAGTCCTATTGGATTTCTGGGCGACGTGGTGTCTTCCATGCCTCGAGGCTTTTCCGCATCTAAAGGAATGGTACCAAGACCATGAAAAGAACGGGTTTGTCATCCTCGGGTTGACCAGGTATTACGGAATGGTAGGCGGGCTTTCCGCTGACGAGGAACATGAGTTAGAATTTTTGCGTAAATTCAGGGAGACATGGCGGTTGCCTTACGATTTTGTGATTACTAAAGATCAGCGAAATCAGATCACCTACGGCGCGACCACATTACCGACCGCCGCATTGATTGACAGGAAAGGAGTTATCCGTTATCTGGAAAGCGGCACGAACCCCACACGCATCGAGGAGATGCGATCGATGATCGAAACGCTGATGGCGGAGCGATAAGCGATGGCGCACGAAGCCCGCAAGAAAAAAACCAAAACGCAGGATTTTTACGATCGTATCGCCGACGTGCACAACCTGGCGATGAAGGTTAACGGCTACCGGCAATCGGTCGAGAAATACCTCCGGTCGCTGAATTTGAACATCGGGCCAGAATCTCTGGTGCTTGACGCAGGCAGCGGAACGGGCATCGTATCGCTAGGATTCTCGGACACGGGTTTTCGTCCAAAGGCTGCCGTGGCTCTCGACCTTTCGCTCAACTCACTGCAGATCGCCAGGGACCAATTCAAGAAACAGAAAAAGAAAGGAGCAAAACCTGCCGTCCCTGTCCAAGGGAACGTGCTAGAGCTGCCTTTCGCGGACGAGACGTTCGATCTTGTCCTAACATGCGGTGTTTTGGAATATGTGTCGCTGGACGCAGGGTTAAGGGAGATCGCGCGCGTACTGAAACCGGGAGCGAAGCTGGTCCTGATACCTGTGAAGCCTTCTTTCGTCGGGTCGGTTCTGGAGTTTTTGTACAAGTTCAAGCTCCATCCGCTGGAGGATGTAAGAAAGATTTCACAACGATACTTTAATATCAAAGGCAACCATGAGTTTCCGATCACGGAACCGATAGCGTGGTCTAAAACGATCTTTCTTCTGGAGAAACGCTGAGGCGTCCACCCGCAAATGTTCAGGCCTGGAAACTTACCTTTGATCATCGCACATCGCGGAGCAAGCGCTCACGCCCCGGAAAATACGATCGCGGCATTTCGCGCCGCGGTCGATGCCGGCGCCGATGGAATCGAATTTGACGTTCGTCTCGCCAAGGATGGCGTGCCGGTCGTTATACATGATCGGACGCTGAATCGCACGGGGCGGATCAACGGGACGGTCCCTGCGATGACCTCGGCGGAACTCGCGAATGTGGATGTCGGGTCGTGGTTTCGCGATTTGGCTCCTAACCCGTCGATCGCGAATTTTGCCGGCGAGAGCGTGCCAACGCTGGAGAGAACGCTTGAATTCCTGGCTGACTTCCGAGGAACGTTGTATATCGAGCTGAAATGTGGCGACGGCGACGTTGAAAGGCTGGCTCGAGCCGTTTCCGAGATATTGAGCGCGTCACCGCTGCTGCCGCAGGTCATCGTCAAAAGCTTTAAATTGGGCGTGATCCCGATTTTCCGAACCGGGTGTCCGCATGTGCGCACTGCAGCACTTTTCGCCCCGAAGATCATGAGATACCTGCGGAAGGAAAAATACCTTGTCAAAATAGCAGAAGAGCTTGGTGCCGACAGCCTGTCGATCCATTATTCGCTAGCGACACGGAAATTGATGAAACGTGTGGAGAAACGCGGTTTACCCGTAACAATCTGGACCGCCGACAATCCACGCTGGATAAAACGGGCCCTTAAACTCGGGCTAAACGCGATAATAACGAACGATCCGGCGAAATTGTTAGCGAGGCGGGCGGAGATTCAGGGGTAAAACACGGCCGACCGATCGCCCGCCGTTCTCACAAACCGGGGCTCCACGACCATTTGCTGGCCCGGCCGCACGCAAAGCGATTTCGAAGAAATCAAATTCTTTCGCAAAAGCTGGGACGAGTTTCGTCTCTACAGCAGAAAGCCCGGTATTGAGATAGAGCCGGGTGATTGAAAAACCCCCGGTTTTGAGATATGGCCGGGTTAAACAAGGTCCGGAGTAGATCCGGACAAAAAGAAAAGGCCCGGGCACTTTGGGGGCCGCAAGCCTTTTTTAACTTTCATTATCTACTCTATATCGAGTCAAGAGCATCGCGCCGACAAGACTCTCATGAGTGTCCTCGTTCGTTGAACTGGTCCGTTGCTAATTTCCGAGCCGGATTTCACCCACGGGCAACTTGCGAGCCGGGAACAATCTCTCAAATGCTCCCTTGGTACTTAAACGCGTTTCAGTACCATCATCGTACCCCATCCTAAAGCAGGAGTCAACAACTTTTTTGTACGACGAATAAAGCAAATGCGATGGGGTTGACACGTCAATTATAATAATTAAAAGCTCATTCTCACGAGCGGAGGGTCCTCACCAATGAAACGACTAACAATATGTTTTTTGACGGCGGTGCTGGCATTTTTGACCGGTGCGGCTGCAGCGTCGATCGGTTCAGGAATGTTTACCTGCTTATCCGTCGATACAGCCAGATGCAGCAACCCCGTGGCGTGGAAGGACGGCCCGCCAATGCTGACTGCTGAAGATGAGTCTTACGCGGTTTACGGGGCGGTCTTGAACCAGGGAATGCTGCGGGATAAGGATCTAATCGTGGAAAGCAAAACGATGGCGGGTGTTCGATTTTCGATGCCGGAATCATATTACCGCGAGCGTTTTGGCCTTACGACGGCGACGGTCAAGGATTACTTGGCCGAAAATGCGCAGTCGCGCAACCTGAAGTCGGATCGATTCGGCGATCATCTATTTTTAAGCGGCCGCGAGATCGCAGCGAATTTCGCTGACGGAAATCAGGGTTGGGATGAATTTTATGAAAGATTTCCGGAATCCGAAGGGATTGTGTATTTTTCGCGTGTGGGATTTGACTTTGAAAGGACGCAGGCCCTCGTCTATGTCGGCTATAATTGCGGCGAAGCTTGCGGGTCCGCTAGGTTCGTCATCCTGAAAAAGACAAACGGTGACTGGATATTAGCGAGCGAATAAGCCGAACGCATGATCTATGAAAGAAGCCCCGCCGTTTGACGGGGCTTCTTTTATTGAAATTGGTGTGGGAGACGATCTGCTGTAACTCAGTGGCTGCGTTCCCTTCTCTTGGGAGGAGCGTTCAAGTATTTATCGATCGTTGCCTTGAGCTCTTCAAAATGCAGAGGCTTAGGTATTACCGCCGTACACCCGGCATCGAGAGCTTTTTCTCTGTAAAATTCTCCATACGCCGTGACTGCAAGGATAGGGACATCAGAGGATCCGCCCTCGAAGTTCCTAATAGCGCGCGTCGCATCCAATCCATCCAGGACGGGCATGGAAATGTCCATTAAAATCACATCAGGTTCGAATTTATACGTTTTTTCGACGGCGTCGTACCCGTCGGTGGCCTCTATTGCTTCGTAACCATACAGTTCGAGCATTATCTTCATCATCCGTCGGATGTCATCGTAATCCTCTGCAATCAACACTTTAGCCGCCATAACCTAACCTCGCTTCTCACAGGACAAGTTCTGTAAAACTTTCGATCATCTCCATCTTACGGATGCATAACGCAATCAGTGTGCCGAGAAATCATTTGGAGCGGGCTGCGGCTTACGTCGGCACGTTGTTCGGTGATATAATCACCGTGTTATGTCTAGTATGGCTTGGATGTTGGTTCTAGTTGGTTTGCTGACACTGGTTGGAAGCCTGGCGTTACTTATCATAACCCTTAAGTATTATTGGGGCGAGCGCGGAACGCCGCCTTTGACAGGCGAGGCCCGAAGGTTGGCAAAAGAAGAAGAGCTAAGGAGGCGCGCTCGTCAAATTGAGGCAAGCGAGCGGTCGCGATGGGCATCGCGCAATCCCGACTTTTTTAACAACCGAAAGACGGGCTGATTCGGAAAAATAACTTGTCAGGCAAACCGGATCAGGAGTATCTTAATTAGACTTTGTAACAGTTGATCGAGATATGGCACTCGGACTCGGCTATGATCTGGAGATGGAAGACCGCGGGGAGTACCTTTGGGCGCTTGTCGGCGGCCTGAAATTAACAGCCGAAATATCGGCGGCTTATTGGAACGAGATCGCGGAAAAATGCTTCGAACTCGGGAAAATGAAAGTGCTGATCGAGAAGAATTTCGTAAATAGCGTCGGGCCGGAAGATATGGTAAAGATGGCCACGCACCTTGGGAAATTGCTGCCGACGAGCAAGGTCGCGTTCTACGATCGTTACAGCCACGACAACATCAACCAACTCGGGAAAAAATTGGCGAGGAACCGCGATGTGATGATGCAGCTTTTCGATAACGTCGAAGAAGCCGAACGCTGGCTGCTGGCTAATTGAAACAAAGAAACGAGGTTTCGATAAACTGGGCACGTGAATGATCGTGCCCTTTAGATTTTTCTGGAAGACGGCTACGGTTGTACCTTTTTATGGGTACAAACAGTTGACGTCTCCTACACCTGAAGGGGTTCCCCGCTCGGAACCCCGTCTCCTTTTAGTTGCGAAACCCATCGAAAAATAATATTGCAAGAACAGCACGGCCGCGCGTTCATTGGCGAACGGCGGTTTAGTTTTGAATTTTTCGCGGAGCGTGCGAATCACGCTCAAGAAAGACGCGGTTGATTCAAGCCACTGCCGCTAGCCTGTTTTGAGAACAGCCGCGCAGGCCGGGGCGCCCCCGGTATGACCCAAGAAAATAGAGGTAATAGCAATGAGAAGACCTAAAACGAAAGGTTTTGCAAAGTTCGGATCCGCAGCGGCCATCGCTGCGGCGGTTACGTTTATCGGCGCGTGCACGCCCGCTTCGGACCTAAAAACGCCGGTCAACGGGCAAGTTCCGGCCGCGGCATCAAGCCCGGCGACTTCGCCTGCGGTGTCTCCGGCCGTGTCGCCGTCGGCAGAGCCGTCAAACGCGTCCGCATCTAAAGCGGAATCGCTGGTTGGCCGCTGGCCCGGAGTCGAAGGAACCTACCTGAATATCACGAAAAAAGACGATAAGTATTCGGTTGAAATAGCGAATCTGGACGGTCCGAAAACGTACGAGGGCACAGCCACTGCCGAAGGGATAGAATTTACCCGCAACGGCAAGAAGGAAATGATCAAGACCGCATCAGGCCCGGAAACGGGCATGAAGGGTTTTGAGAAAGAAACGAACTGCGTTGTCGTGACAAAGGGCAGCGAAGGATTCTGCAGGAAATAGCCGGCGTTGTAAGTCCGGATAGACAGAGGGCCCGGGCCAACACGGTCAGGGCCCTCTTTTTCACGCCGCGCTAATATCCTAATTCGCCGGTTTCACGAATAGATGATGGTCGATCGGTTCGTTTTTCTTCACTTCGCTGAAATTCATTATCATATCGAACACAGCGGTCGATGCACGCACCTTAAAGGGGATCTTTACTCCCTCGACGTCGCGGTAATCGCTGAAGAACGAACGAATGGGCATCCGGCCTTCCGGTGAGATGGCTATCGTATCGGACCGCACGAGCAGGCCATTCTCTTTGTCGAAATAAAACGTGGATTCAGGCAGACCAGCAGGGGTCCCGACAACGACGTAGGCATCGCGGCCTTCGACCTTTTCGACGCCGCGGACGGCAAGCTTCGAATAGAGCTTGTTCATCTCGACATCGTGCCTGATGTTGTTCGCGAGCTTGAGCTGCAGCAGTTCCTCGCCGGATATATCGCGGTTGCCCTGGATCGGATTGACGGTCCATGCCTTATCGCCGTTTACGACGGAGATAATATCTCCGACGCCGGCGATCGACATTTTCGAATACAACTTATCGGAGCCCGATTGATACGTTTCGAAAGTGCCCTTCAGCCCCATCGGGGTCATTTCAAGCGTGCCTGTGAACTTGCGCGAATTGACCTTTGCCAAGGCATCGGCGCCGCCGACGGCTTTTGCGAATCGATCAAGAATCGATTCGGCGGTCGGAAGCTTGGCCGCGTCGGCAGGCTGTGCCGCCGGCGGCTTGGCGGTCTTTGCCGGTTCGGCGGTCTGCGCCGAGGCGGAAAGTATAAATGCCAATACGATCATTAGAATGAGTGCGAATTTCGTTTTCATAACTTCTCTATTTTGTAATAAGTTTCACCGCCGCCTCGATCGGCAGGTCGCGGCCGGCGATGAGCGCAGCTCGCGTTTGTTTTACAATAACATCCGGATGGACGCCGCGGCCTTCAATGAGGACGTTTTTCGGCGATCGGTAATCTGAAACTGCCCACTGAAAGATCGCCCCGGTCGGCAGCGTATCGAAAACGGACGGCAGAACGGCTCCGGCGGTCGTCTCGCCGATCACCGTCGCACGGCCGATCTCCTGTAACCCAACGGCAAAAACTTCACTGGTGGAGGCAGAGCCGTGATCCGTGAGGATAACCACCTTGCCGGTGAACGCCCCTGCCTGAGGATAGACAATGAAATTCTGTACCGACTCACGTGAACGCATAGAGCCGAGCGAGGTCCGTTGGGTCACGAGAAACCCGGCAACGCCCGACGCCATTCCGCCAAGGCCACCGGGATTTCCGCGGATGTCAAAAATAATGCCGTTGGCACGGGAAAATTCGCGGACGGCCGCGCGGATCTTTGGCATTTGCGGTATTAGCCACTGATTAAAGCGGATATAGCCAATATTTCCATCGAGCAGCCGCGATTCGAAAACGACCTCTTGCGGCGGGAAATTGCCGATCGGTTCTGACATTTCGTATTCGGGCGAATAACGCTCGATCTTTACATCGACCGGCTTGCCGTTCGCGTTCGCTAAGCGGAGTGAAACGAACGTTCCGGAAGCTCCGTCGGCGGCTTTTCTCAAAGCCGATTCACGATAGATCTGGGCGAGAGCCGTGCTGGACTTTGAGGCTGCGATGTAATCATTTGTATGTTTCAGTAGGTCGGCGACCGTCCGTCCGTCGATGCTTTTCAACTCAAAGCCGGGCTTTGCGGCGGAGGATGCCGCGGGGGAAACGGGGTCGATGCTTTTTATAAACGGTCGCCCGTCGATAAGCGAAAAATTGATACCGGAGCTGCCGCCAACCGTCTTGGCAGCGTCCGGTTTCGGCACCGTATATACGCCGAAATGCGATAATTTCAATTCGCCGAGCATTGCGCGAATGACGGCATGAAATTCGTCGTTGGTTTTTGCAGCATAAGCGTTAGGTTCATAGACCGCGCGCACCTTTTTCCAATCGACGCCTCCAAAAGTCGGATCGTAATGCTTTTCGTTGACCGTCGTCCACACTTTTTCGAAAGCGGCGCGGCGGACATCCGCAGATTCAGCTATACCCGGCAGGGCGGCAACCGGCGGGGCCTGAGTTCGAGCACCCGCCGCGGCAACGAGTATAAAAAGGAAAGCTGAGATCGATCTGGATTTCATAGGCTGTTCAAAACCGGCAATATTAGCATTTTATTATACGCTGATAACTTTTTCCGTGTTCTAGTTTTGATGCAAAATGCGTATGGGATTAATATTGTTGTTACTTCCGGAATTCGGGTCATGTTTCCGGAACATAAAGCATAATCATGAAGATCTACGAGAACGTATTGGAATTAATCGGCAAAACGCCGCTGGTCAGGATCAACCACCTGGCGAATCAGCATAAAATAAAGGCGCAGATATTTGCGAAGATGGAGAGCCTTAACCCGGGCTATTCCGTTAAGGACCGCATTGGTATTTCGATGATCGATTGGGCCGAAAAGGAAGGTGTGCTGAAAAAAGGCGGCACGATCATCGAGGCGACAAGCGGAAACACGGGCATCGGCCTTGCTTTAACTGCGGCCGTCCGCGGATACAAGTGCATATTTGTGCTAACGGATAAAGTTTCTGTCGAGAAGATGCGTTATCTTAAGGCGCTCGGCGCGGACATCGTCGTCTGCCCTGCTGCGGCAAAACATGGCACACCGGACCATTACGTGGAAACCGCGAAACGCATCGCGCAGGAAACGCCGAATTCGTTTTATCCCGATCAGTACAATCATCCCGCGAACCCAGCGGCACATTACCGAACGACCGGACCCGAGATTTGGGAAGATACAGATGGCAAGATCACGCATTTCGTCGCGGGAATCGGCACGGGCGGAACTATCACAGGCACCGGCCGCTACCTGAAGGAGATGAACCCGAATATAAAGGTCATCGGCGCGGACCCGTACGGATCGATCTTTAAAACCTACAAGGACTCGGGCCACGTTCCGGAAGCGACTCCGTACCTGGTCGAAGGCATCGGCCAGAGCCTGCCAGTCGGAAATGCTGATGTCAAAATAATAGACGAGATAATAAATATAACGGACCGCGAATCATTCGAACTTGCGCGGCAATTGGGGCGCGTCGAGGGTATTTTCTGCGGCGGTTCGACGGGCACGAATTTCGCTGCTGCGCTAAAGGTCGCAAAAGATCTTGATGAAAACGGTCTAGTAGTGTTCATTGTTTGCGATACTGGCGAACATTACCTGACAAAGTTCCATTCAGACGAATGGATGAAGGAAAAGCTTCTGCTTGAGCCGCAGAAGATCACGGCCGCTTTGATCGCCGAAACAAAGAACGGTGGGTCACCGGACGAACTTGTGTTCGTTGGGCCGGACGCTACGGTATCGGATGCACTATCGCTGATGAACGAGAACGGGGTGACACAGATCCCGGTCCTCGAAGAGAACCGTTCGGTCGGAAGCCTTCGTGAAAGCCACGTGCTTGCGAAGCTCTTAGAGAACCGTGATCTACTGAACTCGAAGGTCAGCGAAGTGATGGACGAAAGCTTTCCTGTCGTCGAAGTGGACGCGGGATACAACGAACTTAAATCACAACTCCAGAAATCGCCTGCCGTCTTGATCGAGGATTTCAAACGGATCACAGGGATCATAACGCGGTCGGACGTGCTTGACTTGCCGAAGTAAAACGAGGCCGGTGCGACCGCTAAGGAGATTGCCATGAATGATCAAAGGCCGCCGGCGCCGCAGCCGGAAGAACCGATCACCCTCAAGGTAGAGGAATTGGCGAACAGCCCGGCCCCGGCATCGTCCGCGGGAAAATGGCAGATGCCCGACCCGGTATTTCGTAAGTCGAGCGGCTATCTGCCGCAGGGTTTTGAGAAGCGCTACGAGAACCTTTCCGGTCCGGCCCCGGAAACGCCGGATATCGCCGCAGGGGTCGGAGCCTCCGTGCAGCCGCAGCCAGGGATCTCGGAAGAATTTTCATTCGAAGCAGCGGCCGTCGAACCATCGCAGGCAAAGCCGCTGATACGTCCGGCGTTCATAATAGCCGCTGTTCTGGCAATGCTTCTGTTTGCGGCCGCATTTCTTGCCCTGATATATTTCCTATTCTTTTTTCCGGCCGATACCGTATAAAATTCGGACATCGACCTGACTTTACAAATTTTGCGGCAGAGCCGCTAATTACGGAATGCCTCGCAAAACGAGGCTTTTTTCAACGTCCGACAGGTTGCTGTTCGAGAACGCATGGGAGAGGCAAGATTAAAAATTGACGGCAAGACGGTCGCGCTGTCGGCGGCGGTAACGACTATCGGCCGCACGCCGGATAACATGGTCGCGTTTTCGAGCGATTCGAACGTTTCGCGGTACCACGCTGAAATCGAAGAACGCGCCGGCGATCATTGGCTTATCGAATTGGGCAGCAGCAACGGCACGACCGTCAACGGCGAACGCGTGACTGCTGAACGCCGCCTGTCGCATGGCGACCGGATCATCCTGGGCGGATCAAGCGAAATTATCTTTGAATCTGAGGTCGAACAACCGGCGGTAGCGAGTTCGCCCGCCGCTGTCCCCTCCGCTGCGTCGACGACAGTAGACCGCTTTATAGAAAAAGAAGAAGCCGAGATCCGCGATGATACGGAGGCGGTTTCAAAAGGCAGCGGCAAACTGATCCTGATCGCCGGAGCTATCTGCGGACTGGCGGTCATCTTCGTTGCCGCGGCGGCACTGATTTATTTTACGCGCGGCTCAAGGTGCGACGCCAAGGCCGTGATCACGAAACCGGAGCCGGGTGAGACGATCATCGAACCCGTCGACATCGAGGTCGACGCCGAGAACACCGGGTGTATTTCGAAAGCCGTTTTCCTGCTGGATGGCGTGCAGATCGCCGCGGTCAACGACGAGCCTTACACTGCGTCGATCGATCCGGCAAGTTATCCCGAGCTCGCGGACGGTTTCGAACATAATCTGCAGATCGTGTTGATCGATGAAAACGGCGAACAGATGGTGCAGCCGGGACAGGTGCTGCTCGCATTCGAAACGCGAAAGGTCGAAAAACCCGTGACGAAGCCGGAGATTACAAAGGCCGACTCAGAGCCGGAAAAACCGGCCAGCGGAAAGCAGCCCTCGCTGATGGACACCGCTCAGATGATGCAGCGGCTGGCGAAGCAGTTTCCGGGGAACTACGACGTTTCGGACAAGCAGCTTGTCCAGGAAGTACAAAAGCGTGCGCCTGAATACGCGCAGGAGGGGTTTTTCGCACGCGCGGCGCAGTATCGGGACGCGATCAACGTCGCGTACGTCCGCGAACAGAATCTGAACGCGGCAATGGGATTCCTGCTGGCGATGAGCCGCAGCAAATTCAACCCCACGAAACAGGGACAGGACGAAGGGTTGTGGCAGATGTCGAATGAATTTGTCACAGCGAACGCGTATAACGGACAATGCGGCACCGAAACGCTCTCCGACGCGTCGCAGAGCTGTGCAGCGAAGGCGTCGGCGATATATATGAAGGCTATCGTTTTCGGTGTGTTCGATGGCGACGTCCTGTACAGCGTGGCGGCCTTCGGGAGATCGCCGCAGGACGCCGGAGCTTGGAAAGCCTCTCTACCAGCGAACCGCACCAATATCGGAAACGTACTTAAATCGCCGCAAGACCGCGACCGGCTTGTGAGATTTTTCGCCGCCGGGATCGTCGCCGAAAATCCGCACAAATTCGGGCTGACGAAAGACCGGCCGCTGTCTGAGCTGTATCGGTTGACCATGTAAAGTAATGGTGGCGAGTGAAGATGTTGAGAAGCTGCACGACTCGCTTTCTTGATCCATGATGGAGATCACGTTCACATACCCAACGCCGGAAGGGTCACAGTCGATCGATCTTGAACGCGACCGGATCTCGTTCGGACGCGGCAGCGAAGCCGATCACCGGTTCGCGGACGACGGGCTCTCCCGTCTGCACGCGGTCGTTTATCGGCAAGCCGACAGGGTATGGGTCGTTGACGAAAATTCTACGAATGGGACCTTCGTCAACGGAAAACGCGTGCCGCCGGGAGGGACTCCGCTGCGAAACGGCGATACGATCCGGATCGGGCATCGGACAGACCTAACGGTTAGAATCAGAGAAATTCAAACAGCGGCGGCTGCGAATATTCCCGAGGCATCTGCCCTAGCGGCTTCTAACAACGCCGCGGCTTCGGCTGCGAATTCGTTTAATTTTATCCCGCTGGCAGTGATCGCGGCAGCAGTGCTCATAATAGGCATTTCGGCAGCAATAATAGGACTAACGGTATTTGGCGGCGGGCGTAATGTCGTCATTGTGCAAAATTCGGACGACGGCTATGAAGACGACGAACCGGAAGCGAAAGAAACAAAAGCTTCCGCAACGCCTAAGGCCGAAGCTTCGCCGTCGTCTGTTGCAACGTCTGAAGAATCGGGTAATTCAGCGCTGCCTGAAACAACGAATACGAGCATCTCGGTCGCGCAGCCGTCGGGCAAAAAGTATCTCGAAATGAGCGACGCCGAGCGGCGGCAGTATCTCGAAATACGCGCACAGAAGGTCGCGGAGGTGATCGGCAACCGCAGCAGTGGCTCTATACCGGCGGCTGCGATCGATAAGATAAAAGCATTTACGGAGGCGTACGCAAAACGCGCTAATGTGAAGGCCCTGGGCGGCTGCCGTTTCGGTGACAATCTGCAAGCGACATACGAGCGTGCGAGCAAGAATGCTCCGTTCATCGTGCGGGCATTCAATGAAAAAGGCATTGACGCCCGGATCGGGCTGTACCTGGCTATGATCGAATCCGAGCATTGCGTCTGCCTGCAGAGTCCGACCGGGCCGCTCGGCATGTTCCAATTCACGAGGGCGACCGGCGAACTTCACGGCCTGAAGGTAAAACAAGGCGCCTCGCCTACGAACCCGGACGAACGCTGCGAACCTGAACCGTCGGCACGTGCAGCCGCTTCGTATATGAAGGCCCTTACGGGGCGATACGGCACGGGGCCGTCGAGCGTTCCGTTGGCCATCGGCAGCTATAACAGCGGCGAAGGCGGACTTAGCTCGAACCTGCAGAAGGCTCTGGATTCGAACAGCGGA
This sequence comes from Acidobacteriota bacterium, assembly GCA_023436495.1. Taxonomy (GTDB): domain Bacteria; phylum Acidobacteriota; class Blastocatellia; order Pyrinomonadales; family Pyrinomonadaceae; genus OLB17. The sequence continues at coordinate 14,846 of JAEZIT010000130.1, forward strand.
TTGCCGAGAGATTTCTGGACGCTGATCGCTAACGGCGAGATACTGTCGAAACAATTTCAATCGGAGAATTTCAAATACGTGCCGAAATTCTTCGCGGCGGCAATTATCGGCGAGAATCCGCAGGATTTTGGATTGACACTGCAGCCGATCTCGACGTACACGAAATAGATGCCCGAACTCTTTCTCTTATTTGAATTTAACGGCGATCGGCAGCGTGTGCGGGTCGACAAGGACGAGTTCGTCATAGGCAGGCATTCGGCAGCGGACCTCAGTATCGCGGACGGCAGATTGTCGCGAGAGCACCTGAAAATAAATCGCTATGGTGACCTGTTCTTTGCGGGCGATCTAGGTTCGAGTAACGGCACCACGCTAAATGGTGAAAACTTGATCGTGCCGTTGGCGCTAAATAGCGGCGATAAATTAGACCTCGGCGGTATCGAGATCACGGCCGAGATCGAAGCGAACGCGGTCGAGGAACCTGTTCCGGAATCGGTTGCTGTACTGGCGGCTGACCCTGAACCGGCGCAAACCATACCCGTGCAGACAACGGCCCCTGCAGCAACCACCGGGGGAATTCCGAAAAGCTTTTTTATAATCGCTCCGGTCGCGGCCGTATGTTTCATCGTGTTTGTGATCGGCGCAATGTACCTGTTCAGCAGTGGAAATAAAACCGTTGTGAATTCGGACAATATATACTCAGCCGACGCGGACGACGTCGACCCGAAACCCAAGAAGAAAGAATCATCAGATGAAGTAAGCACCGACGCTGCGCCGGAAAGAAAACCGGGAAATTCGATCACTGTCGCTAGCGACGCGAAAAACTCGCCATCAATGCCGAAAACATCGTCGGAATCGGCAAAGATCGAACAAAATGCGGCGGCATTTATGCGAAAGATCGCTCAGAATGACCCAACAGCATTTCTGACAACGGACCAGGCTCAGGCGGTCGCTGCAAAGGTAAAGAGCCTTTCGGTCGGAGCACTCGCGGACAATATAAATTCGGCGAAAAAAAATTCGGCCCAGATCCGTGAGCTGGCGGTACAGAAAAACCTTAAGCCCGAACTTCTTGCCGCGGCGGCGATCGCAAAACTTGGCAGCCAACGCGGCGATGCCCTTACGACCGCCCGAGGGATGGCTGACGTTTTGGACAAACTCGGCGTGCAGATCGGGAACGAACTGAGTGATGACGTTCTGCTAATGATCGCTGCGTACGAACAGGGTAAAGCCGGCGAATATCTGCGTATGCGAAACATGCTGCAAACCCTGTCGAACCAATTTCCCCAGAGCAGCCGCGAAATACGCACGATATGGTTCCTGCACAAGAACGGTAAGATAACTGAGGCGGAATTTGACTTCGCACTGCGGTTTTTGGCGGTCGGGACCGTGTCGCAAAATCCGAAGGATTTCAACGTCAATGCTGAGAGCCTAACTTTCTAGATATGGACGCATCTGACGAATGGGTAACCGGGAATGTAGTGCTGCGGATTGGCGGCATACCGCTGGAAATGCAGATGACCGTTCCGGCCGCGCCGGTAAAACCGCAGAGAATGCTGCCGATCTTTCAGCAGATGACGAACGAATTCGTCGGCATAAGCATCGAGGCAGCCAACGTGGAAGGCAGATCGATCTCATGCAAGGCGGGTTGCGGCGCTTGCTGCAGGCAGCCGGTGCCGGTCGCGGAGATCGAGATGTACCGGATCGCCGAATTGGTCGATTCGATGCCGGAACCGCGACAGGGCAAAATCAGAAAACGATTTGCCGCGGCCGTTGAGCATTTTGAAAATTTGGGTTGGTTCGCGCGAATGCGTGAATGCGGCGAGCTTGCCAAGACCGAACCGCAGGACGTTGTTATGAAACAGGTGCAGGCCGCTGTGATGGACTATTTTCATGAGGGTGTTCCCTGTCCGTTTCTCGAAGGTGAATCGTGCTCGATACACGAATCGCGGCCGGTCGCGTGTCGTGAATATCTTGTGACGTCGCCTGCCGAAAATTGTGCCGAGCCGACTGCGGCTAGTATCGAAAAGCTCGACCTGGCCGTTAAGCCTTCGGTAACGCTGCGGCACATTGGCACATCGGGGAACTTTGCCGAAACCGGATTGCTGACGTTGATCAGGTCGCTCGAACTAACCGCCCGCTTTCCCGACAAATTTGAGGAAAAGACAGGCGAAGCGTGGATGGCGGACTTTTTTGAGCGTCTGACAGCGAGCAATGATACGCAGCCCGGCAGCGAATCCGCGTAGAGATTGTCACGGCCTGCAAATCCGCGTGCTGTTTACTAATTTTGCCAGTCGTTTTACTATTTATCCGTCAAACCCGTCTTTATGAGCAAATACCGTAAGATCGTCTGGAACGAAGGGATGCTTCTGACCCCGCATCATTTTCAGCAATGGGACAATTATCACGAAGAGCTTCTTGCGTCGCGGATACAGTCCGTAATGCAATACGAATACGGCGTTTTGGATCTGTCGATAAATAACGAAGCGATCGCGAACGGAAATTTTCAGATCCTGAATTGCCGCGCCGTCCTGCCGGACGGATTGATGATAAACGTGCCGGATGCTGAGGGTGTGCCCGATATGCGGCCCGTCGGAGATCATTTCAAGGCCGAGGCCGTGAAACTTGGCGTCCACCTTGCGATTCCCGCCAAGAAAATGGGCGAGGCGAATTTTCAGCCGAACGGCGGCAAGATCAGCAACAACGTGCGGTTCCTGCAGGAAGGCGCTCTCGTTAAGGACGAGACGACCGGTTCTAACGAACAGCCGCTAGCGTACGCGAAGAGCAACCTGAGGATAATTTTCGACGACGAGCTACGCGATGGCTTTACCTCGATCAAGATCGCCGAGCTCGAACGCACAGCGACCGGGCAACTGAAGATATCGGATGAATATATTCCGCCTATTCTGAAGGTTTCGGGATCGGTGTGGCTTGCGAATATGCTGCGGCAGCTCGTCGAGATCCTGATAACAAAGAGCGGCAGCCTCGGTGAACAGCGGCGCCAGAGAAACGCTTCGCTTGCAGACTTTACGACCGCGGAGGTAGCAGTCTTTTGGCTATTGCACACCATCAATTCTTCGGTGCCTATAATGACGCATTTTTTCCGGTCGCCGGTCCTGCATCCGGAAAGGCTTTATCTTGAAATGGCGTCGCTGGCGGGAAAGCTGATGACGTTTTCGACGGAATACCATCCAAAAGACATCGTCAAATACGACCACGACGATCTTTATTTTACATTCGTCAACCTGTCGGCACAGTTAAAGGAACTGCTGGAAACAGTGATCCCGAGCCGCTGCGTACCGATCCCGCTCGAAAAGACTCGCGATACGTTATATGTGGGCCGTATCGACGACGAGCGTCTGCTTAAGGACGCCGGATTCTATCTGGCTGTGCGTTCGCCTATGCCCGAAGCGAAGCTGATCGATGGCGTTCCCCGTATCGTCAAGATCGCCTCGCGGGACGTGATCGACTCTGTCATTGGATCTGCCTTGCCGGGTGTCGTGCTGACGCATTCGAACCCGCCGCCGGCCCCGATTCCGGCACGCGTCGGTTTTAAGTATTTCCAACTCGACACGATCGGGCCGTATTGGAACGGCGTTAAAGGATCAAAGGTCATCGCAGTGTACGTTCCCGACGAAATACCTGATGAAAAATTAGAGATGTATGCGGTGAAGCCATAAGCGATCCAAGTGTTTGAACTTCGAACCTTTAAGATTGAATCTTTATTGAAATGAGCGAACGTACAACAAAAAATGATCTCGTCACCTTCGCCGGGCCAGTATTTGATCTGATCCTAAGATTAAAGGCCGGCATCGTCGCGCCGTCGAATGATCTTCGGCCGAAGATCGCGTCAATGCTGGAGGATTTTGAGCGGCGGGCGGAACGTTATCGCTTTAACAGCAAAATCATACAAGTATCTAAATTTGCGCTGGCGGCTTTCGTGGACGAAGCCGTGCTGACGAATAATTTCCCGCTCAAGAACGAATGGGAACGTAATCCGCTGCAGTTGGAATACTTCGGCGAACAACTCGCGGGAAACAAATTCTTTGAAAAACTAGAGGCAATGTTGAAACAGATCGAGGTAACGCAGGATGCGGTCGAGATCTATTATTTCTGCATGCTGCTCGGTTTTAAGGGGCGATACGCCGTCTACGAGCAGGACAAGCTGTTAGCGATCATGCAGGAGACAGCAAACGCCTTGGTAAAAGTAGGAAAGATAAAGCCGGTCGAGCTGTCACCGAATTGGTTTGCGAACGACCAACCGAAACCGCCGGAAAAACGCGGCATGCCGACATGGGCAAAATTCGGCGCATTGGGCGGGCTCGGTTTGGCGATGATCGTTTACATCGTTATGTTCGTGATGTCTTCGAAATTCCTGCAGGACACTATAGCGGCACTCCAGCAGTAGTAGCGATATCTTCGGTTACACCTTTTTATAGTCATTTCGAAATATGAATTCCTGGCAGATCAGTCAATTAAAGTATGCATTCGGGATAGGCGGCCTGATGTCGTTCTACGGCGTCGTCGGATTGATCGTTTGGATCCTCGGCGATCAATTCGGATATACGGGTTCGCAGCGCGTCGTGGTGATCGCGCTTATCCTGCTGACGCTGCCGTTCACGCTGCTTATAGGATTTGTCGTCGCCCGTCGAGGCAAAAAGAAGGCTGCATCCGCAGCCGCCGTTCCGCAGACTCAGTCAGAAGCTTCGGTCGGCGGCTCACCAAAACTTTCCGCTCCCACGGGAAATTATGATGACATTTCGCGCGGCGCAGAAGAGGCCGTACAGTTCTTGAAGAGCTCCAACCTCGGCGATGGCGGAAAAGACGCAGTTTACGGGCTGCCGTGGTATCTCATCGCCGGCACGCCGCGGGCGGGCAAAAGCTCACTCGTGCTAGGTTCAAATCTGAATTTTCAGACGCTGCCCGGCCAAAGACAGTCGGAGCAGAAGACCGTACGTCCGACACCGAATATCGATTGGCGCGTAACAAGCGACGGCGTTTTCGTGGATACGGCCGGCCGCTATCAGACCGAAGGCATCGATGCGGACGAATGGTCGGCAGTGCTCGAGACGGTCAGGAAATATAGGCCGAACAGGCCGCTCGACGGATTTCTGCTGGTCGCGGACGCGGAGAAGATCTTAAACTCCGACGAACGTGAGATCGAAGAAATGGCGAAGGTGCTTCGAGCTCGCCTGGACGAAGCCGTACAGCGATTGAAGGTCCGCTTCCCTGTTTACCTGGTGTTCACGCACGCAGATTCGATCGAGGGATTCAGGGATTCGTTCTCGGCGTCAAAGAACGAAGGCAAAACATTGGTTTGGGGTTCGACGATCCCGCTCGAAAAAAGCGAGAACGCACAAGCTCTGTTCGACGGCGAATTCGAGATTCTGCACACATCGCTGATGAAGCGGCGACTTGCAAGATTGTCCGCGCCGTTCCCACCCGTTAGACAGCTAAGAATTTTCAATTTCCCGCTGCATTTCGGGGCCGCTCGAAAGAAATTCGGAACGTTTGTCAATATGCTGTTCCGTCCGAATCCGTTCAGCGAGAATCCCTTCCTGCGCGGATTTTATTTCACCGCCGCGCCCGCCGGAAAACAGGCGTCGAACTCAAATCCGGCAGCTAACGGATATTTTAGCGAGCGGATGTTCCGCGACGTCGTTCTGCGGGATAAGGACCTGGTAAGAACGTTTCAGGCACAGCGGCAGCGTCCGCCGATATTCGGATGGGCAATGACGTTTCTGGGGGCGTTGCTCGTCTTCGCGTTACTTGTTGCATCTGGCGTATCGCTTGCGGCGAACAAGTCCCTGCTTGACGACGCACAGGCACGCGGGCAGAAGGTGATAACCATAGCCGCGGCCGACGCTGGCAAGAACGTGCTTGAGAAGAAACCGGACGACGTTCGACGGGAGTTGACGGCCGCCGATGAGCTGCGGTCGCTCCTTGTGACGCTCGACGATTACGAACGCAACGGCGCGCCGCTGTATATGAGGTTCGGAATGTATTCCGGCAACCGCGTGTATAAACAGCATTTGCTGCCGATCTATATGGGTATGATCGAGCAGCGGTTCAAGGCTCCGACTATAAGGCGTGTCGAAGCCGAATTGCGGAAATTTGCCGCCGGCCAATCCGTCGCAAACCCGTCCGCTCTCACGGATGCTGAGGAACAGAACCTCGGGAAAAACTACGACCTGCTGAAAGCGTATCTGATGCTGTCGGGCAAATATAAGGCGAACGCCGAAGCCTCACATATATCGAACACGCTGAAGGATTACTGGGTTTCCGAGGCAAAGCTGCCCGGCGACCTGAACCTTACCGCCCAGCAGCAGTTAGAATTCTGGGCAAAGCAGGTTGATCGCGACGACGATGCGTACAGATTTCCGCGGATAAGCACCGACGATAAGCTGGTAGCTGATGTGCGCGGCAAATTGCAGGCGTTTCCGGCTGTTTATCGTTACTACAAAAGAAAGGTCACCGAAATATCGAAACAGGTTGACGACAGCGTCGGGAAGACGAGCGCCGACGCGATATTGACCCGCAGCGGAGCCGATGCGTCGTTTATCGAAGGCACTTACGTCGTACCAAGCGCTTATACGAAGCCTGGTTATGCATTGATGAAGACCGCCATCGCCGAAGCCGACCAGAAGCTTAGCGAAGACGACTGGGTAATGGGCGAGAGCGGCAAAGGCGGCGTCGCTCAGGCGACCGACGCAAGTAAGATCGAGGAACGTTATTTCCGCGATTACGCTGACCATTGGCGGAATTTCGTGAAAGGCATCGAGATCCGGCAGTACAAGAACCGCGAAGAGGCCGCATCAGCGCTGCAGGCGTTCGCGTCTGCAAATTCGCCGATCAAGATCCTTATGATCGAGATCGTCAAGAATACGAATCTATCGGCGAAGACCGAACCATCGGGATGGTGGGAATGGTTGAAGAGCTTTATCGAATCAAAGACAAGCACCGACACGGGCGGCAATACGCCGGTCGAAAAGGAATTTCGGCCGTTGTTCTCATTCGTCGGGACCAAGGAACAGGCGGACAACGCACCGATCGAGAAATACCAGAACGAAATTAACAACGTTTATAAAGCGCTTAACGCAATGTCGCCGGACCAGTTCCGTGAAGCGCCGAAGCAGATAGCGGACAACAAGGATTCGATGAAGCTGCAGCAGCGTGAAGGCAACATCGGAGACATGACAAAAGGATTTGCCGAAACTCCCTCGGGACAGGAGGCCGCATCCCTGTTGCAGAAACCGCTCGGTCGCCTGCGCGAGTTGTTCGGAGCGGATGCCAAGAGCCAGTTGGCGAAAGCGTGGACGGACCAGATACTGCCGGCCGCCAAAGAGATCGAAAAAGGCTATCCGTTCGAAGAAGGGCAGGCCGAAGCGGACCTGACGAAACTGACCGCCTTCCTGAATCCGACCGACGGCAAGCTGTCTAAGTTCTATGATGAGCGGCTGTCGAAGTTTTTCGAGGAATCGAACGGGCAGCTAAAGGTAAAAGATACGAGCGAAGTGAAGTTTTCGGATGAATTTGTCGCGTATCTGAATAGTGCGTTTAACCTACGGAAGATCCTGTATGGAACAAGCGCGACGCCGAAATTCGAATACGAGTTCAACCTGCGGCCGACCAGCGGCGCGATCATCGAGGTTTCGATCGACGGGCAAAAGATCGGGCAGGAAGGCACAGGGTCGTTCAAGGGAACGTTCCCCGGCAGTGGTTCGGAAACGGGCGTCGCCGTAAATCTGGCAGGATCGGGCGGAGAGGCTCCGGCTTCGGCAAATTCCGAAAATGCGAACGTCAGTAGTTCAGGAAACCCGCAGCAGCCTGCGAACGCGAACCCGTCCGGGTCCGCGTTGACATATCCGGGAACGTGGGGATTATTCAAGTTCGTCGATGCCGGGCGGCCGCAGAAGCAGGCCGGCGGCGAGTATCTGCTGACATACAGCGTCGGCGGACGGCCGATGACCGCGACGATTCGGCCAAGCGGCGGCGACCTGTTCGATAAGAATGTTTTCAGGCAGATGAAGGCTCCACAGAACTTTATCAAATAACGATTATGAACGACGCAAAGCTGCAGCTAGATGCAGGAGATCTGACAAACGCCGTTGAATCGGCGATCAACCTTGTGAAGACGAACCCGACGGATGCGTCGGCGAGGACCTTCCTGTTCGAACTGTCATGCTTTTCGGGCCACTGGGACCGCGCCGAAAAACAGCTTGACGTGATAGGTCATCAGGACGCTGACGCAATGATGGGCTCCCTGATCTACAGGCAGAATTTTAAGGCCGAACGCGATCGCATGCGTTACTTTTCGGATGGATTGAAACCGGGCGTGCTGACCGATCCGCCGAAGTATGTCGAGGATATGCTGACGGCGAACAATCGTCTCCGCGAAGGAAACATCTTCGAGGCCCGCAGCATCCTCGATCAGGTCGAAGAGGACCGGCCGGCATTTGTGTGCAGTGTCAACGGCGAGGATTTCAGCGATATTCGCGATTACAACGACCTTACCATGTGCGTTTTCGAGGTCATTTTTAAAGACAATTATATTTGGCTGCCGTTCGAACAGGTCGAAAAGATCGAGTTCTTCAAGCCGAAAACGCTGCGCGACCTTTATTGGATACAGGCACAGGTCGACCTTGTGACCGGAACGAGCGGCGAGATGTTCTTCCCCGCCCTCTATGCCGGGTCGTGGAAAAGCGGAAATGACCAGGTCCGGCTTGGCCGAATGACCGACTGGCTCGATGCCGGTGAGGACGTTTATGTCGGTGAAGGAACCAAAATGTTCTGGATGGACGGCCGCGACCGGTCTATCCTGGATATCCAGACCATCGAATTCAAACACGACGGATCCGACGAATAAATTTTTTAATGCTTTATTGGCGAAATTGGCATAGAATAGGGGTTTCATCCGGATACATAGTTAATTTCACCTTTATTTCCATCCAGACCTAGGAGCTTTTTTTCCGATGAGCGAAGAGCTGCAAAAACCGCCGGTGATCGATCTTGACACATTGCTTCAACCCATTTCGGGCGAAGATCCGTCGGGCGAAAATCTTCGGTATTCAGGGCTTTACGACCAAATAACCGAAGCCCGACGCGCCGACGACAATTTAAACCAGGGCGATTGGCAGACCGAATTGAAGGTTGCCGATTATCGTAAAGTGATCCACCTCGCCGTGCCAGCGCTTGCAACCCAATCAAAGGACCTACAAGTTGCTGCGTGGCTTTCGGAGTCGCTCGTTAAGGAACATGGTTTTGCGGGACTTCGCGACAGCTTGAAGCTTCTTAGCGGCTTGCAGGAAAATTTCTGGGACACCCTGCACCCGGAGATCGACGAAGGCGACATGGAAGGCCGGGCCAACGCCGTTGCGTGGATGGACACGCAGGCGTCTTACGCCGTGCTTGGCGTGCCTATCACGGGCGGCGGATACAGCTACATCAATTGGGAAGATTCCAAGGTCTTTGATTTCCCCGAAAATATCGAAATGCTTGATTCGGCCGAACAGGTTCGAATCAACGAGCTGAAATCGCAGGCCGAGGCAGAACGCCGAACGACGGGCGACATGTGGCGAAAGGCAATCGCGGCAACGAGCCGCCGTGATTGTGAAGAGACGAACTTCGTCATCGAGGAATGCTGGGCGGCGATCCGCGACCTCGACCGCGTTATCGAAGAAAGATTTGACCGCAATCAAATGCCGGGGCTCTCGAACCTGAAAAAGAACCTTGAAAAGGTTCATATGCAGGTCTCGAAGATACTCGAGGAAAAGCGGCTCGAGGAGCCGGACGAGACTGATGCGGAAGAAGCAGTTGGCGTGGACGCCGAAGGTGCACAGACAGTCGCAACAGGCGGGGTCGCAACGCCTGCCGGAGCTATTCAAAACCGCAAGGACGCACTTAAACGCCTTGGCGACATTGCGGATTTCTTTGCGAAGACCGAACCGCACAGCCCTGTCTCTTACCTTGTAAGCCGCGCCGTGAAATGGGGCAATATGCCGCTCGAATCATGGCTGCAGGACGTGATAAAGGACGAAACGGTCCTGTTCCAGCTTCGCCAGACGCTCGGGTTCAATACCGGATCGTCGGAGAATTCAGGCAATTCGGAATTTCAATAAGTTTATTAGTAAAACCCAGATCGGATAAAACGAAGATCGCATTCTTAAACGCGAAAGGAGATAAGCAAAATGCCTAAGAAAGAGAGTTTACAGCACAAGATCGACCGCGTGCGGCCGCCGCGCGTTCAGATCACTTATGATGTTGAGGTCGGCGGGGCGATCGAATTGAAGGAACTGCCGTTCGTTATCGGCGTCATGGGCGATTTCGTCGGAAAACCCGAAGAACCGCTGCCGGCGCTTAAGAACCGGAAGTTCGTCGAGGTGGACCCCGACAACTTCAACCAGGTCCTTGCCGGAATGAAGCCGCGGCTTGCCTACAGCGTTGACAACAAATTGCAGGACGACGGCAGCAAACTCGGCGTCGAACTCAAATTCAACAACATCGAGGATTTCGAACCGGACAATATCGTCCGGCAGGTCGATCCGCTTCGTAAACTGGTCGAAGCACGGCAGAAACTTGCTGACCTCCGATCGAAAATGGACGGCAATGAGAAGTTGGAGAACTTGCTTGAAGATGTGATCTCCAATGCCGACAAGCAGAAAGAACTCAGCGATGCATTAGCGAAGGAGGAATAAGAGACAATGGCAACACAACAAGAAAAAGATACTGCCGTCCAAACCGCCGAAGTGCAGGAAGTAAGCCTGCTTGACCAGATCCTGGCCGAAGGCAAGATGGCGCGCGATGATTTCCAGAAAGAACGTGCTAAAGACATGATCGGTGAATTCGTCAATCAGGTTATGAGCGGCGAATTGACGATGTCGAAGAACATGGACGTCGCGATCAACGCACGCATCGCTGAGATCGATCGCCTGATATCGGCACAGATGAATGAGATCATGCACCACGAAGAATTCCAGAAACTGGAGGGTTCGTGGCGTGGGCTGCAGCACCTGATCAAAAACACTTTGACCGGCCCGCAGCTCAAGATCAAGGTAATGAGCGTCACGAAAAAAGATCTGCTCAAGGATTTCGAACGCGCGCTCGAATTCGACCAGTCGTCGCTGTTCAAAAAGATCTACGAAGAAGAGTACGGAACGTTCGGCGGCGCGCCGTTTGGTGCGATGATCGGCGATTTCGAATTCGGAAATCACCCGCAGGACATGGCCCTGCTCGAAAAGATCTCCGAGGTTGCCGCCGCCGCACACGCGCCGTTCCTGAGCGCCGCTTCGGCAGACCTGTTCGGCTGGGACACCTTCTCGGAAATGACCGAGGTCCGCGATGTTTCGAAGATCTTCGATCGTACGGAATACATGAAGTGGCGCAGCTTCCGTGAATCTGAAGATTCGCGTTACGTAGGCCTGACGCTGCCTCACGTTCTGATGCGCGAACCGTACGGTGCGGCGACCAAGCCGACCGAAACCTTCCGCTTTGAAGAAGATGTTGACGGTAAGGACCACAAGAAATACCTCTGGGGCAATGCCGCGTATGCGCTCGGCACCCGCCTGACGGAAGCATTCTCTATGCACGGCTGGTGCGTTGCGATCCGCGGCGTAGAAGGCGGCGGGCTCGTCCAGGGGCTGCCGACGCATACCTTTGAAACCGACGAAGGCGAGGTCGCTATGAAATGCCCGACCGAGGTGGCGATCACGGACCGCCGCGAGAAGGAATTTTCCGACAACGGATTTATCCCGCTCGTCCATTGCAAAGGCACCGATTACGCTGCATTCTTCGCAACCCAATCCGCTAACAAGGCGAAGAAATACGATACGGACGCAGCGAACGCGAATGCACGTCTTTCAACGCAGCTCCAGTACATCTTCGCCGTCTCGCGTTTCGCTCATTACCTGAAGGCAATGATGCGTGACAAGATCGGCTCGTTCATGTCCCGCAAGGAAGCAGAAATGTTCCTGAACCGCTGGATAACGAAATACGTGCTGGAGAACGACGTCGCTCCGCAGGAGCAAAAGGCGAAATACCCGCTGCGCGAAGCCCGTGTGGACGTCGCCGAAATACCCGGAAAGCCGGGCTGCTACCGTGCCGTAGCATTCCTGCGGCCGCACTTCCAGCTCGATGAACTCTCGGTTTCACTGCGGCTCGTTGCCGACCTTCCGCCGCCGGCGAAGTAATTTGTAAGGATGCGCGGAAAAACGCGCACTCAGTTTCGCAAAAACAGGCTTTCGCCTCGTCACCTGAATGTAAGCGAGTAGGGAACGAAGGAGTCGGGACGAAAGCCTACGAAACCCTGTTGAGAAAACAGAAAGGAATAATTTCAAGAATTCAGAAAGGAGCAAATTACACACAATGTCACAAGCTGATTATTATCTGAAGATCGATACAATCGAAGGCGAGTCTGACGCAAAAGGATTTGAAAAGCAGATGCAGATCGAATCATGGTCGTTTGGTGCGACCAACTCCGGTTCCGCCGTTCAGGGCACCGGCCTTGGCGTCGGCAAGGTGAGCCTGCAGGATTTCCACTTCGTCGTGCAGAACGGCAAGGCTTCGCCGCAGCTCTTCCTGGCATGCGCCAAGGGCAACCACATCCCGCAGGCGATCCTGAGCTGCCGCAAATCGGGCGGTGACGGCAATCCGTTCACCTATACCAAGGTCACGTTTGGCGACATCGTTCTCTCGTCGTTCCAGACGGGCGGAAGCAACGGCAGCAGCATCCTGCCGATGGAACAGATCTCGTTCAACTTTACGAAGATCACCATGGAATACTTCCAGCAGAAGGCCGACGGTTCGGTCGCTCTGACCAATACGACGTCGTACGACACCAAGAAGGTCGAAGGTACGGGAGCCTAAATTTCCCCCTTAGTGGCCCCGGTCTGCCGTCTCAAAAGGGCGGCAGACATTTTTCGTTTTCTGGCCGAAGTAAAGTAAACCGCAAATGTCCCGGATAGACAACGAAATTCGCGTTACCCTGTCGGTCCTCGACCGCCTGATCGACCTAGATCCGCGGCAATCGCAGGAACCGCCGAAATCCCGTTCGACATCGCTTGCGGAGCTGAAGCAATCCGTCCGCCGCGACCTGGAATGGCTGCTAAACACGCGCTGTTTTACCGACGCCGGCGACGGCCGTTTAGAAGAAGCGCCGAAATCCGTAGCATTTTACGGCCTGCCGGATTTTACAGCGCTCAGCGCAAAGAACCACAACGAACTTAAACGGGCCACGAAATCGCTGGAAACGGCGATCAAGATCTTCGAACCGCGCTTCATGGACCTGAAGGTCTCACTCGAACCGATCAGCAGCGTCGATCGCCAGTTGAAATTCCGGATCGAAGCTCGTTTGAATATAGAGCCGACGCCCGAGCCGGTCGCTTTCGACACTATCCTGCAGCTCGGCAGCGGCGATTTTTCCGTTTCGTCGTCATAACCGAGCGGACTGCCGGAATCGCGCGGAATTGAGCTATAATAACCATCCCCTATGCGTGACGAACTCCTTGGATATTACGAACGGGAACTGATATTCCTGCGGCGGATGGGGGCGGATTTTGCCCGAAAGTATCCGAAAATAGCCGCACGCCTGCTCCTGGACGAAGAAAAGATCGAGGACCCGCACGTCGAGCGGATGATCGAAGCGTTCGCGTTTCTTACAGGCCGCATCGGGCTGAAGCTCGACGATGAACTGCCCGAGATAACCGAATCTTTCATAAATGTCCTTTATCCGCATTATCTCGCGCCGATCCCGTCGATGGCGATCGCGCAATTCTCGTTCGGTTCGCCTAATGACAAGCTTACGGCGATGCAGGTCCTCGAACGGGGCGCTCGGCTTAATTCCCGCCCGGTCGACGGCACGGCCTGCCAGTTCAGGACGGCGTTCGATGTACAGCTGGCGCCGGTCGAGATCGAATCGGCAGCACTCGAATCGGCTGCGCCGAAGGACGGGCGCGGAAAATACGCCGACAGCCACATTCGGCTGAGCATGCGGTGTTACGGAAACGCTGAGCTTCGCGAAATGCGCGTCGGCGAAACCGGCGAACCGCCGGATCATTTCCGTTTTTACATCGACGGCGACCCGCAGCTTGTTTTTCCGCTGTACGAGATAATTTTCAATCATGCGACCGCGGTTGAAATTCGGCCGAAGGAGCCGCCCGTAGGAACCAAGACGATGATGACGATGACGAACATGCAGCTAAAGCTGCCCGATCCCGTCATCATTCCCGCCGCAGAAGCAATTCGTCAGGTCGGGTTTAGCGACAATGAGGCCGTGCTTCCCTTCACAAAGCGTTCGTTTTCAGGCTATCGCCTACTAACCGAATATTTCGCGTTCCCTTATAAATTTCTCTTCTTCAACCTGTTTGGCATCGACCGGGCTATCGCCGGAAAGTTCGGCAGTCATTTCGATATTCTGATCCATCTGAAGGACGTGACGCCGCCGGCCGCGCCTGTTACGGCCGATACGTTCAAAATGGGCTGCAGTCCGATCGTGAATCTTTTTTCTCGAATGGCTGACCCGATTTATCTGTCGCAGCAGCGGTATGAATACCAGATAATTCCCGACGTCCATCGCCAGACGACTACCGAGATCTATTCGGTAGATGAGGTGGTCACGGTCGACCCGCGTACGAGCACGATGCGGGAATTTTCGCCATTCTATTCGCTCCGCCACGCTTATGGCGAAGAGATGGAAAGATCTTTCTGGTACGCCGCGCGCAAGCCGTCACGGCGGCCGGACGACGAGGGAACAGAGATCTTTATGTCACTGGTTGACATGAATTTCGATCCGCTCGTTCCCGCAGTCGAGGTGCTGAATGTCAAAACCACGTGCACCAATCGCGACCTGCCCGGAAAGCTGCCATTCGGCGGCCGCGACGGGGATTTTGAGGTTGAAGGAACGGCCCTGCTCTCGCGCGTTCGCTGCCTGACAAAACCGACCGAAACTATTCGCCCGCCGCAGCGGCGTTCCGCGCAATGGCGGCTGATCTCGCATCTGAATCTGAATTACCTGTCGCTTGTAAACAGCGACAACGGAAAGCCCGAGGCGCTGCAGGAAATACTGCACCTTTATAATTTCGACGATTCGTCCGTGACGCGAAAACAAATACTTGGCATCACAGGAATAGAAACGAAGCGCGCCGTTCGGCAGATCGGCGGGCACATCGGAGCCGGCTTTGTCCGCGGGCTTGAGACGACCGTCACATTCAACGAAGAGGATTTCGTAGGCAGCGGCATGTTCCTGTTCGCGTGCGTGCTCGAACGGTTTTTGGGGCTGTATTCGTCGCTGAATTCTTTTAACCAGATGACGCTGCGTACCGAACAGCGCGAAGAGGACGTAAAACGCTTCCCGGCAAGGGCGGGTGAGCAGGAACTGCTTTAAGTATTAAGAATTACGGGAGTGAAAGCGAGAGCGCGGAGAAGTTACTGAGAAACTGAAAAGGCGATTCGGGAAGAATGCGATTGTTTCATAAATTGCCTTTCCACCCCTTTTACTGCCCTAAAGACATGGCCAAGCCGCTGAATGAACAACTCGCCGAGGAACCGTATCGTTTCGAATTTTTTCAGGCGGTGCGACTTCTCGAAAAGATTTCCTCAGACCGAAAACCAGTCGGCCGCGATGCGTTGCCCAATGAGGAGGTCGTGCGGTTCCGGTCGCGCATCGCTCTTGATTTTCCGCCGAGCGAGATACACGAAATAAACGATTCGACCGATGAAGCGACGGGACGCGAATTGACCGAAATGCAGGTCAATTTCATGGGAATGGCGGGCGTCAGCGGCGTTTTGCCCACACATTATACCGAACTCGTCCTTGACCGCATCCGCCACCGCGACACTGCGATGTGGGCGTTCCTCGATATTTTCACACACCGTGCGGTATCGATGTTCTTTCAGGCGTGGGCGAAATACCGCTTCCCTGTCGGATATGAGCGCGGTAACGACGATTTCACGTCGTACCTTTTCGATTTTGCGGGATTGGGCACGGATAGGATCCGCGGCAAAATGGCTCTCGAGGACGAACGTCTGTTGCCGTATACGGGTCTGATAGCCCAGAAACCCCATTCGGCGAGCGCTCTCGAAAACATTCTCAGCGATTACTTCGGCATAAAGGCAAAAATCGATCAATTATTCGGTCAATGGTTAGAGTTGGAACAGGGAGACGTGACACGGCTCGGCACGCGCAATAGCGGCCTCGGCAGCAGTGCGATCGTCGGAACGCGGATATGGCACCAGCAATCGAAATTCCGCGTGCGTCTCGGCCCACTCGAATTCAAAAAATTCCAGGCGTTCCTGCCGAACGGTTCGGCACACGGCGCGATGGGGTCGATCGTGAAATTCATGGCCGGCGAAGAATTCGATTTCGACGTGCAATTGATATTAAAAGCCCGGCAGGTTCCCGGCACGGTCCTGACGACACGTGCGGTCCGCCGCCCGCATTTGGGGTGGACGTCATGGCTGAAAACACAACCGTTCAAAAGCGATGACGAACAGGTTGTTTTAAGTAGTGTTTGAAAGCCGTAGGCGAGAATATTAAATGACTGCGGTAGGATGGTCGGTTTTGTGTTCACTATCGAAATTACCGAATTCGTCATTTCGTAATCAAATTTATTTAGAAAACTCTGCGTCTCTGCGGTTAATACCGCCCTTTGGAGAATATTATGAACGTAAATTTAAAATCATTGGTCGGCAGATTGAACGATACTTGCCGAAACGCTCTCGAAGGCGCAGCCGGCCTGTGCCTCTCACGCACGAATTATGACGTCGAGGTCGAGCATATTCTTGCAAAGCTTCTCGAACAGGACGACACCGACCTGCACAAGATCTGTCATCATTTCGAAGTGAATGTCGACAGGCTGTCGCGTGACGTCTCGCAGGCGCTTGACCGCCTGAAGAGCGGAAATTCGCGCACGCCCGGCCTTAGCGACCGTATCCCGCGATGGATACAGGACGCGTGGCTGCTGGCCTCGGTCGATTACGGTGCGGCACGCGTGCGTTCGGGACATATGACGATGGCGCTGCTCGCGAATGAAAGCTTCGCCCGGATCGCGCGCGATATCTCCAAAGAATTCGATCATATTTCGGCCGAGTCACTGCAGGCCAAACTACCCGAGATCACCGCTGATTCCGCCGAAGCCCGCGATGCCGTCGCACTTGGAGAGACGGTCTCCGCATCCGGCGCGCCCGTCGCCGCCGGCGTCCCCGGAAAGACGAAGGCGTTGGATCAATATACCGAAGACCTAACCGCAAAAGCCGCCGCTGGCAAGATCGATCCGATCCTCGGCCGCGACCTCGAGATCCGCCAGATCGTCGATATTCTGACCCGTCGCCGCCAGAACAATCCGATCCTGACCGGTGAAGCCGGCGTAGGAAAGACAGCCGTCGTCGAAGGCTTCGCGCTTCGAATCGCTGAAGGCGATGTGCCCGACCCGCTCAAGAATGTCGTCGTTCGCTCGCTTGACCTCGGCCTGCTGCAGGCAGGCGCAGGCATCAAAGGCGAATTCGAACAACGCTTGAAATCCGTCATCGACGAAGTAAAATCATCGCCGCAGCCTATAATCATGTTCATCGACGAAGCTCACACGATGATCGGTGCCGGCGGGCAAGCGGGCCAAAACGACGCGGCAAATCTTCTAAAACCGGCGCTCGCCCGCGGCGAACTCCGCACCATCGCAGCGACGACCTGGGCCGAATACAAGAAGTATTTCGAGAAGGACGCGGCTCTCGCCCGGCGTTTCCAAGTCGTCAAGGTCGAAGAGCCTGACGAAGAGAAGGCCATCGCGATGATGCGCGGCATCGCCGACAAGATGGAAGAGCACCACAATGTCCGCATTCTTGACGAAGCCATCGTCGAATGCGTTAAGCTCTCGCATCGATATATCACCGGCCGCCAGCTTCCGGACAAGAGCGTTTCCGTGCTCGACACCGCCTGTGCAAAAGTCGCGATCGGACAGGGCGCGACGCCCGCGTCGATCGAAGACGCAACGCGGCGTATCCAGAACCTTTCTTCCGAGATCGACGCGCTCGAGCGCGAGCTCGTGACCGGAGCCGAACACGACGCCCGCATCGACGAGTTAAAGAAACTGCGGGCCGAAACGGAAGCGAAACTCGCCGAGCTTAACGAACAGTGGACAAAGGAAAAAGAGCTCACCGACCAGATCAGGACGATCCGCACCAAGTTGGAATTGTCCCGGCTTGATTCGCGTCTTGCCGGCGCGGCAATGCCTGCTGCGGCGCCGAACGGCAACGGTGATTCCGCTGAACATACGGCTGCAGCTGCTGCCTCCGCTGAGGGCGCTCCGGCGGTAGAAGGCCATGCAACGGAAGCGGTCGCTGCCGGCGGTGAAACCGCTGCGGCACCTGCACCGATCGATAACGAGTTTCTAAGGTCCGAGCTAAAACGTCTAAATGCCGAGCTGAAAGAAATTCAGGGCGAAACGCCGCTGATGCAGCCGGTCGTCAACGGCCAGACCGTCGCCGAAGTAATTTCCGGCTGGACTGGCATCCCAATCGGCAAGATGGTCGCCGATGAGATAAACGCCGTGCTGAACCTGCACGAGACGCTGCGCGAACGCGTGCTCGGCCAGGATCACGCCCTCGAAGCAATTGCCCAGCGCATCCGCACCTCGCGTGCCGGCCTGACCGATCCGAAACGCCCGATCGGCGTGTTCCTGCTCGTCGGAACCTCCGGCGTCGGAAAGACCGAGACCGCTCTCGCTCTTGCCGAAGCTCTGTACGGCGGCGAACGCAACCTTATCTCGATCAACATGAGCGAATACCAGGAAGCACATACCGTCTCGAGCCTCAAGGGATCGCCTCCGGGATATGTCGGCTACGGCGAAGGCGGCGTGCTGACCGAAGCCGTGCGGCGCAAACCGTATTCGGTCGTGCTGCTGGACGAGGTGGAAAAAGCTCACCCTGATGTGATGGAGCTGTTCTTCCAGGTTTTCGACAAAGGCGTCCTCGAAGACGGCGAGGGCCGCGAGATCGATTTTAAGAACTGCATCATCCTTCTGACGTCCAACGTCGGCACGGACACGATCATGAAGCTCTGCGCCGATCCGGATACGAAGCCCGAACCGGCTGGACTTGTTGATGCTGTCAAACCGGAACTGAACAAGGCGTTCAAACCCGCACTTCTTGGCCGCATGGTCACCGTGCCGTATTATCCGATCTCTGACGATATCCTAAGGCTGATCATCAAACTGCAGCTCGGCAAGATCAAGAACCGAATCGCGGACAATCACGGAGCGCAATTTTCTTACGATGATTCCGTCATAGATACTGTGGCGAAACGCTGTACAGACGTGGATAGCGGCGCCAGGAATGTCTATAACATTCTGACCGGGACCTTATTGCCTGAAATGAGCGGCGAAGTACTGTCGCGAATGGCAAGCGGCGAAGGGATCAAAAAGGTTCATGTTTCGGTCGGCGAAGGCGAGAAATTCGCTTACGAAATTAGTTAAGCCGACAACCGAAACGTGGGGCTGGACAGACGGGAGAACCGATGGCGATTACGCAAGACAAACGGCTGCTGAAGATCAAGACCCCGCTGGGAAAGGACTTTTTGCTGATAAACAAAATGTCGGCAAACGAAGGCCTTTCCCGGCTTTTTAGCATCGAGGCGGAACTGCTTCACGAAGAGAGCGACGCGGGGTACGAACCGACCTTCGTCGACCCGAGTTCGCTTTTGGGACAAGGAGTCTCTATCGAGATAGAACAGGCCGACGGGACCAGCCGATCGTTCAGCGGGATTGTCAACCGGTTTTCACAGGGCACGCGTCACGTCCGGTTCTCGTTCTATAACATCAGCATTGTCCCGCACGTCTGGGTACTGACTCAGAAATTTCAGAGTCGGATCTTCCAGCACAAGAGCGTGCCCGACATTCTCAAAGCGGTTTTCGAAGGCTTTGAGGTCAAGTATGAGATCCAGGGAACGTTCCACCCGCGCAATTACTGCGTGCAATACCGCGAATCCGATTTCGATTTCGCGGCGCGGCTGATGGAAGAAGAGGGCATCTATTACTTCTTCGAACATTCCGGCGGCTCTCACAAATTGGTAATCGCGAACACCCCGCAATCGCACCGCGACTGTCCGTCCAAATCGACGATCCCCTATTTTCATCAGGTCATCGATGAAGATTATGTGACCGCCATCCACGGCTGGAACGCCGATTACAGGCTGCTGACCGGCAAGGTGACTCTCTGGGACCACAAATTCGAACTGCCCGGCAAGAAACTCGACGCTCAACAGCCGTCGCGATTTTCGATCGGTGGCAATACAAAGCTCGAATCCTACGATTTCCCCGGCGGCTACGCGCGGAAATTCGACGGCATCGATCGTACGGGCGCCGAGCGCGCGTCGGATCTGCAGAAGATATTCGAGGACAATAAACGCACGGCCGAGAACTGCATGCAGGCATTCGACGCGATGCACCATACGGCGACCGGCGCCGGCGATTGTTCGGCGATGACGTCCGGGTATCGATTTACGATGTCGCATCATCCCAACGAATCGCTGAACAAGCAATACGTTATTACGGCCGTCACGCACGAAGCAGTACAGATGCCGCCTTACGTATCGGACGACCAACCTGACCAGCCATATGCGAATTCCTTCACCGCGCTGCTGCACGGCGCGGGAGCACCGCCGTTTCGTCCGATGCGTACGGCCGAAAAACCCGTCGTGCGCGGAAGCCAGACGGCAACGGTCGTCGGACCCGCCGGCGAAGAAATTTTCACCGACAAATACGGCCGCGTAAAGGTACAGTTTCACTGGGACCGCGAAGGGCAGAGCGATGCCGACAGTTCATGCTGGGTACGCGTCGCTCATAATTGGGCAGGAAAGAAATGGGGAGTCTTCTTCGTACCGCGCATCGGTATGGAAGTGCTCGTTGATTTTATCGAAGGCGACCCGGATCAGCCGATCATAACCGGCTGTGTTTACAACGCGGATTCGATGCCGCCCTACACGCTGCCCGACGAAAAGACGAAATCGACCATCAAGACGCACTCGTCGAAAGGCGGCAGCGGTTTTAACGAGATCCGTTTTGAAGACAAGAAGGGATCGGAACAGATATTCATCCACGCCGAAAAGGACGAAGACATCCGCGTCAAAAATGACGCCAAAGAACATATCGGCCGCGACCGCCACATGATCGTCCAGCGCGACCAATTTGAATGGGTCAAAAAGGACAAGCACCTAAAGGTACGCGGAAACCAAATGGAAAAGATCGACGGCAAGATGTCGCTGAAGGTTGGATCTGATATGGACGAAAAGGTCGGCACGAAATACGCGCTCGACGCCGGGACCGAGATACACCTGAAATCCGGTACAACGCTGACCATTGAAACGGGAACGAGCCTGACGCTCAAGGTCGGCGGGAATTTTATCAATATCAATTCGGCCGGTATATTTATCAAGGGCACCATGGTCATGCTCAACAGCGGCGGCGCCGCGGGCTCCGGCTCAGGCAGCAGCCCGACCGACCCGACCGAACCCAAGGAAGCCGATAAAGCCGAACCGGGAGCGAATCTGACGTCGCCGGTCAAACAGCAGAAACATAACCAGGAAACGTTTACGCCGCCGTCGGCGATGGGCGATTGATCCCGTAACAAAAGGAGCGAACCGCGATGCCTACAGGGCCCGCCGCCAGGACAACAGATAATGTGATGCACCCGCTGCCCCCGGTTTTAACGCCCGGGCCGGGTAGCAAGGACGTGATCATCGGAAACCTTCCCGCGTGGCGCGGGATCCCGGCCGCGGCCGCTGCCGCGCTTCAGGCCGCCAAAGCCGCATCCGACGCAACCGTCAAGGCCGCCGAATCCGCGACCATGGCTGCCGCCGGCACGCCCGGAGCTCCGGCCGCGTACGCTGCCGAACAGGCAGCAAAGGCAGCCGCGCTCGCCGCGCTCAGCAGCACGATCAGCGGAATGGCGGGCATGTCGGACATTCATGCCTGTACGACGCCTTCGCCGGTGCCGCCGCACGGTCCCGGTGTCGTCGTCGACGGTTCGCAAACTGTTCTGATAAATAACATGCCCGCGTGCAGAATGGGCGACACGATCATCGAACCGCTCGGGCCGCCGAACAAAATAATGAAAGGCGAATTTACCGTCATTATCGGCGGCTGAAACGCGCCGGGCCGGCTTGCAATTTCTGCCCGCGCAGGGCACGCTTTAATGCGTGGATCCTGATTCCCCCTTGATGAACGACCTCGAAGACAACTTCATTTCCGGCATTTACAATTATTGTGACCGGTGGTGCGAGCGCTGCAGTTTCACGTCGCGGTGCCGTGTTTTTGCGATGGAACAGGAAGAAGTTCTGACCGACGAAGAACGCGACGTTACGAACGAAGCGTTCTGGAAACGGCTGGCGGGAATTTTTGCCGAGGCAAAGGAAAAACTTCGCGAGAAAGCAGAAGAATTAGGGATCGACCTCGATGCGGAACCGGAGTTTTCCGAAGCTGAACGCAGGGAAGCGATACGCCGGCAGGACCTCGTAAAACTCGCTGAAAAATACGCCCATACAACCAGCGAGATCCTCGAAAATGATTCGTTCGCCATATCGATCGATGACGACATCCGAGCCGAACTGCTGCAGATCATTCGCTGGTATCAATTTCAGATCGCCGCCAAGATCTTTCGCGGCTCCGACGCCGAACTCGACCTCGCGGACGAACCCGAAAGCGGCCTAGTCCGCGACAGCGTCATTCAGGACAAGGACGGCTCCATAAAAGTCGCCCTTATCGGCATCGACCGTTCCATCTCCGCCTGGAGCGCCCTGCTTGATTCCGATACAAAAGACATCGTAAAACCGATGATCGCCCTGCTCGAAAACATCCGACGGGAGACTGAAAGAAAATTCCCGAACGCACGAAGTTTCGTACGCCCGGGATTCGATGAGATCGAAACGGTGATGTGATCCCACGGGTATCTCGTTAACACTTCATAATTGTTGACCGGCAAGTCAAAACGATATAGATTGTCATTGAAGTTGACGCACAGGAGTGCGGTTTCCCACACCCGTGCCGCTTCCCCGATCCCGCATTATCAAAAGGAGTTTAATATGTTCGTCAGCTCAACAGGCAAAGCGCGCGCTTTCGCTGTGCTCTTCTTCCTTGCCGCCGCGTGTTCGTTTGCGATCGCACAGACGGCGGACAATGTCACCGTAAAGGTTGCCGTCGTCGATAAAGATCTTTCCCCGCGCAGCGTTCCGAAATTTGCTCTTGTCATTTCAAAACCGGGCGACCCGTCGTTTACCGAGGTGCGCCTTTCCACTTCGTTCGAGGGCACAGCGTCACTGTCGCTTCCGCCGGGTAATTACACTGTTCGCTCCGTAAAACCGTTGGAATTCGAGAACCGGACATTCACCTGGGAACAAGCATTCACGATAGACGATAAGCCGGCGACGATCGAATTAAGCAACGACAATGCCAAGATCACGGCGGGATATTCCGATTCCGTACCTGCTCCATCGCGGCGCCGCGTCAGCGAGGAAGGCGAACTCTTCAAAACTCTCCGCGCCGGTGTCGTTACCGTCGAGGGCGAACTTGGTTCCGGTACCGGTTTTATTATCGACGAAGCAGGTTTGGTCTTAACGAATCAGCACGTTGTCGCGAGATCGAATGAGATCCGTATTCGGTTCGATGAGAAAACTGCGGTAAAGGCTCGTCTGCTTGCCGAGGATGCCGACCGCGACATCGCCGTACTTCAGGTAAATCTGTCGGCGTGCCCGTTTTGCCGCGTCCTCAAAATAGCTGAAGACAAGCCCGGCGAACCGGCCGTTATCGAAGGCGAACGCGTTTTTACGATCGGCAGCCCGCTGTTTCAGGAAAAGATCCTGACCTCGGGCATTGTCAGCAAGATCGAGGAACGCGCCATCATTTCCGACGTTAACATCAATCCGGGCAATTCCGGCGGCCCGTTATTCAATTCGCTCGGCGAGGTGGTCGGCCTGACCACGTTCGGCATACAGGCACAAGGCGGCCCCGGGATCTCCGGAATTGTCCGCATCGAGCAGGGCCGCGAACTTCTGGAAAAGGCTCGTGAAATAGCCGCCGGCAAAGGTGCTCCGTCGGCCGAACTGATGCCCAATATGCCCGAAGGGACATTTCCGGTCGAGACCATCAAGGCACAGATCGACGTCAAGAAATTTCCGCGGAAGCCCTATGAGGACGATATCAAGGATTACCAGATCAGCTATATGACGCCGGTGTTCAAATTTTACGTCTCGGAAAAGGATCGCCTGGAATCGCTGAAAAAACGCGACAAACGTAATAGGGAAAAAGGAGCTGTCAACACCGTCGACAGGTTCAAAGACCTGCGAAATTGGAACGAATACGCCGGCCAGCTGAAACCCGTCGTCGATATTCTGGCATTGCCGGAAGTAACTGCCACCGGAAAATCAATATTCCTCGGGATCGTCGCCGCCGCGACCATCGGCGTGCCTGTCCCGCCGGACATGAAATTCAAAGCCGATTTCTATCAGATGAAACTGATGTGCGACGGCAAAGAAATTCCCCCGCTGAAACGAAACAAGGTCGAATTTGGAGCCGAGCTGCTGAATTATTACAAGGTAAAAACGCGCTACACATACGCAGGAGTTTATACCTATCCCTACGATGTGTTCGAACCCGGTAAATGCGGGCAGATGGTCCTGCACGTCTTCTCCGAAGAGAACATCGAAGTGCCTATCGTTTCACCGGTCAAACCCGACACCAAGGCCCGAATTTGGTCAGATTTTGCGGACTTTCGAGCACTTTCGGCGGCACAGCCTTAGCGAGGCCTGGAACTGAGAAGGTTCGATCGTACTGACCACAATGAAAATTCCCGGGCGTATGAAATTTCGTACGCCCGGGAGCTAATAAGATCAAAACGGTTATGCGATCAGTCCTCGCGTTTGACGTATTTGACGCTTGTCTGCCACCGCCCTTTGACCAATCGTCGGGTCGTTACCTTCACCTTGTCGCCGCCCTGCCCTGTGTATGTCGCGTCGTCCGTTATCTCAAGCACCATTTTCGGAACGTTGTTCACGACAATATATTCCGCCGCTTGATGCCAGCAGCATCCGGATTTAGTCAGCGTCGACAGCCGCTTTCGCTTCGGGTCGACCTCGAACATCCCGAGATACTCCTGCCCGAGCTTTGTAAACGCGGCATTGTTCGTGAACCGTCCTTCGGCCTTTGAATAGAGATAGACCTGATATGACGGCATTCCGTAAGCGCCGTTATTGCCGTCACAAATAGCGACGTCCTCAAGCCCGTCGAAATTGAAATCGTCAAATGTCATGACGCTCTGTTCGTCGTACAGCAGCGTCCTGTTTACCTGTGGCTTGTCGTCATCCAGCCACATAATCGTGTCCGGCAGGTTTATCACCTGGAATGGCTCGTCCTGGCCGCGGCGCGAAAACGCGAATTTCGATGCTCCTCGGCAGCTTCTGCCTTCCTCACATTTTTCGATCTCAATAGCGACATTTATCGTGCCTGCGGGGTTCTGCACCTTGAATGTGTGCTGTGCCGAAACCGTTATCGGGCACAACAAGATGGCCAGGAGGAGTAGTTTCATATATTTGGGAAGGTGTCCGTTCCGTTTTCGAACTATGGATGCGTCATCTCTTCCGGTTTTACCAGCTCGTCGAACTTCTCCGCCGTCAGCAGGCCCAGCTCTATCGCGGACTCCTTAAGGCTAAGACCCTTCTTATGAGCATTTTTTGCGATCTTCGCGGCATTGTCGTAACCAATGTGCTGGTTCAGCGCCGTCACGAGCATCAGCGAATCGCTTAAGTACTTATCGATCTGCTCGCGGTTCAATTCGATGCCCGCGACACAGTAATCGACAAACCCGTGGCAGGCGTCATGGATAAGCCGCACGGAATGAAGGAAATTGTGGATCATCACGGGTTTGAAGACATTCAACTCGAAATTGCCCTGCGACCCAGCAAATCCGATGGCGGCGTCGTTCCCAAAGACCTGTACCGCGACCATCGTCATAGCTTCCGGCTGCGTCGGGTTGACCTTGCCGGGCATGATGGAACTTCCGGGCTCGTTCTCGGGCAGCGTGATCTCGCCGATACCGCACCGCGGCCCGGACCCGAGCCAGCGAATATCGTTCGCGATCTTCATAAGGCTCCCGGCCAACGTCTTCAGCGCGCCCGATGCAAATACAACCTCGTCATGTGCCGAAAGCGCCGCAAATTTGTCCGGATGCGATTTGAAAGGCAGACCCGTTAATTCCGCGATCTTTGCCGCGGCGCGGTCCGCAAATTCCGGGTGTGCGTTCAATCCCGTACCGACCGCCGTTCCGCCTATCGCCAAGTCGAACAGGCCCGGCAGCACGAGCAGCAGCCGGTCGATATCGCGTTTGATCAGGTTTGCCCATCCGCCGAACTCCTGCCCGACCGTCAGCGGCGTCGCGTCCTGCAAATGCGTTCGTCCGATCTTTACGACGTCGGCAAATTCCTTAGCCTTGGCGTCAATGGCGTCGTGGACCTTTTTGACTTCCGGGATCAAAGCCGTAAGCCTTTCGGCCGCCGCGATGTACATCGCAGTCGGGAACGTGTCGTTCGACGACTGCGATTTATTCACGTCGTCGTTCGGGTGAACGGGCGTTTTCGAACCCATTTCGCCGCCCGCCATCTCGATCGCGCGGTTGGAAATGACCTCGTTCGCATTCATATTAGTCTGCGTCCCTGAACCGGTCTGCCACACCCGCAGCGGAAAGTGCGCATCGAGTTTGCCCTCGATAACCTCGTCAGCCGCCTGCACGATCAGCTTCAATTTGTCGTCCGGCAGCTTCCCGAGGTCGTTGTTGACGATCGCCGCCGCCTTCTTCAAAATGCCGAGCGCCCGGATGACCTCGCGCGGCATCACATCGAACCCGATGTTGAAATGCTTCAGCGAACGCTGCGTCTGCGCTCCCCAATAAACGTCCGCGGGCACATCGATCTCGCCCATCGAATCGGTCTCGATCCGCGTCTTCACCGCCTTTTCTGCTGCTTCTGACATAATTTCTTGATCCTGTAGAGTTTTAAGAATGCGAATGTTCGCTTAGATTTTAACGAAAAACCCGCGATCGGCAAAGATGCGCGGATCGCGGGCGTGAGGCGTCGCAACTTTCGCTCGCGTTATCCCTCGAGCCGGCAATAACAGTATATAAATTCCTGTGTTGTCCCAAATGGCGTCTGGTGTTGTTCGTCCATACTGTCTACTAACCGAAAATCGTCCCCGAATTCAGCGTGCATCGACGCCGCGTCGTACCGAACGACATTCAGGCCGCTGCATTTCTCCGGCCCGCCCAGGCCGAACGTCGCGATTATCACATGGCCGCCCGGTTTTACCGAGAGCTTGACCAGTTCGACATATTTGCGGCGGTCGTTCGGTTCGGTCAGAAAATGAAAGACCGCACGGTCATGCCAAACGTCGTAGTGATGCTCAGGCAGCGTAACCTCAGTAACGTTCCCCGCGATCCACTCGACGCGGTTTGCCTTTTGCCCGAGCCGCGCCCGGCTGGCTGCCAGCGCCGTATCCGAAATATCCAGCACCGTCACCTCCGAAAATCCGCGGTCGAGCAGATCATCAACCAGCGTTGAATTGCCTCCGCCGACATCGATTACCGCCGCGTCTTTTGACACACCCGTGTCACCGATCATCTTCAGCGAATTATCCAGATGCTCTCGATACCAGCTTACCTGATCATGCGGCTTGGTCGTGTAAACGGTTTCCCAATGCGCCTGCTTTCCCGTGCCGATCATAGTGCCTCAAGCGACCGCCGCAGCTTATCGGTCACCTCATTGGCGGTCTCTGTGATCTCCGGCGTGTCGCCCACGACGGACATCATCACGCCCGCATCGATCGCGGCAACTACCGACGTGGCGGATTCGTCCGCCTCATACACTACGACGTTGCACGGCAGCAGCAGCCCGATGTTCAGGTCTTCCTGTACCGTCCTATACGCAAGCGGCGGATTACACGCTCCCAATATCACGTATTTCCGAAAATCAATACCGAGCTTCTCCTTGAACTTCTCGTCCATGCGGATCTCCGAAAGCACGCCAAACCCCTCGGTTGCCAGCGCTTTCTTTGTCCTCTCGACCGCTTCGTCGAACGCCAGCTCAACTTCCTTTACGATCCCATATTTCGTATTCCCGACTGATTGTTTTGCACCGGTGACCTTCATTTCAAACCTCGCTTACTTCTATTCCATATTCGGGTTTGGGCCTCGCTTGTTTTCGTCACCTTTACGCCGACCGGCGTCGCATGCCCCGCGCATTCAGGTCGAAACGCCGAGCTTCGGCAGGATCACAAGCTGCATCAGCAGCCAAACTCCAACAATGGCCAATACAGTAACTAATTCCATGTTCCCTCTACGGCGTACTGCCCGGCGCCGGATTTTCCGCCATCGGCATTCCCGCTTCGCGCCATGCGGCTGTGCCGCCGGTTATTGTTATGACCCGCACGAAACCGGCGGCGTCCAATATCTCGGCCGCCTGTTTCGAACGCCGTCCCGTCTCGCATATCACATAAACCGGCTCGTTTTTCTCGAGCTTGTCCAGATTCTGCGCGAGCGTATCCAGCGGAATGTTCCGGGTCCTGTAGGCGTGCCCCGATGCGAATTCCTCAGGCGTTCGAACGTCGACGAACTGTGAATACGCCGCTTCGATCCCAGGACGCGCCTCCGCGGGCGACATCTCGCTGATGCCCTTCTTCGTGACCATCGCCGGCGCGTCCGTCCTTGTCGTCGGCGCCGTCGTGCACGCCCCAAAAGCGGCCGCCGACACGATTGCCGCTATGATAATGATCGTTCTCATAAACTTGTCGCTCCAATAAGCCTTACTATTTCGTGACGGCACACGCGGCCGCTGACGATTCCGTTTCAAGCCCCGCTTTTATCCACGCCGCCGTGCCGCCCGTAACGTTATATATCTCTTTGAAATCAGCATTCTCCAAAATGCTAGTCCCGAGGCTCGATCGATATCCGCCTTGACATATCACATACGTCGGTTTGTCCGGATCGAGGCCGTCCAGGTTTCTCGACAGCGAATCCAGCGGCAGGTTGACCGTTCCCGGCGCGTGCCCGCTCGCATGCTCGGCGGCGCGGCGTACGTCGATGAACTGCACGCCGTCGGCTGCCGTCCTCTCTTTTGCTTCCTCAACGGAAACCTGTTCGATCTTCCGCCGCTCGCCCGCAAGATCGCCCATCAGCAGATATCCCGTAACGGTCTCATGCCCGACCCTTGCTAGCCTCATAAAGGCTTCGTCAACCTGTTCCTGCATATCGGCGGCGATGGCGATCGGAACGCCGATCGGGAGCATCGTTCCCGCCCACGAAGCGAATTGCCCGCCCAAGCCGATATTGATCGCGTTCTTCACATGCCCGGCACCGAAAAGGTCCGCGGGCCGTACGTCAAGAAAGATGCCTTCGAATTCCGCGGCCTCGTCCGACGTCAGTGCCCTTGGCTTCGGCAGGTCTTCGAGCCGGACCGAACCCTCAAGGTTCTTCGCGGCGCTCTTCGGAAAATACATAGGCACTTCCGGCTGGTCCGCCGCGACCAATTTCACGAATTCGTCCTTCGACATAGGCTGGAGAGCGTAATTGAATTTCCGCTGTTCGCCGAGCGTGGACCACGTCTCCTTCGACAGCGATTTGCCGCACAGCGAACCCGCGCCGTGCGCCGGATAGACCTCTGTCTCATCCGCCAGCGGCAGGATCCTTTCATGCAGCGAATCGTAAAGCATCGCGCCCATCTGTTCCGCAGTAAATCCCTTCGAACCTATCAGGTCGGGCCGCCCCACGTCGCCGATGAACAGCGTGTCGCCGGTGAACATCTTCACCGGCCCTTCGCCGTCGTCGGCCAGGATCGTTATGCCTTCCGGCGTATGCCCCGGCGTTTCCATGAACCGCAGCCTGACCTTGCCGACATTCAGCTCATCTCCGTCCTTCACCTTCAGCGTCGGGAAATGCGTGTTCGCGCGGCTGCCGTAAACGATCTCCGCTCCGGTTTTTTCCGCGAGTTCGATGTGCCCGCTGACAAAATCGGCATGCGAATGCGTTTCAATGACGTATTTGATCTTCTGCCCGTTCGCGTCGGCCTCGTCGATATATTGCTGGACGTCACGCTGCGGGTCGATGATGGCCGCTTCGCCTTCGGAACCGAGATAATAAGACGCGTGTGAGAGGCATCCGAGATAAAACTGTTTGAATTTCATTTTATGTTCTCCAAAAACGGGTGATTATGTGTAATTTTACCAGCGCTAAACCAAAACCGTGTAATTTTTCACGATCAAAAACACGGCTACCGCTAAAACGAGAACTGCAAATATACGCTGCAAGCGGTGTGCCGCCATACGGTGCGACAGGACCGTGCCCGCCGCCGCTCCGCCGACCGCCAATGCGGTCACAATGAACGCCAGTCCCCAATTAAAATATTCGCCGCCGAGATGCCCGGCAAGCCCCGCGACACAGTTCAGAAAGATCACGAAAAGCGATGTTCCTATCGCCTTTTTCATCTCTAGCCCGCCAAAAAAGACGAGCGCCGGGACGATCAGAAATCCGCCGCCGACACCGAGAAATCCCGTCATGATACCGACCCCGAGGCCCGCGAACACGGCCTTGACCGGATGTGCCGCCTTCTTGACGTCGTCGTCCGGCCGGCGATTTCGCCTCCATAACATCGATACCGCAACCACGAACATCAAAAGCCCGAAGATCATCAGCAGCACATTCGGCGGCACCATCTTTGTCAGCGGCGACCCGATAAATGCCCCGACCACTCCCGCGGCACCGAACATCACGCCCCGCCGCAGGTCAACATTCTGCCGCCGCCAATGCAGGAACGCTCCGAAAAGGCTGGTCGCGCCGACAACCGCCAGCGACATCACCACCGCTTCATGAACGCCGACCCCGAGAAAATAGACCAGGATCGGAACGGTCAATATCGACCCGCCGCCGCCGATCAACCCAAGCGAAACACCGATGGCGGCGCTCAATATCAGGCCCACGATGAATATTGCGGACATCGTCATTGCTTACCTCGCCGCGGGCGATTTCGCCTCGCACGTCACCGGCGCTTTGTTCCAAGGCATTTTCGCGAGCATCATTCCCATTCCGCACGTATCCGTCAACGCCGAAAATACTAATCCGCCGCCGATGAATGCTGGGATCAGGTAAAGATACGGGCTGACGAACACGCCGAGGATCACTCCGATCAGAACGATAGACCCGGCGGTGAACCGCACCTGACGCTCTAACGACCAGACCTTCGATTCGCCCTTTATCACGGGCAGATTCGCTCCGGTCCACGCGCCCATTCCGCCTTCGATCACGTGAATGTCCGTAAACCCCCGCGCCGCCAGCTTCTCCGCCGCCTGCTTCGCGCGGTTACCGCTACGGCACATCAAATAGACCGGTTTCGAATGGTCGATCTCGTCCGCGTGCCGCTCAAAATTCGACAGCGGCATCAATTGCGCCTCCGCGATCCGTTCGCTGTGATACTCCGAAAATTCCCGGACGTCTATCACCTGGCACTCGCCGCCGCTGCTCAATAACTCTGTAATTTCGTGAACGCTTGTCTGTTTTATCATGTTGCTTGATTAATTGTTTTCCTGTTTGTATAATCAAATTTAGATTCACTATATAACTACGTAGTTATATTGTCAAACATGGGAAGCAAGTTTAATATGGAAATGTCGAAAGAAGCGGTCGAAATGGTCGCGGCGCGGTTCAAGGTGTTGGCGGAACCGCTGCGTTTACAGATCTTACAGCGATTACAGAGCGGCAGGTTAAGCGTAACGGACCTTGCCGACGCGGTCGAATCGACCCAGCCGAATGTCAGCAAGCACCTTAAAATAATGCAGGACGCCGGGCTGATCACGCGCGACCGCGACGGAAATACGGTCTATTATCTGATCGCGGACGAATCAATTTTCGCCCTGTGCGACCTGGTCTGTTCGAGTCTGAAGGAAAGACTTGCCGAAAGAACTGCGGCGTTTGGTTAATCTCTTCCCGGCCGTTCGTATTCGACTACGAACCGCACAGCCGGTGGATCTTCGTCGCCGGGCATCTCGGTAAAACCGGCCTCGCGCAAGCCGCGTTCTTCAAATCGCGAAAGGTCCTTCCGCGACAGTGGCCACGGCAATTCCGCCAGCTCATCGTCATCTTCGCGGCCGCGCGTTACTACCACAAGCCGCCCGCCTTCGCCTACAAACGACGCTATCGAATCAATCACCCGTTCGCGGATCGCGAGCGGCAGCGGCTGGATCGTATAAACTTCCAAAACGAATTCGAACGCCCCTATCCATTCCGGCCGCGGCTCCAGCAAATTGCCGACGTGAAACTCTATATCCGTATCTTCATGCAGCCTCTTCGCCCAATCGATCGCCGTCGGCGAAATATCGAACGCCGTTACCTTAAACCCCAGGTCATATAAATAACGCGCGTCATCGCCGAGCCCGCAGCCGACGACCAACGCCTTGCGCCCTTCGCCGCGAAGCCCCGTTTCCTCTGCCCAGGCCCGCAGAAATTTATTTGGTTCCAGATCGCCCCACGGGATATGTTCGCTGTTTCCCGCGGCTTCA
This sequence comes from Acidobacteriota bacterium, assembly GCA_023436495.1. Taxonomy (GTDB): domain Bacteria; phylum Acidobacteriota; class Blastocatellia; order Pyrinomonadales; family Pyrinomonadaceae; genus OLB17. Next base: position 47,404 of record JAEZIT010000130.1, read on the forward strand.
CGGTAAAGCGCGTCGAACCATCCGGTCACGTCACCGTGTTCGGCAAAATCCGCGGCGATCTTTCGGGCGTTCTCACGTGCGGTCTCTTTCGTATTTTGGTCCATTATCTTGGCCCCTCGGCCGGGGCGTTCGCGTCGTTCCAGGCCTTCCATCCTCCGGCCATCGAATGTACGTTCGTGTAGCCCATTTTCTGCAGGTTGTCCGCCGCCAGCGCCGAACGGTATCCGCCGCCGCAATACAGTATCAGCTCGGCGTCCTTGTCCGGAAATGCTCCGACGATGTCGCGTTCGATCACGCCGCGGCCGATATGAATGGCTCCGCGGGCGTGGCCGGCGTTCCATTCGTTGTCTTCGCGAACGTCTATCAGTTTTGCTCCGTTCGGCATCCGCTTCAGAGCTTCTTCGACGGTAATTTCATGGATACGGGACTTTGCGTCGTCAACAAGAGATTCGAATTCGGAAGTATGCTTCATGATTTTCGGGCCCAAAGGCCGCCGTCTGCCTCCTTTTTGAACCAATATAACAAAAATCTTCGGCCGCCGTCCCTGACAATCTGTGGGCGCCGTTTTTGTTTGTTCGGCGGCGTGCCGTTATAATATCTGTTTTACATATACTTCTGTAAAACGAGGATTTAAATGGCAGAACAATTTGATCTAACTATTATCGGTTCGGGCCCTGGCGGTTATGTCGCCGCCGTACGCGCGGGACAGCTTGGGTTAAAAGTCGCTCTTATTGAAAAGGAAAAGGACGCAAAGCTCGGCGGCACGTGCGGGCTCCGCGGCTGTATTCCAACAAAGGCGCTTCTGAACGCGGCACATCTTTATCAAAAAGCCGGCGAATTTGAGAAATTCGGCCTGAAGGTCGATAACCGCAGCTTCGACTGGGCTGGCGTCCAGAACTACAAATCCGGCATCGTCGACAAAAATTCGGCCGGCGTCACCTATCTTATGAAAAAGAACAAGGTGACCGTATTTAACGGCTTCGGCAAGATCGCCGCGCCCGGCAAGGTCGAAGTAGCCCTCGCCGACGGCAAGAAAGAAACGATCCAGACGAAGAACATCATCATCGCGACCGGCTCGGTCGTCCGCCCGATCCCCGGATTCGAGACCGACGGCAAACAGGTCGTCAATTCCGATCATATCCTCGAACTTCAAAAGGTACCGAAATCGCTGGTCGTGATGGGTTCCGGCGCCGTCGGCAGCGAATTCGCAAGCGTTTATCATCGGTTTGGAACTGAAGTGACGCTGGTCGAACTTCTCGACCGCATTGTTCCGCTCGAGGATGCCGAAGTTTCAAAAGAGCTCCAGCGCGCCTTTAAAAAACAGGGCATCAAGGTCGAGACCGGCCTGAAGCTCGACAAGATGGAGAAATCGAAGAAGGGCGTCAAGGTCTCCGGCAAGAACGCCAAGGGCGATACCGTCGAGCTCGAAGCCGAAATGCTGCTCGTCGCCGTCGGCCGAATGCCGTACCTCGAAGGCCTCGGCCTTGAGAACACAAAGGTGAAGGTCAGCGATCGCGGCACCGTCGAGGTCAACGAATTCTGCGAAACCGCCGAACCCGGCATTTTCGCTATCGGCGACGTCATCCCGACGGCACAGCTCGCCCACCTTGCCTCTAAAGAAGGCATCATGGTCGTCGAAAAGATCGCCGGCAAAAAGGTCGAGCCGATCAAGCACAACCTCGTCCCGAATTGCACGTACTGCGATCCTGAGGTCGCATCCGTCGGCTTGACAGAAGCCAAAGCCAAGGAAGCCGGCTATGACGTCAAGATCGGTAAATTCCCGTTCTCGGCCTCGGGCAAGGCACGCATCCTCGGCGAGACCGACGGCTTTATCAAGATCGTCGCCGACAAGAAATATGACGAGGTCCTCGGCGTTCACATGATCGGCCCGCACGCCACGGAATTGCTGGCCGAAGCCTGCGTCGCCATGGCGCTCGAATGCACCGCCGACGAACTCGGCCGCATCATGCACGCACACCCGACCGTAAGCGAATCCGTCATGGAAGCCGCCGAAGG